>NZ_CAWMPM010000039.1:0-104689 GCF_963869435.1 Nocardia violaceofusca NBRC 14427
CACCAGCAATCTCGCGAGAAACTTCCCGGTCGATCGGTTGGGCAACTTTTACAGCTTAGCTCAGCCAGAAGCTCCCGACCAAATCGGGGTTCCTCTTACCGAACCAGTGTGATTGTCAGGCGCTCCTCGTCCGACCTCGTTGTCCCGGGCCTTTCGGCTCCGGGTCGGTGTCCGTGTCGCTCTGACCTGGAATAAGTTACGTGCCAACCGCATTCGAAGTCAAATCGCCTGGTCATCCGGCCTAACGACGCACCTCGGATGCGACCGCAACGACTTTCACAACATCGGCCCGCGGCGAGAAATTCCCGCCGCCGGCCGGCGCTCGTTCCGAAATGCCGGAAGCCGGTCCGCCGTGGGTGCGGGACCGGCTTCCGATCGCAATTCGGGATGCGCGTCGGGATACGCGACGATTGCGGCTGGAGATCAGCCGTTACAGCGAGAGACGGAGATGACCGCCGGTCCCGAACCGTCCGAACTCAGGGTCGGCGGATGTCCGGGGCCGAGGGCTGCGATCGCGTTGCGCTCGGCGTCTTGGAGGGTGGCGCCCGTGCCGCCGGTGTGGATGTCGTCGCGCCGGGCGATGGCACCACACCCGTCGACGAAGCGCACGATGGTCGCGCACCCCTGCTCACCGTGCGAGGAGCACTGCTCCAGGGCGCCCGCGTCGGCCGTCGCCTGGTCGGGGGCATTGAGGGCGATTCCGATGGTCCAGCCGTCGTCGTTCGCGTCGGAAATGGCCATCGCGCCGTAGTAGTGGCCGTCCGCTCCACGCTCCGCGGCCGCGGAACCGGTCCCGGCGACGACGAAGACCGTCGCGGACGCCGCGACGAAACTCAGGGCAAGCTTGCCCGTTGAGAACATTTCTGTTTCCCCTATCGAAGGCTCCCGGATGAAGCCAACCGAAAAGAGTGCGTTCCACAACGCCGGTTGTCCAGTCCCGGGGCATCGAAAGCCCTTGCAGCAGCAGGGGTTAGGGGAAATATGACTGAAAAGCGCTAACCGGGCCGGGGCCCGTGACCGAGCCCGGCGACGGCAGGTCCGCCGAAACGCCGGTAGCCGGCCCGCCCGGAGGCGGACCGGCTACCGGTTCGAAAGGTGTTGCGGGAAGGCAGGACTCAGAAGTCCATGCCGCCCATGCCACCGGTCGGGTCGCCGACGGGAGCGGCGGCCTTCTCCGGCTTGTCGGCCACGACGGCCTCGGTGGTGAGGAACAGCGCGGCGATCGACGCGGCGTTCTGCAGCGCCGAGCGGGTGACCTTGACCGGGTCGGCCACACCGGCGGCCAGCAGGTCCTCGTACTCGCCGGAGTCGGCGTTGAGGCCCTGGCCGGTCGGCAGGTTGGCGACCTTCTCGGCGACCACGCCGGGCTCGAGGCCGGCGTTGAAGGCGATCTGCTTCAGCGGCGCGGCCAGCGCCACCTTCACGATGTTCGCACCGGTCGCCTCGTCACCGGTCAGCTTCAGGTCGTCCAGCGCCGGGCCGGCCTGCAGCAGCGCCACACCACCACCGGGGACGATGCCCTCTTCGACGGCGGCCTTGGCGTTGCGCACCGCGTCCTCGATGCGGTGCTTGCGCTCCTTGAGCTCCACCTCGGTGGCAGCGCCGGCCTTGATCACCGCAACACCGCCGGCCAGCTTGGCCAGGCGCTCCTGCAGCTTCTCACGGTCGTAATCCGAGTCCGAGTTCTCGATCTCGGTGCGGATCTGGGCGACGCGACCCGCGATGGCGTCGGCATCACCGGCACCGTCGACGATGGTGGTCTCGTCCTTGGTCACCACGACCTTGCGGGCGGTGCCCAGCAGGTCGACGGTGGCGGTCTCCAGGTTCAGGCCGACCTCTTCGCTGATGACCTCGCCACCGGTCAGGATGGCGATGTCGGCCAGCTGCGCCTTGCGGCGGTCGCCGAAGCCCGGGGCCTTGACGGCGACGGACTTGAAGGTGCCGCGGATCTTGTTCACGACCAGGGTCGACAGGGCCTCGCCCTCGACGTCCTCGGCGATGATCAGCAGCGGCTTACCGGCCTGGATGACCTTCTCCAGCAGCGGCAGCAGGTCCTTGACGGTCGAGACCTTCGAACCGACGAGCAGGATGTACGGGTCCTCGAGGACCGCTTCCTGACGCTCGGCGTCGGTGACGAAGTAGCCCGAGATGTAGCCCTTGTCGAAGCGCATACCCTCGGTCAGCTCCAGCTGGAGGCCGAAGGTGTTGCTCTCCTCGACGGTGATGACGCCTTCCTTGCCGACCTTGTCCATGGCCTCGGCGATCAGCTCACCGATGGACGCGTCGCCGGCGGAGATGGCCGCGGTGGCAGCGATCTGCTCCTTGGTCTCGACCTCCTTGGCGGTGTCGAGCAGCTTGGCGGTGACGGCCTCGACGGCCTTCTCGATGCCGCGCTTCAGGCCCAGCGGGTTCGCACCGGCCGCGACGTTGCGCAGGCCCTCGCGCACCAGCGCCTGGGCGAGCACGGTTGCGGTGGTGGTGCCGTCACCGGCGACATCGTCGGTCTTCTTGGCGACCTCTTTGACCAGCTCGGCGCCGATCTTCTCGTAGGGGTCCTCCAGCTCGATCTCCTTGGCGATGGACACGCCATCGTTGGTGATCGTGGGGGCGCCCCACTTCTTCTCCAGGACAACGTTGCGACCCTTGGGGCCCAGCGTCACCTTGACCGCGTCGGCGAGGCTGTTCAGTCCCCGCTCGAGACCGCGACGGGCCTCTTCGTCGTACGCAATTGTCTTGGCCATTGCGTTGAGATCCTCCACATGTATATGGGGCTGACACACAGAGCGACCGCAGGTTGGATCGCCCCATTACGCTGGCCAGGTACGGTGCCCGCGACGGACGACCGAGGGTGTCTGGGAACCCGGTCTCACCTGCCCGACCTAGCACTCACTGGTCGAGAGTGCCAGGACCTTTCTAGCACTCGACGGTACCG
This sequence comes from Nocardia violaceofusca NBRC 14427, assembly GCF_963869435.1. Taxonomy (NCBI): domain Bacteria; kingdom Bacillati; phylum Actinomycetota; class Actinomycetes; order Mycobacteriales; family Nocardiaceae; genus Nocardia; species Nocardia violaceofusca. The sequence continues at coordinate 2,933 of NZ_CAWMPM010000039.1, forward strand.
AGTGCAAGGTTACGGATCCGACGGCCGCATCGTTCGCAATCGGCGATATCGGCTGGACGGCGCGGTATCAGGGTCGGCGCGCTCACGTATCGTCGGTGACTCTCAGCGCCAGGGCGACGAAGGCGTCGGTGCGCCGCTCCTCCGGACTGCGCGGCTCGCCGCGTTCCACGGTCACCTGTTCGGCGTCGTGAAGCAGCAGTTCCGCCTCGATTCGCATGATCGCCCGGATGAACGGGGGCGCCACCTCGGGCGGCAGATCGCCGTTGACGATGTAGCTGCCGTCCGGGCCGTCCTCGGTTTCGACATAGGACAGCGCGCGCAGCAGGTCTGCGCGTAGTTCCCCCGCGATCAGGTCGGAATCCGATCCATCCGCCATAGCAATATCGTATCCGGACCACCGATCACCTCATCAGCCCCACAACTACACAGCTGTATCGGCGAGTGATCATGTCCGCCGCGACCGCCCCCGAACCGGGCGCGGCCTGGGCGGATCGGCGAAACCGGCGAACCGGTCCGACGCGACGGTCGTGTCGGACCCGTCTGCGACAACCGCGCCGGCGTGCCGAATCCGGATGCCGGCGAGCACCGATCAGGCAATCGGCGCGGCGGGCGGCTGCGGCGGAGCGGGCGGGCTCGGCGGAGTGGGTGGCGTGGGTGGCGCCGATGCGGCCGGCGGCCGCGGCGCGTCCACCGGATTCGGCGGCATGAACTGGGCGAGCTGGGCGACGAGATCGCGCTCGATATCCGCCTTGGTCAAGCCCAGCCCCGACAGCACACCGCTTCCGTCCTCCTGCTCGAGCAGTGCGAGCAGCAGATGTTCGGTGCCGATGTAGTTGTGGCCGAGCCGGAGCGCCTCCCGGAAGGTCAACTCCAGCGTCTTGCGCGCGGTCGCGGTGTACGGGATGAGGGCGGGGACCTCGTCCACCGCCGCCGGCAGCGCCGCCGTCGCGACCCGGCGCACCGCGTCCAGCGAGATCCCCTTGGCGACGATGGCATGCGCCGCCAGGCTGTCCGGCTCACCGAGCAGTCCGAGCACCAGGTGTTCGGGCTGGATCTCCGGATTGCCCGCGCGCCGAGCCTCCTCCATGGACGCCATCACGACATTGCGCGCACGGGGCGTGAAGCGTGCGAACCCGGCATTCGGATCCATCGCGGGATCACCCGGCTTCGGCACGAAACGCTTCTGCGCGGCCTGTTTGGAGACGCCCATGCTCTGGCCGATATCGGTCCAGGAGGCGCCCGAACGGCGGGCCTGGTCGACGAAGTGGCCGATCAGGTGATCGGCCACTTCGCTCATGTGCCCGGCGACCACCACGGCGTCGGAGAGTTGTTCCAGGACGTCGTCGGGCCGGGCGAGTTTGATGCCATCGATCAGATCGTCGAGACGGATACGTTCGGTCATGCGTCAACTTTAGGTTGACTCATTCACTCGGGTCAACCATGAGTTGACGACATGTCACGGACGCGCCTGCATCGCCGCGCCGCGCACGATCATCTCCTTCACCACCGCCGCCGGACGGCCGGTGAGGGCGCGCGGGGTCGGGGCGTCGTCGGCGCGGACGAACTGCACCACCGCGTCGCGACGCCCGAGGCTGATGCATTGCAGGACGTAGCGGAAACGCAGCTCGTCCGGTTCCGCACCGCGCATCCGGGCCAGGGCCGACCGCGCGGCATGGGATCCGGTCGGCAGCGCCGTCGCACAGGCCATCCGTAGTTCGCGGCCGCCCGGTCCGGCGATCGCGGCGCAGTCACCGGCGGCGTACACGTGCGGATCGGAGGTGCGCAGCGTGGCGTCCACCAGGACCCGGCCCCGCGCATCGACTGCCAAGCCGGCGCGGGCGGCAAGATCACTGGTGGTGAAACCTGTTGTCCACAAGATGATTTCGGCCTCGACGCGCCCGCCACCGGCGAGCCGCGCGCCGTCCGCCGCGACCTCGACCACCTTGGCGCCCGCGTGTACCTCGACACCGAGCCGCTCCAGGGTGGCGGCGATATGCCGCTGCGCGCGCTCGGAGAGCCAGAAGCCGGGCTGTTCCGAACTCACCAGCGCCACCGGCAATTCCGGATGCGATTCGGCGAGTTCGGCCGCGGTCTCGATACCGGTCGCCCCGGCGCCCACCACCGCGACGCGGCCACGCAGCGGCGGCAGCGCGGCGATGTCCTCCGGGGTCGCCACCGGATGGGCGTAATCCCGCACGCCGGCAACGCTGTCGACATCCGCGGCACTGCCGAGCGTGTACACCAGCGTCTCGTAACCCAGCACGGAACCGTCGGACAGCGAAACCTCTTGTGCCGCAGTATCTATCGTCGTGACCCAGCCGCGGACGAAGTGGGCGCCCCTGCGTTCCAGCATGGTTCGCAGATCCCGGCGCGCGATCGTCTGCCCGGCCGCGAGCTGATGCAGTCGCACCCGCTCGACCATTTCCGCACGGCTGTCGACGACCGTGATCTGCGCGCCGCGGGACTTGCAGAGTCTGCCCGCCGCGGCCAGGCCGGCATAGCCGGCACCCAGCACGAGGATTCGATGGGATGCGGTGTGATGTGCGCTCATGGGTGACTCCTTCTCGAGGCCGACACCCTTCAGACCGGACAGCCCGCCGATCCCTGACAACGATCGGCCGTGTTCCGCGTCACTACCCCAGGCGTTCTGCTCCCGCCGGCGCCGGGAAGCGACCGAAGTACGCGAGTTTGTCGGGATTGACCAGGATCCGGATCGCCGAGATCCGCTCGTCGGCCACATCGGCCGCGCCGATCAACAGCAGCTCGCCGCGCACCCGGGCCACAGCGGCCGGTGCGCCGTTGACCTCCTCCATGCTCAGTTCGAGATCCTCGACCTCGCGGTGGAACAGACCGGCCAGATAGCGCGCCACCCGGCCCGCCCCGACGACGGGCCGGCGAGCCGCGCTCATCTTGCCGCCACCGTCGGCGACCGACACGATATCGGCGGTGAACATCTGTTCCAGGGCGCCGATATCGCCCGCCCGGGCGGCGACGAGGAAACGCTGGAACAGTTCCCGGGCACGGGCGGGTTCGGCGTCGAACCGGGTGTGTTCGCTACGGACGTGCAGGCGGGCGCGGCGATACAGCTGCTGCGAATTCGCCTCGGACAGCTCGAGCATCTCGGCGATCTCGCGATGCGAGTAACCGAACGCCTCGCGCAGGACGAAAACGGCGCGTTCGGCGGGCGACAACCGTTCCAGCAGCGTCAACACCGCCAGCGAGACCAGTTCACGCTGCTCCGCGGATTCCATCGGACCGAGTTCGCCCCCGCCGGTGGGCACCGGCTCCGGCAGCCACGGGCCGACATAGGTCTCACGGCGTGAGCGCGCGGACTCCAGCCAGCTCCGGCACAGATTCACCACGACCGTGGTCAGCCAGGCCTCGGCGGACCGGATCCCGGCACGCTCGGCGGCCTCCCAGCGCAGATAGGTCTCCTGGACGGCGTCCTCGGCCTCGCTCGCCGAGCCGAGCATGCGATAGGCGAGTGCGAACAGGCGGGAACGATGGCGTTGGAATTCGGCCAGACCCGTATCGTCCATCCGCTGTGCCCTCCAGTGCAGGCCCGTAGTCGGGGGCGAGATTACTCGCCACCGGCACCCGGGTCGCGTTTCGGCCAGGTGATGTGCGGCAGGGTGATGCGCGGCCGCGCAGACTCGCTGGTCGGCGGCGCCGCCGGACTCGGCGACGTATTGCGGCGCAGGCCCGAGCCGTCGTCGGAGGGCGCCGGAGTCACGGTGGCCGAACTGGCGGGCGCGGCACAGCAGGTCTTCTCCTCGTCGTGGGCGCAGGCAGTCAGGGTGACGGCGAGGGCGGCCGACGACAGCGCGGCGACGACGAATTTCTTCACGAGATCTCCCCGGCTCGAGCGCCGCATCTGCCGCGGCGCATGCGGACACGCTGCGCCACAGCACTTGCCGATCTCGTATGGATCACCTAAAAGCCCAGCACACGCCGGGCGCGGGTGTTATTCCGTCACCATTCCGATGGCGACCGCGACCGGCTTGTCGGCCTCACTCTTGGACAGGCACACCAGCTTCGCGGTCCCCAGCGCCACATTCGGGCTGCCGTCGAACTTCGAGCCGGGGTTCTCCGCGAGAATGCGGTCCATCAGTGACTTCTCACCCTCGATATCGAGTTTGCGGAACTCGTCGCAGGTGGTCGCCGAGGCCGGGCCCAGGCCGGAATTCTCCGGATGCGCGGTGGTGCCGGGCGCCTCGGTCGGCGGCGCCGGTACGGGGGTCGTCGACGCGGGGGCGGGGGCCGAGGTCGCGACGGCCGAACCGTTTCTGCGCAGGCCGTTGGCATCGGCGGACGAATGGTCGTCGCCGCCGCAGCCGGTGAGGGCGACGGTCAGCGCGCCCAGGGCGACGGCCGTCACGGTCAGTCGTTTCATCTCGTGCGTAACCCCCGAGTGGTCCGGCAACGCCGAATCTCCTCCGGCGCGCGCCGGATGCCTCCGGCGCGGCTCGCAGCGTACCGGCCACATCGGCGATTGAAAACCCCGGCCTTACCGTGGAGTTCGGATCGAATTGCGGCCCTTACGATTCGGCGGCAGCGGTGCCCGAACCACGTCCGGAGGCCGCCTCCAGCGGCAACCGGACGATGAATCGGGTGTCGCCCGGCGTGGACTCGACCCGGATATCGCCGCCGTGTTTGTTCACCACGATGCGGAACGAGATGTCGAGGCCGAGTCCGGTGCCCTCACCGACGGGTTTCGTGGTGAAGAAGGGCTCGAAGATCCGATCCCGCAACGCTTCCGGGACGCCCGGGCCGGTATCGCCGATCTCCACTGCGGCACAGTCGTTTTCGCGATAGGTCCGCACCGTGAGCGTGCCGGATCCGTTCATCGCCGCCACCGCGTTGTCGATGAGGTTGGTCCACACCTGGTTCAGTTCCGCTGCGTAGCAAGGAACTTCGGGCAGCGCCCGGTCGTACTCCTTGACCACGGAGATGTCGTCGCCGATCTTGCGGGCCAGCATCACCAGCGTGCTGTCGAGCAGTTCGTGGATGTCGACCACCTGGAACGGCGCCCGATCCATCTGCGAATACTGCTTGGCCGCATGCACGAGCGAGGAGATGCGACCGGTCGAATCGGTGATCTCGTTCATCAGCAGTTCGGTTTCGACGGTGTAGTTCAACCACCGGATCGCACCTTCGAACACTCCGTCGTCGCAATGTTCGAGAGTGCCCGCGACCTTCTCCAGCCAATCGATGTCGAAGCCGGCCTGGACGAAATTCGGGGCCAGATCCCATCCGTTGGCGATGTTGTGATCGGCGAGCCAGTCGCCGAGTTCGTCCTCGCGGTCGGCGGCCTCCATCGCGGTCAGGGTCGGCGCCTTGGCCACCTGGGTGGCCGCCTCCTCCTGGAGCTGCACCAGCGCCTCGAGCGCGGCGGAGTCGAATTTGCCGTGCGCCATCATCTTCAGCTTGTGCCGCATACCGGCGACCCGATCCCGCAGCGAGGAGGTGGCCCGCACCGCGGCCGCCGCGGGATTGTTCAACTCGTGCGTGAGTCCGGCCGACAGCGAACCCAAGGCCAGCAGTCGCTCCCGCCGGCCGATGATCTCGTTGGTATTGCGGTTGCCGAAGAACACGCCCTCCAGCAGATGCAGGGCCATCGGGAACCATTCCTGCATCATCCGGGCGAAGGTCCCCGCGTCCAGGACGAAGAATTTCGACGGCTTCGTCACCGTCAGCGAGCCGGTGTAGTTCTGGTCGGCACGCTCGCCCATATACGCCGTCCACGCGCCGGCATACGAGCCGCGATGATCGGTGCGAACGAGTTCGAGGTCCTCGCCCGCGGACAGTTTCGAGAGCACCACCTCACCGTCCATCAGGACGTAGAAGCAGGTCGCGGGCTCGCCCTCGCGATAGACCGGCCCCGGCTCGAAGTATTCGACCCGGCCCTCCCGGCAGAGCCAGGCCAGTTGCTCGTCGTCGAGCTTCTCGAACAGGAACAGGGTGCGCAATTCCGCCGGATCACACAGGGTCCGGGAGCCGGTGACGGTACGGCCGCTGTCACTCATGTTGCGCCTCCTATTGTTTCGCGAGGTATCGGTGGACCAGCATGACCGCCATCGCGCCCTCACCGACCGCGGACGCGACCCGCTTCGCCGATTCGGAACGCACATCGCCGGCGACGAAGACGCCCGGAATGCTGGTTTCGAGATGATGGGGCGGACGGGGCAGCTCCCAGCCCGCCGGCCGGGACCCCTCGACCATCAGGTCCGGTCCGGCCAGGACGTAGCCGAATTCGTCGCGGACGACCAGTCCGTCCAGCCAGTCAGTTTCGGGCGCCGCGCCGATGAACAGGAACAGCCGTTCGGCGTCGACCTTGTCCTCGGCGCCGGTCGCGTTGTTGCGCAACACGATTCGTTCCAGATGATCGCTGCCGTCGGCGGACACCACCTCGGTGTTGGTGTGCACCTTGATATTCGGGACGGCCTCGATCTGCTGGATCAGATAGTGCGACATCGACTGGTCCAGCGAACTGCCGCGCACCAGGATGTGCACCGTGCAGGCGTGCCGGGACAGGAATACCGCCGCCTGCCCGGCCGAATTCGCCCCGCCGACGATGTAGACCTCGCGTTCGGCGCAGTCGGCCGCCTCGGTCATCGCGGAGCCGTAGTAGACGCCGCGGCCGGTGAAGTCGTCCACTCCGGGGGCGGGGTGGTGGCGGTAGTTGACGCCGGTGGCGATCAGTACGGAGTGGGCGCTGACGCAGGACCCGTCGGAGAAGAGCACCCGCCGCGCGGAACCACACGCCTCGAGACCGACCACTTCCCGGGCGGTGATCAGTTCGGCGCCGAATTTCACCGCCTGCCGCCGCGCGCGGTCGGCCAGCTGGGCGCCCGAAAGCCCGTCGGGAAAGCCCAGGTAGTTCTCGATCCGCGAGCTCTGCCCGGCCTGTCCGCCGGTCGCGGTCCGCTCCACCAGCACCGTGCGCAGACCTTCGGAGGCGCCGTACACGGCCGCACCGAGCCCGGCGGGGCCGCCGCCGACCACGATCAGGTCGTAGAACTCACCACTCGGATCGGTGCTCAGGCCCACGCAGCCGGCGAGTTCGCTGTCCGACGGGGACAACAGCACGTTGCCGCTCGGATCGATCACCACCGGGCACTGCTCGGCGTCGGCCCCGGCGGCCTCGAGCAGACGTTGGCCCTCCGGATCGTCGGCCAGATACCACCGATACGGCAGCTGATTGCGGGCGAGGAATTCGCGCACCTCGGAACTGCGAGCCGACCAGCGGTGCCCGATCACCTTCGTCTCGTGCACCGGGCGGCGGTCGTCGCCACGCCACGATTCCAGCAGCGCGTCGACCACCGGATACAACTTCTCCTCCGGCGGATCCCACGGTTTGAGCAGATAGTGGTCGAGGTCGACCACATTGATGGCGTCGATGGCGGCGTTGGTGTCGGCATACGCGGTGAGCAGCACCCGGCGCGCATAGGGGTGCAGATCGATCGCGTGCTCCAGGAATTGGATGCCGTCCATTCCCGGCATTCGATAATCGGCGATCAGTACCGCGACCGGCTGGCCGCGCAATTTCAGTTCGCGCAGGACGTCCAGTGCCGAGGCACCGGATTCCGCGCGCATGATGCGATAGTCGGCTCCGTACCGCCGCCGCAGGTCGCGCACCACGGCCCGGGAGACGCCGGGGTCGTCGTCGACACTGAGGATTACCGGTTTGACGGCAGCTGGTGAAGTCACATCGAAAAGTATGAGCGCCCGGCGGGCGCGTTGCCCAGAGTGTTCGCTACGGGCACCACATCGATCACACCAGGCGGTGTTCGACGAGGTCGAGTTCGCTCGGCGTCAGCAAACGTTCGAGCCTTTCCTCCCGCTCGGCCAGGTTGCGGCGCGATCGCCGGCCGTGGTTGCGAAAGGCCGCGGCCAGCGGCCCGGATTCCGAATCGGGAAGTAACGGAACCGATTCCGCCTGCCGGCGATGGAGGATGGTTCGAATATTCACGGCCGATCACCTCACAGGGACGTAGAAGCGTGCGCTCCGGTCTGTTGCTTCGTTGCCTGCCGTAGTTGTCTATCCGCCATTGTGCGTCGGTCATTACGGCCGGCGAAACGGATCACATCAGAATGTGACCTAGTTGATCTTCAACAGAAAAGTGGCCTCCCTCACATAGTCGCGGGTCCGGTTGCCGTGTCTAGGATTACCGTTACCGACCGTCATAACCACGCCCGTCACGATCTCGGAGGCAGCGTTGCCGAACACCCTGGAAGCCACCATCGACATCTCCGCCACGCCGGACAAGGTGTGGGCGGTCGTCTCCGATCTGGGACGGATGCCGGAATTCAGCCCCACCACGCTGAAGATGATTCCGCTGGGCACGCCCCGCGCCGGCACGTGGACGGTGAATCTCAACAAGGTCGGCCGCAAGTACTACCCGACCACCTCGCGCATCGTGCGGTACGAGCCCGACCAGGCCTTCGCGTTCCGGATGAACGAGAACGCCACCGTGTGGAGCTACACCCTCGAACCCACCGCGGCGGGCACCCGCGTGACCGAGCGGCGCGACGTTCCGAACGGGGTGCGCAAGCCGGTGCGGCTGATGATCGACGCACTTCTCGGCGGCGAGCAGCAGTTCGAGGCCGATCTGGTCGCGGGGATGAACGAAACCCTCGGCAAGATCAAGGTCGCGGCCGAGCGCTGATTCGGCGCGCCCGCGAGCGGGGCCGGGTTCGGCCGCGTAGTTTGCCCGGTATGCGACGGGTTGCGAGCGTAATGGCGGTGCTCGCGGGGACCACCGTGCTGCTGAGTGGTTGTGGCAGTTCGGATTCGGGGACCTCGCGCGAGGTGACGGTGGTCGGCACCGGTCAGGTGCGCGGAGCGCCGGACACCCTGAACGCCGACGTGGGTGTCGAAGTCACCGCCCCCGACGTGTCCACCGCCATCGCGAACGCGAACGGCAAGGCGAAGGCGATCACCGACGCGATGGTGAACGCGGGCGCGAAACGCGAGGACATCCGCACGACCGATGTGTCGGTGCAGCCGCAGTACGGGCCCGACCACAACGTCACCGGCTACACCGCGACCAACACCGTGCACGTGGTGGTCCGCGATCTGCCCAAGGCCTCGGCCGTCCTGTCGTCCGCGGTGCAGGCCGGCGGTAACGACACCCGCATCCGCGGCGTCTCGTTCGCGCTCGACGACAATTCGAAACTGCTCGCCGACGCGCGAGCCGGCGCCTTCGCCGACGCCAAGGCCCGCGCCGACCAGTACGCGGTGCTGTCGGGCCTGAAGTTGAAGGACGTGAAGACCATCAACGAGACCAGCAGCGGGGAATCGACCCCGCCCCAGGCCAAGGCCCAATTCGCCAGCCCCGACGTCCCTTTGGAACCCGGTCAGCAGACGGTGACCTTCACCGTGACGGTCACCTGGATCATGGGCTGACGCGCGCCGGCCGGACGCCTACTGCCAGTTGGGCAGTTTCGCCACCTGCGCGGCGTAGGACAGGCCCGCGCCGAAGGCGACCAGCAGCGCCGCCGCACCGGGTTTGCTCTCACCCGAACGCAGCATCGCCTCCATGGCCAGCGGAACCGAGGCGGCCGAGGTGTTGCCGGTCTCCTCGATGTCGTTGGCCAGTGCGCAATTGGCCGACAGCTTCAGCTCACGCGCCATGATCTCGATGATGCGGCCGTTGGCCTGGTGCGGAACCATCGCGTCGATATCGCCGGGGGTCAGGCCCGCGCGCTCGATCGCGTCCAGGCAGACCTTCTTCAGCGAATGGGCGGCCCAGCGGAAGACCGCGGTGCCCTCCATCGCCAGATACGGGCGGACGGCGTCGGTGCCCTTCTCGTCGATCTCCCGGAAGAACTCCATCCAGTCCTTGTCCTGGCGGATGGCGTGATGCTGCTCGCCGTCGGAACCCCAGACGGTCGGGCCGATGCCGGGTTCGTCGGACGGGCCGACGATCACCGCGCCCGCGCCGTCGGCGAACAGGAAGGCGGTGCCGCGGTCGGCCGGGTTGAACGTGTCCGTGAGCCGTTCGACGCCGATCACCAGCACATGGCCCGCGGTGCCGCCCTTGACCAGATCCGATGCCAGGCCCAGCGCATGACAGAAGCCCGCGCACCCGGCGGAGATGTCGAATGCGGCCGGATTGTTCATCCCGAGCTCGGTGGCGATCTGCGGAGCGGCCGCCGGAGTGAGCAGCAGCCAGGTCGAGGTCGCGACGATGACGCAGTCGACCTGCTCGGCGGTGATTCCCGCGGCCGCGATGGCATCGCGCGCGGCGGCGGCGCTCATGGCGATGATGGTTTCGGATTCGGAGGCGAACCGCCGGGTCCGGATGCCCGAGCGGGTGCGAATCCATTCGTCGCTGGACTCGATCGGTCCGGCGACTTCGTCGTTGGTCACGACCCGGGCGGGGCGGTACACACCGAGCCCGAGCATCGCCGTGTGCTCCACCCCGGTGACTTGGGCGAGTCGAGCAGCCATCGCGCATCTCCTATGTACCTGCCGGCGGGCCGGAGAACCGGAAGACGGTTCCGGTCCGGGCGCCACCCGCGTATCGAACATTCCTTCATCGGGCCCCGGGGCCGACGCGCTCGTGGTTCGTGAACCGACGCGTAGACATGAGGCCCCCTCATATTAGTAGGAATGCTAATCCCCAGGGTGGGTATTGTCACAATCGATTCGTGTAGAACCGGCTCGCAGACTGGTTCCGATACCGAACCGTGGCGAGGCGGAGACAGCAATTTCCGACGAGTTTCCCTGGAGGACATGATGCTCGGTCTCGGAATCATCGGCTGGATCATCATCGGCGGCCTGGCGGGCTGGATCGCCAGCAAGATCATGGGCACCGACGCCCAGCAGGGCATCCTGCTCAATATCGTCGTGGGCGTCGTCGGCGGCCTGATCGGTGGCTTCATCCTGCGACTGTTCGGCGTCGACGTACACAGCGGCGGATTTTTCTTCAGCTTCCTCACCTGCCTGGGCGGAGCGGTGATCCTGCTGTGGCTGGTGCGGCTGGCCACGGGACGCAAAGCCGCCCGCTGACGGCACGGGCGGCGAGTGCACCCGCTCGGGACCACGCCACGGTGATGCGGTGTCCCGTAAGGTGTGAGCGCGGTCGGCGGATGCTCTGCGGACCGAATGTCATCCGCGCACGAAAGAGGAGTCCGTGGCCCGCCGCCCCACCCCGCCCGGTACGCCCGAACGTACCGGGCTCGGTCATGTCGCCGACCTGGTCAAAGCAGCGATTCCGCCGCTGCATCCCGCCGGCCTGCCCTTCGTGGCCGCGCCGCTGGCGGTGGCGGTCCTCGGCGGGCGGCGCCGGCGCTGGCTGCGCCGCACCGGACTCACCGCGGCCGCGGCGTCGGCGGCCTTCTTCCGGCATCCGCACCGGGTGCCGCCGAATCGGGCGAATATCGTCGTCGCCCCGGCCGACGGTGAGATCGCGCTCGTCGACACCGCGGTGCCGCCGGCCGAACTGAATCTCGGCGACACCCCGCTGCCCCGGGTGAGCATCTTCCTGTCGGTGCTCGACGTGCACGTGCAGCGCACCCCGGTCTCGGGCACCGTGCGCACCATCGCCTACCAGCGCGGCCAGTTCCGCTCGGCGGATCTGCCGGCGGCCAGTTCGGTGAACGAGCGCAACAGCATGGTGCTCGAGACCGCCTCCGGTCAGCTGGTGACGGTCGTGCAGATCGCCGGACTGCTGGCCCGCCGCATCGTCTGCGACGCCAAGGCCGGCGACGCGCTGAGCATCGGCGAAACCTACGGTCTGATCCGGTTCGGCTCGCGGGTCGACACCTACTTCCCGGTCGGCACCCGGCTGCTGGTCGAGCCCGGGCAGCGCACGATCGGCGCGGAAACGGTGCTGGCCGAACTGCTGCCATGATCGAGAACACCGTGACCGAACCGGGTCGCCGCCGCCGCACGATCCGCCTGCTGCCGAGCATCGTGACGATCCTGGCGCTGTGTGCCGGACTGTCGGCGGTGAAATTCGCACTCGACGGCTCGCTCGACATCGCCCTGGCGATGATCGGCGCGGCCGCCGTCCTCGACACCCTCGACGGCCGGCTGGCCCGGATGCTGTCGGCGACCACCAAGATCGGCGCCGAACTGGATTCGCTGGCCGATGCCATCTCCTTCGGCGTCGCCCCGGCCCTGGTGCTGTATGTGACCTTCCTGCGCCAGGACAGCGCGGGCTGGATCATCGCGCTGATCTACACGGTGAGCCTCGTGCTGCGCCTGGCCCGGTTCAACACGATCATGGACGACGACACCCGGCCCGACTGGGAGCGCGAATACTTCACCGGCGTCCCCGCGCCGGCGGCGGCGTTGATCGCGCTGCTGCCGATCGCGCTGCACAGCCAGTTCGGCGAGGGATGGTGGAACAACTTCCCGGTGGTGGCGGCGTGGACCGTCTTCGCGGCCCTGCTCGCCGTCAGCACGATCCCGACGCTGGCGATGAAGTCGGTGTCGGTGGCGCCGCAGGCGGCGGCACTGCTGCTGGTGCTGGTCGCGCTGGCCGGGGCCGCGCTGATCACCTATCCGCTGATCCTGCTGATGGTGCTGGTCGGGCTGTACCTCGTGCACATTCCGTTCGCGTGGCGCTCGCAGCGCTGGGTGGCGGCCCGGCCGGAGACCTGGCATCACAAGCCGGCCGAACGCCGCGCGCAACGGCGTGCGGCCCGGCGGATTCCGCCGATCGGCGAGGGCGCCCGGTTGCGGCTGCGGCGGCCGCCTGGCATTCGCGAATCGTCGGCGCGGTTGCGGCTGCGCCGGCCGGGCGGACGCTGACCCGGCGAGCTCCATCCCTGCGGCCGCTGCCGGGACCGCGGGCACAGACGACTGCCGCCCGCCGCGGGCAGAATGGCAGGCGTGCCTGAATTGTCGCTGACCGCCCGACTCAACCGCTCGGCCGCCGATGCCCGCCGGGGCGTGGTCCGCTTGCATTCCGAAGCGCTCGCGGCGCTCGGATTGCGGGAGTGGGACGGGATCAGCGTGATCGGTTCCCGGCGCACGGCCGCGGTGGTCGGCCGGGCGCCCGACGAGACACCCGCCGGAGTCGCCCTGCTCGACGATGTGACGCTGTCCAATGCCGGGGTGCGCGAGGACAGCGCGGTCGTCGTGGCCCCCGTGACGGTGTACGGGGCCCGGCACATCTCGGTGACCGGCTCGGCCGCGGCGATGGGCGCGATCGCGGAATCCACGCTGCGGCAGGCGCTGCTCGGCAAGGTCGTCACCGTGGGTGACGCGGTCTCGCTGCTGCCCCGGGACCTAGGCCCGGGAACCAGTTCCGCCGCTGCGACACAAGCGCTTTCGCGCACCTTCGCGATCGCGTGGACCTCCGAACTGCTGACCGTGACCACCACCGATCCCACCGGCGGGCCGGTCAGTGTGCAGCCCAACAGTGCGGTGGTGTGGGGCGCGGCGGCGCCGGCGGCGGATGCCTCGCACGATCCCCGGGGCGCGCTGGCGCCGAATCGTCCCGGCAGCCGGATGCTGGTGCGGGAGCGTCCGTCGGCCGTTCCCGTCGCGGATCTGGCGGGGGTGCGCGCGCCGGCGGCGAAACTGTCGGAATGGCTGAGCCTGGCGCTCGACGAACCGGAACTCCTGCGGACCCTCGGGGCCCCGCCGCATCTGGGCGTGCTCATCACCGGGCCCGCGGGCGCCGGTAAGGCGACTCTGGCACGGGCGGTGTCGACACCGCGGCGCATCGTGGAACTGGACGGCCCTACGGTCGGCGCGTCCGAGAGTGGCACCCGGTTGCGCGAGGTCGGCCTCGCGGTTTCGGAAATATGTTCCGGCGCAGGCGGAGTCCTGCTGATCACCGATATCGACGCACTGCTTCCGGAGCAGCCGGAGCCGGTGGCGACGCTCATTCTCGATCAGCTGCGTGCCGCGGTGGCCACCGCCGGCGTGGCCTTCCTGGCCACCACCTCCCGGCCCGCGGCGGTCGACAGCCGGCTGCGCGCACCGGATCTCTGCGACCGTGAGGTGGCGCTGACACTGCCGACCGCGGCGGTCCGGGCGGAACTGCTCCAGCAACTGCTGCGCAAGGTACCCACCGAAGATCTCGATCTCGACGTGATCGCTTCTCGCACACCGGGTTTCGTCGTATCCGACCTCGCGGCGCTGTGCCGGGAGGCGGCATTGCGGGCGGCCTCACGGGCCAGCCACGATCACACCGACCCCGTGCTGACCCAGGCGGATCTGGTCGGCGCGCTGGAGGTGATCCGGCCGCTCTCACGGTCGGGTACGGAAGAACTCGCGATCGGCAGCCTGAGCCTCGACGACGTCGGCGACATGACCGAAACCAAACAGGCGCTCACCGAGGCGGTGTTGTGGCCGCTGCGGCATCCGGATTCGTTCGCGCGCCTGGGCATCGACCCGCCGCGCGGAGTGCTGCTGTACGGACCGCCCGGCTGCGGTAAGACCTTCCTGGTGCGCGCGCTGGCCGGAAGTGGGCAGCTCAGCGTGCATGCGGTGAAGGGCGCCGAATTGATGGACAAATGGGTCGGTTCCTCCGAACGCGCGGTGCGCGAACTGTTCCAGCGGGCCCGCGACTCCGCCCCTTCGCTGATCTTCCTCGACGAGATCGACGCCCTCGCCCCGCGGCGCGGGCAGAGCACCGACTCCGGCGTCGGTGACCGCGTGGTCGCGGCCCTGCTCACCGAGCTGGACGGCGTGGAGCCGCTGCGCGATGTGGTGGTCGTCGGGGCAACCAACCGACCCGAGCTGATCGATCCCGCGCTGCTGCGTCCGGGGCGGCTGGAGCGGTTGGTCTTCGTCCCGCCGCCGGACGCCGCCGCGCGCACCGACATCCTGCGCACCGCGAGTCGTTCGGTGCCGCTGGGTGAGGACGTTGATCTCGCCGCATTGGCCGCCGACCTGGACGGCTATTCCGCGGCCGATTGCGCGGCACTGCTGCGCGAGGCCGCGATGGCCGCGATGCGCCGCGATGTGGATGCCGCCGCCATCGGCGCGGAGGATCTGGCGACGGCCCGCGGCAGTGTGCGGCCCTCACTCGACGCCGATCAGGTCGAATCACTGCGGCAGTACGCCGGCAAGCGCGCGACCACCTGATCCGTCGCGCGCCGGCCTGCCCACCGGCGCGCCCGATCCGGCAGGTCTGCCCCGGTTCGACCCGGTTCGCAGGTATTTTCGGCTGGTGCGCACGCACCACGCGGTTCTGGAGATGATCACGGCGGCCCTGGCCACCCTGGTCGCCGGGCTGTCGTTGATGCTCCCCAACGGCTTTCGCTGGACCTCGCAGACCTCGGTGCTGCAACTGGATATGCTCGCCGCCAGCCAGCCGCGGGCGATCGCCGTCGGCGCCATCGTGGCGCTGATCGTCGCGGTTTTCGCCACCACCGTCAACCACGCCCTGGTCGCCTGGGGTACGGCGCTGTGCGGCGTGGTGACCATGTTCCTCGCCCACCTGCTGGCCGAAACCGGCGATCAGAGCATCGCGCCGGCCACATTGAATTATCTGGAAGCGCTCGCGGGCGGAATTCTGCTCGGCGGTATCGCGGTGGCGGTGCTGCGCGGCTGGTTCCAGGTGTTCGGCTGGACCCTGGGCGCGCTCGCCGCGGTGGTCTTCGGCCAGCTCGGCTCGACCTCGACGGGCACCGTGCGGGACGGGGTGGTGAGCGCGCCGGGCTGGTCGACGACGACGCTGCCGCCGCTGTGGCTGATCGTGGTCACACTCGTGCTCGTGATCGTCGGCATGGTCGTCAATCGCAAGCAGGACACGGTGGAACGCCGCTCGGTCGAATTACCCATGGCGCCGATCATCGCGGGACTGATCTTCGTGATCGGCCGGGTGTTCAGTGCGGAATGGCTTTCCCGGCACGCCGACGGCACCGGAGGTGTCGCTTTCGCCGCGACCCTGACGGTCGCCGCGGCCGTGCTGGCGGCGGTGCTGCTGCCGCGACGCGACGGTGTTTTGATCTTGCTGGCAGTCGCATTGTCGGCGGTCGGTGGAGCGCTGATCCCGGGCCGGCTGCCGATATGGTCGGCGGCCCCTCTGGTGGTGTTGATCGCACTGGGACTGGTCGCGGGATTCCGGCGCCCGATGCCGATGCTCGCCATGTCGACGTTGGCGGCGATGGCGCTGTATTGCGCGCTGGTCTCCGGGCATCGGATCCACAGTGGCGTGCAGGCCGCGGTGCTGAGCGGGCTGCTGGCGGCGGTGGCCGGCTACAGCTTCGGCAGTGCCGCACCGCGATACAACCCGACCCGGGTGCTCGGGGTGGCGATCATCTTCGTACCGTCGGTGGTCACCGCCCTGCGCGATCACCTCGACCGGCCGCAATGCGTCTCCGATCCCGGCCAGTGGTACCTGTGCCCGGCTTCGGCGATGAGTTCGGCGGCGCCCTACTGGACCGCGCTGGGAATCACCGTCGTCTGCGCGGCAAGCCTGGCGGCGTTGCGCTCGTGGCGCAAACCGACCACCACGGAATCGGTAGCCGATATATAGCCATCGCCTCTGGAAGGTCGCGTTCCGGGCCGCGCCGGATCCGGCCGTGGCCACTGAAGTCCGGAGTCAGCAGTAGGATCGGGGCGCCACCACCCCGCCGCCGACCGACGGAGTGACGTTTGCTCGCCATCCTGCTAGCCCATGCTTCGGCCGCCCTGCTCGCACCGCTCGCTGTGCGCGTTTGGGGAAGGCGCGGGTTCTACCCGATCGCGCTGGCCCCGCTGGCCGGGCTGGTGTGGGTGATCGCGAACTGGAACAGCGAAGCCGAGGTCCGGATCGCCTGGGCCCCGGAGATCCACATGAATTGGGATCTGCGGCTGGACAGCCTCGCCTCCATCATGTCGGTACTGGTCCTCGGTGTGGGCGCGCTGGTACTGGCCTATTGCGCCGAATATTTCGACGACGACGACCGATCGCGCCTGGGTATCTTCGCCGGCTATCTGGTGGCCTTCGCCGGGGCCATGTTCGGGCTGGTCGTCAGCGACAACATGCTGGTGCTGTTCACCTTCTGGGAACTCACCACGGTGCTGTCGTTCCTGCTGGTGGGCCATCACGCCGAACAGAGCACCGGCCGCCGCGCGGCATTGCAGGCGCTGCTGGTCACGGCCGCGGGCGGGCTGGCGATGCTGGTCGGCCTGGTGCTGCTCGCACAGCGCTGTGACAGCTATCTGCTGTCCGATGTGGTGGCGCGGGCCGATCCGCACGACTGGTCGACCAACGTGGCGGTGGTGCTGATCCTGATCGGCGCGCTGAGCAAATCGGCGATCGTGCCGCTGCACTTCTGGCTGCCCGGCGCGATGATCGCGCCCACCCCGGTGAGCGCCTATCTGCACGCCGCCGCGATGGTGAAGGCCGGTATCTACCTGGTCGCGCGTCTCGCCCCGGGTCTGTCCGAGGCCCCGGTGTGGCATCCGATCGTGCTCACGCTCGGCATCCTGTCGATGCTGCTGGCCGGGCTCCGATCACTGCAGGTCTACGACCTGAAACTGGTGCTCGCGTTCGGCACGGTGAGCCAGCTCGGATTCCTGCTGGTACTGGTCGGCACCGGAACCCCGGAGGCGGCGCTGGCCGGTGCGGCGTTGCTGGTCGCGCATGCGCTGTTCAAGGGTTGTCTGTTCATGGTGGTCGGCATCATCGATCACAGCGCGGGCACCCGTGATCTGCGCCGGCTCTCCGGCGTCGGCCGGCGCGCGCCGGTTCTGTGCGCGGTCGCGACGGTCGCCGCGCTGAGTATGGCCGCGATTCCGCCGCTGTTCGGCTTCGTCGGCAAGGAAAGCGCCTTCGCCGCGGAACTGGACGCGGGCAATCTGAGCGCGCCGGTTCGGATCGCCGTCGCGATCGGCATCGTGCTCGGGTCGATGTTCACCGTCGGCTACAGCGCGCGCATGGTCTGGGGTGCGTTCGGTACGAAACGCGCCGTCGAGGGCGTGCCCGAGCCGGAGCGCTCCTGGCATCGCCCGAGTGCGCTGTTCGTCGCGCCGCCGGCCGTACTGGCCGCGGCCTCGCTGGCCGCCGGTCTCGCCTCGCCCTGGATGGACCGGCTGCTCTCGCCTTATGCCCGCACACTCGGACCGCTGGAGGCGCATCTGGCGCTGTGGCACGGCTGGGGCACCCCGCTCACCCTCACCCTGATCGCCATCGCCTGCGGTCTGGTGCTGTTCGAGATCCGCGACCGGATCGGCGAATCGGTGAATCCGCGCCTCGGCAATGCCGACCGGGTCTACGACGCCGTGCTGCGCGCGATGGATCAACTGTCCCTGCGCATGACCGGTGCCACCCAGCGTGGTTCGCTGCCGCTGAATCAGGGCCTGATCCTGACCACGGTCGTGGCGCTGCCGTTGGCCGTGTTGTTCATCGGCGCGCGTTCGCGCATCTCGGTGCGGGCGTGGGATTCGTCACTGCAGCTGGTGATCGCGTTGGTGATGGCGGCAATGGCTCTGGGCGCCACCGTGATGCGCAACCGGCTCGCCGGCGTGCTGCTCGTCGGTGTCACCGGCTACGGCTGCGGTGTGATCTTCGCCCTGCACGGCGCGCCGGACCTCGCCCTCACCCAATTCCTGGTCGAGACACTGACTTTGGTGATCTTCGTGCTGGTGCTGCGGAAGTTCTCCGCCGAGATCGAACCGAGCCGCACCGCCGCGTTCAAGGTGCGCCGCGCCATCCTGTCCGTCGCCGTCGGAGCCGCGGTGGTGACCGTGGCGGCGTTCGCCACCGCGGCCCGCAGCACCGAACCGATCTGGCATCGAATCCCTTCCGCGGCATACAGTTTCGGCGGCGGAAAGAACGCGGTGAACGTTCTGCTGGTCGACATCCGGGCGTGGGACACCCTCGGCGAGATCTCGGTACTGGTGGTCGCGGCCACCGGTGTCGCCTCGCTGATGTTCCGCAGCCGCCGGTTCGGCACCCTGCCGCGCGTCTCCGAGGCCCCCGGCTACATCCCCGATCCGGAGCGGTCCTACTGGTTGCGGGCCAGTCCGCTGGTCGCGCCGCGGGACCGGTCGATGGTGATGGCGATGACCACCCGGATGCTGTTCCCGACCATCATGGTGCTGTCGGCGTATTTCTTCTTCGCCGGGCACAACGCCCCGGGCGGCGGTTTCGCGGGCGGTCTCACCGCCGGATTGGCGCTGGTCCTGCGGTATCTGGCCGGCGGCCGCTACGAACTGGCCGAGGCGCTGCCGGTCGACGCCGGACATGTGCTGGGCGCCGGGCTGGTGCTGTCGGCCGGCACCGCGACCGGATCGCTGCTGCTGGGCGCGCCACCGCTGTCCTCGGCCATCATCGAGGTCACGCTGCCGGTACTCGGGCACATCAAATTCGTCACCGCGATGCTGTTCGACCTGGGCGTGTATCTGATCGTGGTGGGTCTGGTGCTGGATGTGCTGCGCAGTCTGGGCGCGCGCCTCGATATCGAATTCCTGGACGGCACGACGTCTTCGACGAAGGGAGGGATGCGATGAGCGCGAACATCACCATGCTGGCCCTGATCGGGATCATGGTCGCCTGCGGGGTGTATCTGGTGCTCGAACGCGCGGTGTCGAAGATGCTGCTGGGATTGATCCTGTTCGGCAATGCGGTGAACCTGCTGATCCTCACCATGAGCGGTGCGGACGGGCGGCCACCGATACTCGGCGAGTCGGATCGGCGACATCACGATCCGGCCGATCCGCTCGCACAGGCGATGATCCTCACTTCGATCGTCATCACCATGGGTTTGGCGGCATTCGTTCTCGCCCTGGCCTATCGGGCCTTCGCGCTGACCACCACGGAACAGGTCGAGGACGACCCCGAGGACGTGAAGGTCGCGGCGAAGCGCGAGGGCGAGGACCCCGAGCGATGAGCCCGTCTCCCGGTCTGCTCCCCGCGCTCTGCCCCCTCCCGGTGCTGATTCCGCTGCTCACCGCGGCCGCGACCCTGATCGTGGGCCGTAAAGCGCGCGTGCAGCAGGCGATTTCGGTGGCGGCGCTGACGTCGGTGGTCGCGATCTCCGGGGTGCTGCTGTACCTGGCCGACCGCGACGGCATGGGCGCGGTGCAGGTCGGCGGCTGGGAGACGCCGATCGGCATCACGCTGGTGGTCGACCGGCTGTCTGCGGGCATGCTGCTGGTGTCGTCGATCGTGCTGCTCGCGGTGTTGATCTTCGCGGTCGGGCAGGGTATCAGCGACGGCACCGAACGCCAGCCGACCTCGATCTTCCAGCCGACGTATCTGATTCTGAGCGCGGGCGTTTCGCTCGCCTTCCTGGCCGGTGACCTGTTCAATCTGTTCGTCGGATTCGAGGTGCTGCTGGCCGCCTCGTTCGTCCTGCTCACGCTGGGCGCGAGCGCCGACCGGGTCCGCGCCGGGGTGTCGTATGTGATGGTGTCGATGGTGTCGTCGCTGATCTTCCTCACCGGCATCGCGGTGGCGTACGCGGCGACGGGCACGCTGAATCTGGCCGATATGTCGGTGCGGATGGGCACGGTGCCACTGGGTGTGCGCGGCGCGATCTGCGCGGTGCTACTGGTGGCTTTCGGCATCAAGGCCGCGGTGTTCCCGCTGTCGAACTGGCTGCCTGATTCGTATCCGACCGCGCCCGCACCCGTGACGGCGGTCTTCGCGGGTCTGCTGACGAAAGTCGGTGTGTACGCGATCATCCGGGTGCATTCGCTGTTGCTGCCGGCCGGCACCTTCGACAATGTGCTGCTGGTGTGCGGCCTGCTCACCATGGTGATCGGCATCCTGGGCGCGATCGCGCAGAGCGATATCAAGCGTCTGCTGTCGTTCACCCTGGTGAGCCATATCGGCTATCTGATGTTCGGGGTGGGGCTGAATTCCGTCGGCGGCACCACCGGCACGGTGTTCTACGTGGTGCATCACATTCTGGTCCAGACCACGCTGTTCCTCGTGGTGGGCCTGATCGAGCGGCAGGCCGGATCGGCGTCGCTGAGCCGGTTGGGCGGTTTGCTGGCGGCGAGCCCGGCGCTGGCCCTGCTGTTCGGTATTCCGGCGCTGAATCTCGGTGGTATTCCGCCGTTTTCCGGATATATCGGCAAGGTGCGGCTGTTGCAGGCGGGAGCCGCCGACGGGAGCGTGCTGGCTTGGATGCTGATCGCCGGCGCGGTGACGACAAGTCTGCTCACGCTGTACGTCATGGCGCGGGTGTGGAGCAAGGCGTTCTGGCGGCCGCGCGTCCAGGCCCCGGAGGGTGAGCTGGCCGATGCCGCTCCCTCGGCGCTCATCGACGAATCCACCGATGTGCTGTTCGACGACCGCGTCGATCCCGGTCGCATGCCCCGGCTGATGGTGGCTCCGACGGCGGCGTTGATCGTGGTCGCGCTCGCGCTCACGGTGTTCGCCGGGCCGATCCTGGGCATCTGCCGGCGCGCGGCCGAGGATCTCAACGATCCGCACCGGTATCTGGGCACCGTGCTCGGCCCGCCGGAGACGTGGCAGTCGGGAGGAACCCGATGACGCGGGATCGACTGGTTCGCATCGGCGTGCTGATCTGGCTGGCCGTCGTCTACACCGCGCTGTGGGGTAATGCCAACGTCG
Organism: Nocardia violaceofusca NBRC 14427; assembly: GCF_963869435.1. Lineage (NCBI taxonomy): Bacteria > Bacillati > Actinomycetota > Actinomycetes > Mycobacteriales > Nocardiaceae > Nocardia > Nocardia violaceofusca. The sequence continues at coordinate 24,418 of NZ_CAWMPM010000039.1, forward strand.
CCAATCTGCTCGCCGGACTGGTGGTCGGCATTCTGATCATGGTGCTGCTGCCGCTGCCGCGGGTTCCGGTGAACGGCGGGCTGCGGGTGCTGCCGCTGCTCGAATTGATCATGCTCACCGCCTATTACGCGATCGAATCCAGTTTGCAGATCGCGTGGTTCGCGGTGCGCCCCGCCGGTGCGCCGGTTTCGGGCGTGCTGCGGGTGCGGCTCGCGATCGACTCGGATCTGGTGCTGGTGCTGTGCGCCGACGTGCTCAATCTGATCCCCGGCACGATGGTGCTCGAGCTGGACCGGGTGGCCGGGGTCGCGTGGGTGCACGTGCTCGATGTCGGCAGCGACGACGCGGTCGAGAAGTTCTACTACATCACCCGCCGATTGGAAGGCCTGCTGATCAGGGCCTTCGAAGGCAGACCACAGGAGGCAGCGTGAGCGACCATCGCGCAGCGGCTCGCGCTGCCGACCGGGTGCGGGTGTCCCGCAAATTACCGGAGGCAAATCCATGACCTTTGTCGCGATCGTGGCGGGCGTACTCCTGGCGACCGCCGCGGCTTTCACATCCTTCCGGGTGCTGGCCGGTCCCGGCACCCTGGACCGGGTCGTCGGCATCGATTCGCTGGTCGGCATCGCCGCGGCCGGATTGGCGGTGTGGGCCGCCTACAGCGACGACACCACGGTGGTGCCGGGCATCGTCGCGCTGTCGCTGGTCGGCTTCCTGGGATCGGCCGCGGTCACGCGGTTCCGGGTGCGGGACGACAAATGAGCGGCATGTTCCATACCGCGCTGATCTGGTTGTCGTACGGGACCATCCTGCTCGGGGCGTTCCTCGCCGCCACCGCGGCGATCGCCATCGTGCGCTTCCCCGACACCCTCTCGCGCATGCACGCCGCGACGAAACCTCAAGTCGTCGGCCTGGTTCTGATGCTGATCGGTTCGGCGATCCAGTTGCGCGGCCATCCCAACGTCTGGATGTTGGTTCTCGTCGGCCTGTTCACCCTCGTCACCGCACCGGCCATCGCCCACCTGGTCGGCCGGACGGCCTATCGGGAGCAACGTCATCGCGACGGGCTGCTGCTGATCAACGAGATGGGCGACGAGGACCTGCCCGACGACTGAATCCCCTACGCCGAATCCCTACGCCGCGACCGGTTCTGCCACATCCGCGGTCGTGCGCGCGAACCAGGTGCGGTAGAACGCCGCCACGAATCCGGCGAACAACCCGAGCGCGATGATCCCGGCGGGTAGCGGATATTCGGCCATCCACACCGCCAGATACCGGTAGGCGAGCAGCAACCCGATCAGCAGTGTGAATCCGGCGGCGACCAGCAGTGCGCGCGCCCGATCCCAGCCGCGCTCGGGTGCGCGCAACACCGATTCGACGGTCAGAGCCAGCACGGCCCCGGCCAGCAGGTCGGCGCCGTAGTGATAGCCGAAACCGAGGGTGGCCGACAGCGTCGCGAGCAACCAGAACGTGCCGGGCCAGCGCACCCAGCGGGGCGCCGGCGCACCGTCGTTGTCGCGGCGGGTGTGCAGGAAAACCGCGGTCGCCCAGGCGGTGTGCATCGAGGGCATGCAGTTGCGCGGCGTATACCGGTCGAACGGCATCGGCTTCGGATGGTAGTCGGTGGGGGGAACCAGATGTGGCCAGTAGTTGCCGACCTGCAGGCCGTGGCCGTCCGGTCCGAAGGCGAACATCGGCCCGACCACCGGGAAGATCAGGTAGATCACCGGGCCGACCAGTCCCAGCACCAGGAAGGTGCGCACCAGATAGTGCCGGGGCCAGGTCCCGGTGCGCACCACCTTGCGCAACTGCCAGACCGCCACCGCCATCGCGGCCACCGGCAATTCGATGTAGACCCAATGCAATACGCCGTAGACCCCCGGCCCCAGGGCGTCGATCACCCGGCCCATCACCCAGGCGGGTTCACCGAAGGCGTGATCGGCCAGCACCAGATAGCGGTCACGGACGTCCGGGCCGGCCACCACCGTGAAGTGCAGCCACACATCGCCGACCTTGGTGGCGATGATCAGCAGCGCTCCCAGCGCCGCCGCCCGCAGGGCGTTGCGTTTGCGGGTACCGTCCCAGCCGAGCCAGGCGATCAACGCCACCGCGGTGAGGGCGATGACCGCGCCGTTGCCGACGGTCAGCGAACCGCCGAGCAGCACGCGGATCGTCGCGCAGAAGGCATCGACGATCACCGCCGCGCCCACGGCGAGAAACCGCCACCGCCACGACAATCCGACCAGCGCCAGGGCCAGCCCCGCCCACGGTACGGAGACCGATTTGGGCGTCCCGGCGAAGTCCTCCCAGAGGCTGTGCAGCGGGCCCTCGAAGTTGTTGCGCACGGCCAGGATCTGCAACCCGATCAGCAGCGCCGGGACCGCGATGAGCAGCACCCGGACCCCGATGTGCGGCGACCACTTCCGGAACCGTCCACGGCGAGCGTCACCGAAGTCGGAACGCGGATCATCGAGCAGCACCCGATCATCGTAAACAGGTGATGAACGCCGCCCCTCGCACAGCGGAAACGTCGGCGACGGATGTGATCTGCGCCATTGTCGCGACGGGCGCTCGCCGCGACAACTTTTCCGTAAGCGATTACCAGGGCCGCGCTGCCACAGTTCGAGCCATGTTCACTTGGTATGTCGCTCTGCTCGCGATCAGCGGGATCGTCATGATCGCCATGGCGTCGGTGCAGCAGGGTCAGAGCAACGCGACACGATCCTTCAACGGCATCTTCGGCGGCATCTTCCTGGGCTACGCCTTCTACCTCGCCTTCCTCTTCGACGGCGGCTCGTACCTGATCTTCTTTCACGCATTCATCGTTCCGGTGACGATGGTGGTGAACTTCTTCCGCAACCGGACTCCCCGCCCGAAACTCACCGAAACCCAGAAGACCTGGCGCGAATTCCAACGCGCCGGCGAACACCGATAGTCAGCGCCGCCGGTCGCCCTCGTCGTACGGCGCCATGGCACGGCCGAAACCTGGTGTCGCCCCGGTGAACCCGCGAGCTGGGCCACATCTCGGCGGTCCGCGCGACGGATGCGACGCCTTCGGACCAGACTGCACGCATGGGTGAATACATCGACGCGCGCGGGTTGCGGACCTACTACGAGGTGCACGGGGACGGTGCGCCGGTGGTGTTGTTGCACGGCGGGCTGGGGACGGCCGAGTCGTGGGGACAGCAGGTGGGCGAGCTGGCCCGGCACTATCGGGTGTACGTCCCCGAGCGCCGCGGACACGGCAGGACCGCCGATGTGCCCGGCCCGATCACCTATGCGGCGATGGCCGAGGATACGGCCGCCTGGCTGGACGCCATGGCGCTGCGCGGCGCCCATCTGATCGGCTGGAGCGACGGGGGCGCGGTGGCGGCGCTGGTGGCCATCACGCGGCCGGAGCTGGTCGGCAAACTCGTTGTGATCGGCCAGTATCTGTCGCTGGACGGTGAGTGGGCGTCATCGCGGGCGGCACTGGACGGATTCGCCGAGGACGCCGGCACCCGTGCCATGTTCGAAGGGTTGCACGCGCCGCTGTCGCCGGACGGCCCGGACCACTTCCCGGTCGTGTACGACAAGATCATGCGCATGTGGCGCGAGGAGCCCGAGATTCCGCTCGACGACATCGCTCGCATCACCGCACCGACACTGTTCATGCAGGGTGACGGCGACTGGGTGCGGGTCGAGCACAGCGCGCTGCTCGCCCGTACCGTCACCGATGCGCAACTGGCCGTTGTTCCCGGGACCTCGCACGCGCTGCCCCTGGAAAAGCCCGAGCTCGTGAACCGGTTGCTGCTGGACTTCCTCGCCGACGAGCAGGTCGCCCGATTCCTACCTATCGGGCACGAGTAGCGGCGGCTCGAAACGATTCAGCGCCGCCCCGCTGAGTGGGCCACAGCCCGCCGACTCAGCTGTTCAGTTCCTTGACCAGCGCGTCCACCACTGCCACCAGATCGCCCTGCGCGGCCGCCGCCACTCGCCGCTGCCGTTGATACGACGCCCCGCGCTCGACGATATCGGGCACTCGCGCGAGTTCGTTCTCGCACTGCAGCAGCTTCGCGGTGGGCTGCAATCGGTCCAGCAGATCCATCAGATCGTCGGTGACCAGCCGCTCGTTGCTGTCGGAGTCGGTGATGATGATCGCGTCCAGCCCGTAACGCGCTGCGCGCCACTTGTTCTCCTGCACATGCCACGGCGGCAGGGTGGGCATGGTCTCGCCCGCCTCCACCCGGCGATCCAGATCCACGATCAGGCAGTGGATCAGCGCGACGAGTGCGGAAAGTTCGAAGCGACTGGGGATTCCGTCGCACACACGGACCTCGATGGTCCCCCACTTCGGCGCGGGGCGGATATCCCAGTGCATGCCGCCGAGCTGTTCGAACACACCGGTTTTCATCTGGTCGTGCACGAAGGACTCGAACTGCGACCAGTTCTCGAACTGGAACGGCAATCCGGCGGTCGGCAGCTGCTGGAACATCAGGGCGCGATTGCTCGCGTACCCGGTGTCGATGCCGGCCCACATCGGTGAGGACGCCGACAGCGCCAGCAGATGCGGATAGGAGAGCAGCAACGTGTTGAGAATCGGAAAGACCTTCTCCGGGTGCGAGACTCCCACGTGCACGTGCACGCCCCAGATCAGCATCTGACGCCCCCACCATTGGGTGCGGCTGATCAGTTCGTCGTAATGCTCGGAGCGGGTCAGCTGTTGCGTCGACCACTGGGCGAACGGATGGGTGCCCGCGCAGAACAGATCCACACCGACCCGGTCGGCGGCCGCGCGCACGGTGTCCATCGTGGTGTGCATCTCGTCGACCACCTCGCCGACGGTGTCGTGGACACCGCTGACGAGTTCGACCGTGTTCTTCAGCAGCTCCTTGGTGACGTGCGGCGGCCCGTTGGGCGCCCGCAGATCACCGACCTGGTCGAAGACCGCGGCGGCCGTGTTGGAGAGATTGCGCGTCTGTTTGTCGACGAGCGCGATCTCCCATTCGACGCCCAGCGTCGGGCGGGGCGAGCCGTTCCAGGGAACCGTTCGAGAGCCAGCCCCACCCATGACGAATCCGCTCTTACCCGATGACGCCGCAGGCGACCCGGCCGCCCGCGTCGCCGGTTGCCAGAGTTTCGGCGTCGGGCCCGGGCGCGCCACCGTTGGCCTGCAGGTAGCGGTTCGGGATGTTGCCGAAGTTGTCGGCGCCGGCGTGGATCATCAGCGCCTTGCCCTTGATCTGGTCCAGCGTCACGGAGTCGGTGGTGGTCACCAGCTTCGCGGTGCCGTCCTTGCCGACCTCGAGCGAGGTCAGATCGCCGCTGGCCGGGTGGGTGTTCGCCTCGCCCACCTGGAGATGACCACCGGCCGAGAGGAAGTTGCCCGGCGCGCCGCCGGACGGGGCGGTGGAGTTCGGCTCGCACTTGCCGTTCTGGTGGATGTGCAGGCCGTGGAAGCCCGGCTGCAGGCCGTGCGCGTCGACGGTGATCTGCAGTTTGTCGCCCGACTTGGCGATGGTGGCGGTGCCGACCTGCGCGCCCGAGGGATCCTTCAACTGCACCGACACCGAATCGCCGGAGGGCGGGTTCTGCTCGGCGCCGGTGCCGGAGTTCTCCGCCGGACCGGCGCTACCGGTCCACACCGCGGGGGTGGTCCCCTTGACGTCGCTCGACTCCTGGCTGTTGCTGCAGGCGACCAGGCCGAAAGCCGCGATCGCCAGCATCGGTGTCACAGTCCGCCAGGAGGGGCGACGGGTTGCGGAGGGGGCCATCGGAGAACTCCTTTACGAGTACCGAGTTTACGAGTAGTGCTGGTTGAACAGATTCCTTACCGGACAAGATGATGCCAGAGCCGTTGTGCACCGCACTGGTGGGGCTCGGTTGGGTCCTAGTTACCGGTGACGATGACGATGATGCCCGGCGGCGAGTCGGCGATTCCGGCGAAACGCGGCTCGGCCGATACGCCCAGCTCATTCGCGATCGCCTGGGCCGTCTCCCGTTCGTGCGGGGAATTTCCGTAGTAGACAGTTGTTTTCGCGATCACACCGCCGGGGTAGTTGCCGGTCTCGGTGACGTCGAAGCCCGCCGCGGTGAGCTGGCTCCCGGTCTTGGAGGCCAGGCCGGCGACGGTGCTGTTGTTCAGCACCCGGACCGGGACGGTCTTGTCCACACCGGCCGCGGTGCTGGTCGGCGCCGCGGTGGTCGTCGTGAGCGTGGTCGCCGGCGCCGCGGTGGTCGTGGCGGCCGTCGTCGAGGGCGTCGTGGCGGCGGCGCGGGTGGTGGTGACCGGGGCGGCCGTCGTCTCGGTATCCGACGAGGTCTCCGCGGCAGCGGAATCGGACGTCGAATTCGACAGCGACATCGCGCCGAGGCCCGCGAAGACGATGGCCAGCGCGATCAGCACCATCGCGAGTGCTCGCAGCGGCGGTCCACCGGTGGGCGGATTCGGGTTGCTCACGGTGTCGACCCTAGTCGCAGGGATGAGCGAGCGCGCGCATCGGACATCCGCCGGTCAGACCTGGAAGCCCAGCCGCCGCGCCGCCCGCGATTTCTGCCGGCTGGCCCGCAACCGGCGCAGCCGTTTCACCAGCATCGGATCGGCGGCCAGCGCCTCGGGCTTGTCGACGACGGCGTTGAGGACCTGGTAGTAGCGGGTGGCCGACATCGCGAACAGATCCCGGATGGCTTCTTCCTTGGCGCCCGCGTACTTCCACCACTTGCGCTCGAAATCGAGGATTTCCAGTTCGCGGCGGGTGAGACCGTCGACCACGCCACCCTCGGGGGCGGTCCCGGCCACCGCGCCGGAGGCGCCTTCGATCACTGCCGCGATCTCTTCGCTCGCGGAGCTGTCCTCGCTTGCGGATAGATTCCGGGCCGCTGCGCTGTCCATATCGCTCCCTCGCCGAATCAACAACGGACGACAGTCGTCGTCATTCAACCACGCGGCACACCCCTTCACCGAGGCGTCGTACGGCGTGTCGGGCCGCACACGCGGCGCCGCGTAAAGTGTGCCACCATGGCGATTCTCCCGATCCGCATCGTCGGCGATCCGGTTCTGCACAACCCAACCGCGCAGGTGTCGCAGTCGCCGGCCGAACTCGCCGGCCTGATCGCGGACATGTACGAAACCCTCGACGCCGCCAATGGAGTCGGGCTCGCCGCCAATCAGGTCGGTGAATCGCTGCGATTGTTCGTCTACGACTGCCCCGACGTGCAGCCCGACGGTTCGGTGCGGCGGCGGCGCGGCGCGGTGATCAATCCGGTGCTGGAAACCTCCGAGATCCCCGAGACCATGCCCGATCCCGACGACGACGAGGAGGGCTGCCTCTCCGTTCCGGGTGAGCAGTTCCCCACCGGCCGCGCGGACTGGGCGCGGGTCACCGGCACCGACGAACACGGCGAGCCGGTGACGATCGAGGGCGAGGGGTTCTTCGCCCGCATGCTCCAGCACGAGGTCGGCCACCTCGACGGGTTCCTCTATGTGGACGTGCTGATCGGGCGCAACGCCCGCGCCGCGAAGAAGGCGATCAAGCGCAACGGCTGGGGCACACCGGGTTTGAGCTGGGTACCGGGCGAGGTACCGGATCCGTTCGGGCATGACGACTGACCGTCCCGATATCCCGATCGGGCGCCGGGTGGTGGTGCGGTACCGCCTGCCCGAGGGTTATCCACAGCAGTTCACGGATGTGATCGGCGAGCTCGTGGCACCGGATCCGGTGCAGGTCCGCACCGCCGACGGCACCGTGGTGACCATCACCACCGATCGGGTGGTCGCGGTGAAAGCACTGGGCCCGCGGCCGATTCGGATCGGTGAGATCCGCGCGCTGGAAGCGGCGGCCATCGACGGCTGGCCCGGACTCGAACGGGCCTGGTTCGACGGCTGGCTGTGCAGCATCGGCAACGGCTACACCCATCGCGCGAATTCCGCTGTGCCGCTGGGCGAATCGGGCCGCAACGCCGCCCTCGACATGCGTACGCTGCACCGCATCGGCGAGTGGTACACCGAACACGGCCTGCCGCTGCAACTTCGGCTCCCCGATCGCCTGGCTCCGGTGCCGCCGGGCTGGCTCACCTGGGGCGAGACGATGGTGCTCGGCATCGATATCTCCACGTTCGTCCTGCCGCAGGGTCCGTCGATGGTCCGCATCGACGAGGGCCCGCATCCGGCGTGGCTGGAATTGCACCGGCACCGCGGCGAGGACACCGTCGACGTGGCCGCGCCGCTGCCGGACACCGGCGTGCTCACCGCGGTCCGCGACGGTGAACTCGGTTTCGCCGCGTTGGGCCTGCCGACCCCGCTGGCGATCGGCCGCGGCGCCCTCACCACCGCCCCCGACGGCCGCCGCTGGATCGGGCTGAGCTGCCTCGCGGTCGCCGCACCACACCGCCGGCACGGCCTGGGCACCCTCGTCTGCGCCGAACTGATCAACTGGGGCTACAAACGCGGCGCCACCCACGCCTACGTCCAGGTGGAGGCGGACAACGCCGCCGCCCTCGCGATGTACCGGGAGATGGGCTTCGTCGACCACCACAACTACCGCTACGCCGCCCCGGATCCCGACGCGGGCCGCCACCGGCGGGAGTGAATCGGGCGGCTAATCTCGCCTCATGCGGTTGGCCACCTGGAATGTGAATTCGATTCGATCTCGCGTGGATCGGGTGGTGTCGTGGCTGGACCGCGCGGATATCGATGTGCTGGCCATCCAGGAAACCAAATGCCGCGACGACCAGTTCCCGGCCGAGCGGTTCGAGGAAGCCGGCTACGAGATCGTGCACACCGGCTTCAGTCAGTGGAACGGGGTGGCGATCGCCTCCCGGGTCGGCATCGACGACGTCGAGGTCACCTTCCCGGGCCAGCCCGGATTCGACAAGGACGCCGAGGCCTCGCTGCTGAGCGCGCCGGTGGTGGAGGCCCGGGCGATCGGCGCCACCTGCGGCGGCGTCCGGGTGTGGAGCCTGTACGTACCCAACGGGCGCACGCTGACCGATCCGCACTACACCTACAAGCTGGAATGGCTTGCCGCCCTGCGTGATTCGGCGGAAGCGTGGCTGCGGGCCGATCCGTCGGCGCAGATCGCGCTGTGCGGCGACTGGAATATCGCCCCCACCGACGACGACGTGTGGTCGCCGGAATTCTTCGCGCACAAGACGCACACCTCGGCGCCGGAGCGCGCCGCGTTCGATGCCGTCGTGGCGGCGGGATTCACCGATGTGATGCGCCCCTTCGCGCCCGGCCCGGGTGTCTACACCTACTGGGACTACACCCAGCTGCGCTTTCCGCGCAAGGAGGGTATGCGCATCGATTTCGTCCTCGCCTCCCCCGCGCTGAGCGCCCGCGCCGCCGACGCCGGCGTCGACCGTGAGGAACGAAAAGGGAAGGGCGCCAGCGACCACGCACCCGTGGTGGTCGAATTCTCGGAGCAGCAGCCGGCGCCGGAGGTCAGCTCTGCCGGGTCTTGATGGCGTCGTGGGAGATGTAGACGTCGTAGCTGCCGGGCATCGCGATCACCGCGTTGCCGTATGCCGAGCGGATGAACGGTTCGGTGTACCAGCTGTGATCGCGCATATCGGTGAAGAAGTCACCGTCGCCGCCGTTGAGCATGGTCTGGTGCTGACTCACCGCGGTGCCGTCGAGCCGCTGCCCGTAGAGCCGGGTCACCTTGTAGCCGGAATGGAAGCCGAGCGCGTTGACCCACGGCTCCAATTCCACGATATCGGCCTGTAGCACCCACAGATCACCCTCGATCCGATAGGTCTGACGGGTCTCGTCGTGATGACCGTCGCCGTAGAGCGTCAGCTCCACATCGAGGGTATGGTCGCTGCCCGCAACGCTTTTCACGACGACGTGCGCGGCCTTCACCTCACCGGTCAGCCCGAGGTAGGTCTGCAGCAGCGTCACCGCCCACAGCAGGACGATCGCCACCAGCAGCACCACCAGACCGCTCGCGCCGCGCCCGATATGCCTGCGCCAGCCCGCTTTCCGAGCGGGGAGCACGGCCGTGACCAGCATCGCGATCGCGACGACGAAGAGCACCGCCAGCAATGCCTGGATCCAGCCGAAGGCCATCGGGAACACCATGCCGACAGTTGTACCCGCATTCGGGTACCACACGCGGGCGAGTCGGACACGAATACGCCACGGCCGGCCGGGATTTCCCGGCCGGCCGTGTGCGCGGTGAGAGCTCTTCGGCCTAGAAGGCGCCCTCCTCCATCTGCATGATGTCGGTGTCGAGGTTCTCCACCACGGCCCGCACACCGCTCAGCAGCGGCAGCTGGTTCTTGGCGAACCACGATGCGACACCGACCTTTCCGGTGTAGAACAGCCGATCCTTCTCCGACGGCTGTCCGGCCAGCGCGGCCTGCGCGACCTGGGCCTGCGCGAGCAGCCGCCAGCCGATGACGAGATCGCCCACGGCATGCAGGAAACGCACCGAACCCAGGCCGACCTTGTAGATCTCCTCCGGCGTTTGCGCCGCGGCCACCAGATAACCGGTGAGCGCGGTCGCCATCGCCTGCACATCCGCGAGCGCGGCGCCCAGCAGGGTCTTCTCCGCCTTCAGGGTGTCGGGCTCGCTCTCGGCGAACTGCTGGATCAGCCCGGCGACATGTGCCAGTGCCACGCCCTTGTCGCGAACGATCTTGCGGAAGAAGAAGTCCTGCGCCTGGATCGCGGTCGTCCCCTCGTACAGCGAGTCGATCTTCACGTCGCGGATGTACTGCTCGATCGGGTAGTCCTGCAGATATCCCGACCCACCGAAGGTCTGCAGCGTCTCGGTGAGGGTTTCGTACGCCCGTTCCGAGCCGACGCCCTTGACGATCGGCAGCAGCAGGTCGTTGACCCGCGCGGCGGTGTCGGGGTCGGCGCCGAAATTCGCCTGTGCCACATCGTCGTTCTGGTACGCCGCGGTGTACAGGTACAGCGCCCGCAGGCCCTCCGCATAGGACTTCTGCAGCGCCAGGCTGCGCCGGACGTCCGGGTGGTGGGTGATGGTGACGCGCGGAGCGGTCTTGTCGGCCATCTGGGTCAGGTCGGCGCCCTGGACGCGGGACTTCGCGTACTCCAGCGCGTTCAGGTATCCGGTGGACAGCGTTCCCGCCGACAGCACGCCGACCATCATGCGCGCGTTCTCGATGACCTTGAACATCTGCGCGATGCCGTTGTGCACATCGCCGACCAGATAACCGACCGCGGGCTTGTCGCCACCGTAGGTCAGCTCACAGGTGGGCGAGGACTTGATGCCCATCTTGTGTTCGAGATTGGTCACCAGCACGCCGTTGCGCTCGCCCAATTCCATTGTCTGCGAGTCGAACAGGTACTTCGGCACCACGAACAGCGACAGGCCCTTGGTACCCGGGCCGGCGCCCTCGGGCCGCGCCAGGGTGAGGTGGAAGATGTTGTCGGCGGTATCGCCGACGTCACCGCCGGAGATGAAACGCTTCACGCCTTCGATGTGCCAGGTGCCGTCGGGCTGCTGGACGGCCTTGGTGCGGCCCATGCCGACATCGGATCCGGCATCGGGTTCGGTGAGCACCATCGTTCCGCCCCAGCGGTTCTCCCAGGCGTGCTCGGCCCACCGGCGCTGTTCCTCGGTGCCCTCGCGATAGAGCACCTGGTGCATGAGCGGGCCCATATTGAAGAAGCTGGCCGAATTGTTCGCCGCGACGAGCATTTCCTGAGTCGCCCAGATCAGCGGCGACGGGGCGTCGACGCCACCCATCTCCTCGGGCATGCCCAGCCCGGACCAGCCGGCCTCGTTGACCGCCGCGACCGTCTTGCGCAGCGGGTCGGGCACCACGACCTCGTGCTCGGTGGCATCGAACGAGATCGGATTGCGATCGGCGTCGACGAACGATTCGGCTACCGGCCCCTCGGCCAACCGCTGCACCTCGGTGAGCATTCCGCGTGCGGTTTCGGTATCCAGATCGCCGTACGCGCCGGCGTCCAGCAGCGCACCGATCCCCAACACCTCGAACAAGTTGAACTCGATATCCCGAATGTTCGCCTTGTAGTGCGACACGCTCAGGGCCTCCTCGCCGTCGTGGAATGTTCTCCGTCGGAGGTTGCCGTACCCGGGTTCACTTACGCAACCGTAACCGGCCGAGACTAGAGAATTCGCGGTAACTTACGCGGGCGGACCAGTCCATCCGCGATTCACTTTTCCCAATCGTGCGCCGCCTCGCGGCGATTTGCTCGGAATATGCTCGCATTCGATATCCGCGATCGGCCGCGTCCCGCCCGCACACCTGCCCGGCAGCGGCGCGATGCGACCGGCATAATCGGCCTCTACCACTGCTATCTTGTTCGCCATGGCTTCGGAATCCGCGGTGCGACCGCGTCAACGGGCCCAGCATCTCGGCCCCGAACGCCGACGCCCGCAGGTTCTGGACGCGGCGCTGCGCATCGCGGCGGACGAGGGCATCGCGGCCGTCACCATCGCCGCCGTGGCCGAACGCCTGACCGTGACCCGGCCGGTGGTCTACGCCTGCTTCGCCGACCGCGTCGAACTCATCAACGCCCTCATCCAGCGTGAGGAGGGGCTGCTGCTGGCCGGCATCATGGACGCCCTGCCACCGCGCCGGGTCGAGGCCGACGAAGAGGTCTTCATCGAGGGCTTCCGCGCCCTGCTGGAGACCGTCTCCAAGCGTCCCGACACCTGGAAACTGTTGCACGGCAATCCCGATCCGGCGGTGGCGAGTTCGTTCGGGCGCGGGCGCAGTTTCGCGGTCGAGCGGTGCACCCGTCGGCTGCGGCCCACCCTGCAGGCGTGGGGAACCGTCGACGCGGAGCGCAAACTGCCCGCGCTGGTGGAGCTGTGGGTATCCGCCGGTGAGGGCGCGGTGCGCACACTGGTGACCGAGGGCGACACGTGGACGCCGCAGGATCTGGGCGCCTTCGTCGGCGCGGCGGTCTACCGCGCGCTGCGCTCGGCCTGAGCGGCTGCCGCGAAACCGCCGCTCGACTGGTAGATCTGCCGACCAAACTGCGCACTCTCCGGCAATAGCGCTAGCTAAAATGGAAATCGGCGTCCATTCGACCAGCGACCCGGCGGGAGAGCGGTATGGCGTTCTATCGGCAACTGGGTTCCCTACCGCCGAAGCGGCACACCCAGCATCGTGACGAACGGGGGCAGCTGCTCTACGAGGAGCTGATGGGCGAGGAAGGCTTCACCGGGGACTCGTCACTGCTGTATCACCGCGGCCTGCCGCCGGCCATCGTCGACTCCTCCGCGTGGCGGCCGCCGAATTCGCGGACCGTGCCGAACCATCCGCTGCGGCACCGGCACCTGCGGCTGCACGAACTGTTCCCCGAGTCCGTGCTCGCGCAGACCGATGTCGTGACCGGCCGCCGCCTGATCCTCGGCAACGACGACGTGCGTATCTCCTATGTGGCGGCGCTGCGCGAATCTCCCTTGTACCGCAACGCGATCGGTGACGAACTCGTCTACGTCGAGGCCGGTTCGGGTGTGGTGGACACCGTCTTCGGGCGGCTGCCGGTGCGCGCCGGCGATCATGTGCTGCTGCCGCGGGCGACCACGCATCGCTGGCGGCCGGACGGACCGGAACCGCTGCGCGGTTATATCGTCGAGGCGACCGGACATATCACCGCGCCGAAGCGCTATCTGTCCGCGTTCGGCCAGTTCCTGGAGAATGCGCCGTACTGCGAGCGGGATCTGCACGGTCCGGCCGAACCGCTGCAGGAGTCCGGGGCCGAGGTCGAGGTTCTGGTGAAACATCGGCCCGGCGCCGAAATACTCGGCACCCGCATGGTGTACGCCGAGCACCCGTTCGACGTGGTGGGCTGGGACGGCTGCCTGTACCCGTACCGGTTCAACATCGCCGATTTCGAGCCGATCACCGGTCGTATCCATCAGCCACCCCCGGTGCATCAGGCCTTCGCGGGCACCAACTTCGTGATCTGCGATTTCGTTCCCCGCAAGGTCGACTATCACCCGCTGTCGATTCCGGTGCCCTATTACCACTCCAATGTCGACTCCGACGAGATCCTGTTCTACTGCGGCGGAAACTACGAAGCCCGCCGCGGTTCCGGTATCGGACCGGGTTCGGTCTCGGTGCATCCGGGCGGATATGCGCACGGTCCACAACCGGGCGCCTACGAACGCAGCATCGGCGTGGAATTCTTCGACGAACTGGCGGTGATGGTCGACACCTTCCGCCCCCTGGGTCTCGGCGAGGGCGCCCTGGCTTGCGAGGATCCGGACTATGCGTGGACCTGGTCGGGGCGCGGGCCGAGTTCGGAGCGGGCGTGACCGCGAGGGTGCGGCCCCCGGTGGCCGACGACGACCCCTTCGGACCGGACCACCTGCCGTACGGAGTCTTCGCACCGCCCGGCCGGCCGTTCCGCGTGGGCGTCCGGCTCGGCGCATACGTGCTGGATATCGCTGCGTTACTGGATGATTCGTGCTTCGCGCAACCGACGGTGAACGACTTTCTCGCTCGCGGCCCGCTCCACTGGCACAGCGTGCGCGAACGATTACGGGAAGCCGCGCGCGGTCCGCTGCCCGCGGAAGCGATTCATTCGCTGGATTCGGTGCGGCTGAAGTTGCCGATATCCATCGGCGACTACGTCGACTTCTACGCCAGTATCGACCACGCCACCCGTCTCGGCGGCTTCCTGCGGCCGAACGGTGAAGCGCTGCTGCCGAATTGGCGTCATCTGCCGGTCGGCTATCACGGGCGCGCGGGCAGCGTAGTGGTCTCGGGCACGCCGGTGCGACGGCCGTTCGGGCAGCGCCGGACCGGCTCGGGCGCACCGGAATTCGCGCCCTCCGCGCGGTTGGACATCGAAGCGGAACTCGGCTTCGTCGTCGGCGTCGGTTCCGAGGTCGGCACCTCGATCGCGGTGGACGACTTCGCCGATCACGTCTTCGGCGTGGCGCTGGTCAACGACTGGTCGGCCCGCGACATCCAGGCGTGGGAGGGACAGCCGCTCGGCCCGTTTCTCGGCAAATCGTTCGCCACCTCGATGGCGGCGTGGATCACTCCGCTCGCCGCGTTGGAATTCGCCCGGATCGCGGTGCCGGAACAAACACCCGAACCGCTTTCCTACCTACGGGGACAACAGGATTGGGGGTTCGACATCGACGTGCGGGTGCACTGGAACGGCGTCGCGGTGAGTGCGCCACCCTATCGCGCGATGTACTGGTCCGCGGCGCAGATGCTGGCCCATCTGACCGTCAACGGCGCCGGCACCCGGTCCGGCGATCTGTTCGCCTCCGGCACGATCTCGGGACCCGGGCAGGACCAGAGCGGATCGTTCATCGAACTGTCCGGCAACGGCGCCCACCCCGTCGACGTCGGCGGCTGTGAGCGGACGTTCCTCGCCGACGGGGATACGGTCCTTCTCACCGCGACGGCCCCCGGCCCGCGCGGCGCGCGGATCGCGTTGGGTGAGGTCAGCGGCGAGATCCTGCCCGCTCGCCGCTGATCGGCGGAGTACACCGTCCCGACGAGACTACAATGTGATAGACGTCACAGCACGCGGAACGCGGCTTTCCCATCCCGTCCAGTGCGGTGCACATCATCGGCAGCGTGGCTTGTGAGGAGCAGCTATGCGCGAATACAGCCTGCCGGCCCTGCACGAAGTTCCCCCCGGCACCACACTCGGCGATCTCGTTCACCGCAACGCCGAACAGTATCCCGACGTTGCGGTCATCGCTCGAAAACGCGACTCCCGATGGGAGGATCTGACCGCGGTCGAATTCCTCGCCGAGGTGCGAGCGGCGGCCAAAGGCCTGATCGCCACCGGTATCGAACCGGGCGACCGGGTGGCGATCATGTCCCGCACCCGGTACGAGTGGACACTGCTCGATTTCGCCATCTGGTGTGCCGCGGCCGTCACCGTTCCGGTGTACGAGACGTCCTCCGCAGAACAGGTGCAATGGATACTCTCCGATTCCGGAGCCGTCGCGGTGATCACGGAAACCGCCGCGCACACGGCCGTCGTGGGCAAGGTGCAAGAACAGGTGCCCGATCTCGCGCACATCTGGGAGATCGAGGCGGACGCGGTCGCCACCCTCGCGCGCACCGGCGCCGAGGTCACCGACGCGGCACTGGACGAACGGCGGTCCGCGATCGCAACGGACTCTCTCGCGACCGTCGTCTACACGTCCGGCACCACCGGCCGGCCCAAAGGATGCCGGATCACCCACGGCAACTTCCTCGGCGAACTGAGCAACGCGACCGCACGCCTGCCGCAGCTGTTCCGCACGGGAGAGTCGTCGGTCCTGCTGTTTCTGCCGCTGGCCCATGTCTTCGGGCGGATCGTCGAGGTGGCCGCCGCGCTCGTACCGATCAAGATCGGTCATGTCGGCGATGTCAAGAACATCACCGAAGAGCTGGGAACCTTCCGGCCGACGTTGATCCTCGGCGTACCGAGGGTTTTCGAGAAGGTCTTCAACGCGGCCCGCACGCAGGCGCAGTTGACGCACCGGGGCCGGATCTTCGACATCGCGGCCGATACGGCGATCGCCTACAGCCGAGCCCTGGACAACGACCACATCCCGCTGGGGCTGCGCTTGCGCCATCAGCTGTTCGACCGTCTGGTGTACCGCAAGCTGCGAGCCGCGCTCGGTGGCCGGGCCACGCACGCCCTCTCCGGTGGTGCTCCACTCGGCGAACGGCTGGGGCACTTCTTCCGCGGCGTCGGTTTCACGGTGCTGGAGGGTTACGGACTGACCGAAACCTCCGGAATCGCCACCTTCAATCCCGACGACCGGCCGAAGATCGGAACCGTCGGCCAGCCGGTGCCGGGCACCACGGTCCGCATCGACGACGACGGCGAAATCCTGCTGCGGGGCCCCCAGATGTTCCCCGGCTATTGGAACAACCCCGTGGCCACCGCACACACGTTCCGCGACGACTGGTTCGCCACCGGCGACATCGGCTCGCTCGACGACGAGGGCTACCTCACCATCACCGGCCGCAAGAAAGAACTCATCGTCACCGCCGGCGGCAAGAACGTCGCCCCGGCGGTGATCGAAGACCGCATTCGAGCCCACGCCATCATCGGGGAAGTCGTGGTCGTCGGCGACGCCAAACCTTTCGTCACCTGTCTGGTGACCGTCGACAGCGAGCACTTCCCGATCTGGAAGCAGTTGCACGGCAAATCCTCCGAGGCCACCCTCGCCGACCTCAGCTCCGACCCGGAGCTGCTCGACGCGATTCAGGCCGCCGTCGACGACGGCAACGCGGCCGTATCCCGAGCCGAGGCGGTCCGCAAGTTCAGGCTGCTGCGCACCGAATTCACCGAGGCGAACGGCTATCTCACCCCCTCGCTCAAACTCAAGCGCAACGTGGTGCTGCGCGACTTCGCCGACGAGATCGACGCACTGTATTCGGCGTGACGCGGCCGGTCGAATCACCGAGTCCGATCCAGGTTCCGATGGCAGGGGCAGTGACGCGCCCCACGGGCGCGCGGTACCCTCGGCCGGGTACCACATCGTGCCAACGGGGGCTCGCACCAGCGGGCTGAGAGGACGGCTAGCCCATTCGGGCGGTTCAGGGCCGTCGACCGTACGAACCTGACCGGGTAATGCCGGCGTAGGGAGGACTGAGCTCACATGTCGTCGAACCATGTCACCACGGGCCCCATCGCGGGCAGCGCAAAGCACTACGAGCAGATCGAAGCCGACGGGACGACCTTGCGCATCCCGGTCCGCCGGATCAACCTGACCAACGGCGAACACTTCGACGTCTACGACACCTCCGGCCCGTACACCGACGATTCGGCCACGATCGACCTGGAGGCCGGACTGCCGAAGCTCCGCGCCGGCTGGACCCAGCCGGACGTGCCGGGACCGCGTACTCAGCTGGCCTGGGCCAGAGCCGGCGCGATCACCGCCGAGATGCGGTATATCGCTGCGCGCGAAGGTGTTTCGCCGGAATTGGTTCGCGACGAGGTGGCCGCCGGCCGGGCCGTGATCCCCGCCAACCACAACCACCCCGAATGTGAGCCGATGATCATCGGCAAGAAGTTCGCGGTGAAGATCAACGCCAATATCGGCAATTCCGCGGTCACCTCCTCGATCGCCGAAGAGGTGGAGAAGATGGTGTGGGCCACCCGCTGGGGCGCCGACACCATCATGGACCTGTCCACCGGTAAGAACATCCACGAGACCCGCGAATGGATCCTGCGGAATTCGCCGGTGCCGGTCGGCACCGTGCCGATCTACCAGGCACTGGAGAAGGTGAACGGCGATCCGACCCAGCTGACCTGGGAGATCTATCGCGACACCGTGATCGAGCAGGCCGAGCAGGGCGTGGACTACATGACCGTGCACGCGGGGGTGCTGCTGCGGTACGTTCCGCTGACCGCCAAGCGCGTCACCGGCATCGTCTCGCGCGGCGGTTCGATCATGGCGGCATGGTGTCTGGCTCACCACCAGGAATCCTTCCTGTACACCAACTTCGCGGAACTGTGCGAGATCCTGGCGAAATACGACATCACCTTCTCGCTCGGCGACGGGTTGCGGCCCGGTTCCATCGCCGATGCCAACGACGAGGCGCAGTTCGCCGAACTGCGCACGCTCGGCGAGCTGACCAAGATCGCGAAATCGCATGGCGTACAGGTGATGATCGAGGGCCCGGGCCACGTTCCGATGCACAAGATCGTGGAGAACGTGCGGCTCGAGGAGGAGCTGTGCGAGGAGGCGCCGTTCTACACGCTGGGCCCGCTCGCCACCGATATCGCCCCGGCCTACGACCACATCACCTCGGCGATCGGCGCGGCGATCATCGCGCAGGCCGGCACCGCGATGCTCTGCTACGTCACCCCGAAGGAACATCTGGGGCTGCCCAATCGCGACGATGTGAAGACCGGCGTCATCACCTACAAGATCGCCGCGCATTCGGCCGATCTCGCCAAGGGGCGTCCGCGGGCACAGGAACGCGACGACGCACTGTCCAAGGCGCGCTTCGAATTCCGCTGGCACGACCAGTTCGCGCTGTCGCTGGATCCCGACACCGCGCGGGAGTACCACGACGAGACGCTGCCCGCCGAACCCGCCAAGACGGCCCACTTCTGCTCGATGTGCGGTCCGAAGTTCTGTTCGATGCGCATCTCCGCCGATGTGCGCGAGTACGCGGAGAAGCAGGGGCTCACCGACGTGGAAGCCATCGAGGCCGGTATGGCCGAGAAGTCGGCCGAATTCGCCGAGGCCGGCGGAAAGGTCTATCTGCCCGTCGTGTCGTGACAGCGAAAGCTGTTGTGCCGTAACGGTGCTGCCGTTGCGCTGCGTGCGCCGACGCCTGCCCGCCGCCAGGGTGCGCGTCGGCGCCGCAGATGTGCCGCCGGCCCGCGGACGTCAGCTCATCGCTCGATGTTCGCGAGCGTCCGGATGCCGGTGATGATCACGCGGACGCCGTGGTCGAATTCGTCGTTCGGATCCATGGCGGACAGCTTCGTGACCAGATTCGCGGTGCGCGGATAACGATCGCGGTCGACCGCCCGTTCGATATGCGAATAGGGGTTGTCGGCGCCGTAATCCACACCGGTGCGCGCCTGCTCCTCGATCACGAATCCGACCGTGTAGTGCAGGACGATCGGGAAGACCCACCCCGCCTCGTCGGCGGAGAACCCGGCGTCCTCCAGCGTGCGTAGGGTCAATTCCATGGTGCGCCACATGGATTCGTCGCTGACGTAGGTACCGGCGAGCAGTCTGCCGCCGTCGCGGTGCCGCAGCATCGAACTGCGCAGGCGCCCGGCCAGTTCGGCGATCCAGTCCTGCCAGGTCTCGCCCCGGCGCGGCCCCTCCACGCGGTCGACCGCGGCGGCGAAGACCGCGCGCGCCATCACGTCGAGCAGTTCCTGCTTGTTCTTGACATGCCAGTAGAGCGCCGGCGCCTGCACATCGAGCGCGGACGCCACCTTGCGCATGGTCAGCCCGTCGAGCCCGGTCTCGTCCAGCAGCTCCAGCGCGGCCGCGCCGATGGCGTTGGCGTCGAGTTTCATCGCACCTCCAGTCGATTGCTTGACAGCTTAACAATATTCTGGTGTCCTTAACAGCGTTAAGGGTTTAACGATGTTAAGGAGCGGGGCGTGCCCACAACGGATGTAGTCGTCGCAGGTGGCGGGCCTACCGGGCTGATGCTGGCGTACGAATTGCGACTGGCCGGGGTCGCGGTGGAGGTACTGGACGCGCTGCCGGCACGAACCGGCGAATCGCGGGCCGGAGGTATCCACGCGCGCACCATGGAGATCCTCGACCAGCGCGGTCTGCTCGACGACCTGCTGCGGCAGGGGCGCACACTGCCGCGGGGCCACTTCGGCGGACTCCCGCTCGACTTCGGCGATTTCCACACCCGCTTCCCGTACACCCTCGCGGTGTTGCAGTCGGTGATCGAGCGCGAACTGGACCGCCACGCGACGGCGGCCGGCGCGCCTGTGCAATGGGATTCGCCCGTCACCGGATTCCGCCAGGACGATTCCGGGGTCGAGGTCGAGGTCGGCGGGAGCCGTCCGCGCCGGATCCGCGCGGCCTACCTGGTCGGCTGCGACGGCGGGCGCAGTTCGGTGCGCAAGCTCGCGGGCATCGGCTTCGACGGCACGGACGCGACGGTGACGGGCATGATCGCCGACGTCGAACTCACCGCTCCCCCCGCCGAGCTGTTCTTCGGCGCCCGCGGTGCGACCGGCGACTATTCGGTGATCCAGTTCGAGCCCGGGTGGTACCGGTTGATCGCCCAGTGCCACGACCGGGTGCGCGAGCGCGGCAGCGCCCTGACCTTCGACGAATTCCGCAGCGCGTTCACCGAACTCGCGGGCACCGATTTCGGCATGCACAGCCCGCGGTGGGTCACCCACTACGGCGATGCCGCCCGGCAGGCCGACCGCTACCGCGTCGGCCGGGTGTTCCTGGCGGGCGACGCCGCGCACATCCATTTCCCGGCCGGTGGCCAGGGCCAGAATCTGGGGCTGCAGGATGCGGTCAATCTGGGCTGGAAGATCGCGGCCGTGCTGCGCGGCAACGCCTCCGACGCACTGCTGGACACCTACGAATCCGAACGCCATCCGATCGCCGCGCGCGTACTGCGGAACACGCGCGCTCAGACGGCGCTGTCACGGCCCGGTGCGCATGTGGACGCGTTGCGCGACAGCATGTCCGAACTTTTCGACATCGATGAGGTGCGCCACCGCCTCGGACTCATGATCACCGCCCTGGACATCCGCTACGACTGCGGGAACGAGCACCCGCTGTGCGGCCGGCGCGTACCGGATGCCGATATCGCGACCGCCGACGGGCCCACCCGCGTGCACGAGCTGATGCGTTCGGGACGTCCGATTCTGTTGGTGCGCAACGCGACCGAGATTCCTGATATCAGCGAGTGGAAGGACCGGGTGGACATCGTGTGCGCGTCCGATCCGGCCACCGAATGGATCGTCCCCGGATCCGGCCCGGTTCCGGCGCCCGTGTACACGCTCATCCGACCTGACGGGTATATCGCTTGGGCCGCAGGCGATTCCACTACCGAGGGACTGAACACCGCACTTACCGCCTGGGTCGGCCGCGCTTCGGCCGACCGGTGACCCCGGCGGCTACCCAGGCCCCTCGGCACCCGCCGTGGTACCGCTGCTACTTCCGGGGCTGCCAGCGGGCGACGAAATCGTCGGGTTGTGGTGCGGGGCCGGGAAGTTCGCCGGGGGTGCGCAGTCCGTCGAGCAGCAGAGCGAGTATGCGGTGGCGCAACTGCGCGGTTCGAGTGGCATCAGGGAGGAGGATCGCGGCGCAAGCCTCCAGGACCAGGCTGAGATCGGCGATCGTCACTCCGTCGCGGACAGCGCCGGAAACCTGTGCCCGGCGCAGTATTTCCTCGTTCAGCTCCGCGGAGCGTTGCACCTGAGGCCCGAACGATTCGTCCGGGGTGAACGTGCCGGCCAGTCGCACGGTCAGCGAATGCACATCGGCGTCGACCACCCGGCGCAGGAATTCGGCGAGCACGTCGACGTCGGCCGCCGACTCCAGCGCGGCCTCGGCCTCGGCGTTGTAGCGGCACAAACCCTGGTAGCAGAGGGTGCGCAGCAGTGACTCCTTACTCGGATAGCGGCGATACAGCGCGCTGATCCCCACTCCGGCCCGCTCGGCGACGGCCGAGATCGGGGCGGTCGCATCGGCGAGAAAGACGGCGCGAGCGGCGTCGAGGATGATCCCGTCGTTGCGCGCGGCCTGCGCCTTGCGACCGGGAAGGGCCTGGTGAGCTGGGGCGTCGGCTGATTTCGGCATGGTTTCAGCCTAACACTTGAAACGGAATGATCCGTTCTGATACTGTTCCAGCAGAACGAAACATTCCGTTCCAAAAGGGAGACGATCATGACCATCCGCCCGTTCCACATCGACATCCCGCAGGACCGCCTCGACGACCTCGCCGATCGGCTGCGCCGGGCACTGTGGCCGGACGAACTGCCCGGCGTCGGCGACGCCTACGGTGTGCCGGGTGATCGGGTGCGCGCGCTGGCGAAGTACTGGTTGAACGACTTCGATTGGCGCGCAACGGAAGCGCGACTGAATGCGCATCCGCAGTTCCGCACGGAGATCGACGGCGAGGATATTCACTTCCTGCACGTCCGCTCGTCGCGGCCGGATGCGTTGCCGGTCATCCTCACCCACGGCTGGCCCGGATCGGTGCTGGAGTACCTGGACGTGATCGAGGCGCTGACCGAACCGGAATCCCCCGACCATCCGGCCTTCCACGTGGTCCTGCCGTCGCTGCCGGGCTTCGGCTTCTCCGGCCCGACCCGCAGCACCGGCTGGGGCACCCAGCGCACCGCGCGCGCCTGGGTGGAGCTGATGGATCGGCTCGGTTACGAGCGCTTCGGCGCGATCGGCAACGACGGTGGGTCGATGATCTCCCCGGAGATCGGCCGGCTGGCCGGCGATCGCGTGGTGGGCGTCCACGTGACGCAGTTGTTCTCCTTCCCCTCCGGCGACCCGGCCGAATTCGACGGGCTCTCCGAAGAGGATCTGGGCGCGCTCGCACACCTGCAGTGGTTCCAGGACAACAAGATGGCGTTCAACATTCTGTGCAGCCAGCAGCCGCAGACACTGGCCTACGCGTTGAGCGACTCTCCGCTCGGTCTGCTGGGCTGGAACGCACAGCTTTTCGGCGAAAGTCTCGATCCGGAATTCGTGATCGGCAATATCGCGCTGTACTGGCTCACCGGCACCGCGGCCTCCTCGATCCGCTTCTACTACGAGAACGCCCACGCCACCGAGCGTCCGTCCGGACCGACCACCACCCCGACCGCGCTGGCCATGTTCGCCGGGGATTTCCGGTCGATCCGCCGGTTCGCCGAGCGCGACCACGAGAACATCGTCAGCTGGAATTCCTACGACGTGGGATCGGTGACCGGCGGACCCAACGACGCGGCCGGACACTACGCCGCGCATGAGGCGCCGGAGGTCCTGGTCGGCGACATCCGGACGTTCTTCGCCCGGGTCCGGTGAATCCCCCGGCGGCTGAGCAGTCGTGCCGACTGCTCAGCCGGGGCGCCCTATCGCTGCTTCTTCCCCTGGACTGTGGTCTCGACACCCGATGGGGTGACGTCCTTGGCCTTCTTCTCCGCTCGCTTCTCCTTCAGCGACTTGCCGGACTTCTTGGACATGGTGCTGCGCGGAGATTTATCGGACATGAGGGTCCTTTGTTCGGCAGGATTCGAATGATCCTGTTGGCTCGACCGTACGCGCCCGGCCTCCCGCATCGGCGGAATGCGCGATCGGCACGTCCGCGTGAATGACCACGCTGCGGTCGCGGGCCGGCGCGTCGTAGGGTCTGTCTCGTGAAACTGCTGCCGTTGCCGGAACCGGGTACTACGCCGGTCCGGGTGCTGACGATCGCCGGAACCGACTCCGGGGGTGGGGCCGGAATTCAGGCCGATTCGCGGACCATGGCACTGCTCGGCGTGCATGCCTGCGTGGCGGTGGCCGCGGTGACCGTGCAGAACTCGGTCGGGGTCAGCGGTTTCCACGAGATTCCGCCGCAGACCGTCGCCGATCAGGTGCGGGTGGTGACCGGCGATATCGGGGTCGCGGCGGCCAAGACCGGCATGCTGGCCTCGACCGCGATCATCGAGGCCGTGGCCCAGGTCTGCGACGAGGTCGGTATCGGACGCGACGGCACAGTGCCGTTGGTGGTCGACCCGGTGGCTGCGTCGATGCACGGCGACCCGCTGCTGCACGCGGAAGCCCTGGACGCACTGCGCTCGGTTCTCATTCCGCGCGCCACGCTGGTGACCCCGAATCTGGACGAGGTGCGGCTGCTCACCGGCATCGCCGTCACCGACGACCGCAGCGCCCGCAAGGCCGCCGAGGCGCTGATCGCACTCGGCCCGCGCTGGGCCGTCGTCAAGGGCGGTCATCTGCGCTCCTCCGAATTCAGCACCGATCTGCTGTTCGACGGTGACCGCTTCCACGAACTCACCGCACCCCGCATCACGACCGGCAACGATCACGGTGGCGGCGACACCCTGGCCGCCGCCTCCGCCTGCGCCCTGGCACACGGCTACCCGGTGCCCGAGGCGGTGGCCTTCGCCAAGGAATGGACCACGCGCTGTCTGGAGGCGTCCTACGATCTCGGCGCCGGGCACGGACCCGTGTCGCCGCTGTGGCGGCTGCACGGAATCTGAATCGGCACAACGGTTTTCCGCAACGGTCCGATCTGTCGGACCCCTCGGGCATACTGCCGGTATGAGCGAATCCGAGGCGGTCACCCAGCGCGACATCAGCTCCTACGACGATCCGGACGCACCCTGGCATCAAGCCTTCAGCGAGGGCGATATCAAGGACTGGAACCGTCCGGTGATCGACGAGTTCCGGGCCAACGGCGGCAAGGTCGGCGGCTCTTATGCCGACGCCACGCTGCTGTTGCTGACCACCACGGGCGCTCGCAGCGGCAAGCAGCACGTGGTGCCGCTGGGAGTGCTGTACCGGGGCGACATCCCTTATCTGAGTTCGTTCATCGAGGACAAGTACCCGGCTTGGTATCACAACATCAAGGCGAATCCGCAGGTTACGGTCGAACTGGGCGGGCAGACCTACGCCGCCCGGGGACGCGCGCTCGAGGGCGCGGAATACGACGAATTCGCCGCGTGGGTGCTGGCGAACAATCCGCTGCTCGCCGATTTCCAGGCTCGGTCGCAGCGCCCGGTTCCGCTGGTCGTCCTGGAGCTCGGCGACCCGGCCTGACCTCGCGGGCGCTCCCAGGAAGCTCACAGGTCGGGCGCAGCGCTGCCCAAGGCTGATACCCGAAATTGGGATCATGACCGAGACAGCGATGGCGTTCCAGGCGGCCACCACCCCCGACTCGACGCGCACAGCGGTGCTCGAGGTCGTGATCCCTGTGTACAACGAGGAGCGCGATCTGGCCGGATGTGTCCGCCGGCTGCACGCATTCCTGCGTGACGGTTTTCCGTTCTCGACCCGAATCACGGTGGCGGACAACGCATCCACCGACT
The DNA here is from genome assembly GCF_963869435.1 of Nocardia violaceofusca NBRC 14427. NCBI lineage: Bacteria > Bacillati > Actinomycetota > Actinomycetes > Mycobacteriales > Nocardiaceae > Nocardia > Nocardia violaceofusca. Next base: position 49,865 of record NZ_CAWMPM010000039.1, read on the forward strand.
CCACCCTCGCCGTGGCGCACGAACTCGCCGCGGAGCTGCCCGAGGTCGAGGTCGTCCACCTCGACCGCAAGGGCCGCGGACGCGCGCTGCGTGCGGTGTGGGAGGCCTCCGACGCACAGGTCGTCGCGTATATGGACGTCGACCTGTCCACCGACCTCAACGCCCTGCTGCCGCTGGTGGCCCCGCTGGTCTCCGGACATTCCGATCTCGCGATCGGCACCCGGCTGGCGAAATCCTCGCGCGTGGTGCGCGGCCCGAAGCGCGAGATCATCTCCCGCTGCTACAACTTGATCCTGCGAGCCTCGCTGCAGGCCCGGTTCTCCGACGCCCAGTGCGGATTCAAGGCGATGCGCACCGATGTGGCGCGCCGGATCCTGCCGCTGGTCCAGGACGGGGAATGGTTCTTCGACACCGAACTGCTGGTGATCGCCGAACGCGCCGGACTGCGCATCCACGAGGTTCCGGTGGACTGGATCGACGATCCGGACAGCCGCGTGGACATCATCGACACCGCCCGCAAGGATCTGCTCGGCGTGTGGCGGGTGGGCCGCGGCTTGGCCACCGGCGCCCTGCCGATCAACGACCTGCGCGCCGCCATCGGGCGGGAACCACTGGTGGACGGGGTGCCGCTGGGCATGGTCGGGCAGCTGGTGCGCTTCGGCATCATCGGCGTGCTCTCCACGCTGGCCTACATGCTCCTGTATGTGATGCTGGCGTCGGTGGTCGGCGCCCAACCGGCGAACTTCGCCGCCTTGCTGATCACCGCGGTCGCCAACACCGCGGCGAACCGCGCCTTCACCTTCGGCGTGCGCGGTTCGGGCAACGCGGTCTCCCACCACTTCCAGGGCTTGCTGATCTTCGCCTTCGCCTGGCTGCTGACCAGTGGTTCGCTGTTCGCGCTGCACCGGTGGGCGCCGGACGCGTCCGTGCACGTGGAACTGCTCGTGCTGGTGGTCGCGAATCTGGTGGCCACGCTGACCCGATTCGTGGGACTGCGCTGGGTCTTTCGCAACGCGGTCGCCGACAGCGGCGTCGAGGACATCGCGACGGCACCGGCCTCGGCGGAAACACGGTGACCGAAACGACGATGCCCGCCCTCGAAGAGGGCGGGCATCGTCGTGGTTGTAGCCCCGACGGGATTTGAACCCGCGCTACCGCCTTGAGAGGGCGGCGTCCTAGGCCGCTAGACGACGGGGCCGAGAACTGCGCTCCGGCAACCGGAGCCCGGTCAGCTTATCGGTCGCGGGCGACGGCACCAAATCGGGTGCTCACATTCGCGGTCTCAGAAAGGCCGCCCCTGGATGAGGCCGAAGATTCCGGCGATGAAGAACAGTGGGATGAACAGCGCGGTCGCCACCGGATCGCCGTTGAGATATCCCTGCCGGATACCTTCCAGAGCTGCCGCAGAACCCGAATCCATGATCGATTCCCCTCGCTCGATATGTGATGAATGTGCCCGATCACGCTAGCGCAGCCCAGCGCCCTTCTCATCAGCGCTGTTCCCACCACCGGGCGTGATGTCAGTGCGGCGTGTGCAGTCCCATGTGCAGGGTCACCGCCCACTGGTGCACGATCTGCTTGCGGCGGACCGAGTCATCGGTCAGGACGTCGGCCAGCCCCAGGCCGCGGGCCATGTCGAGGGTGGCCTGCACCAGGTGATGGGCGACCGGGTCGGAGTCGTCGACGCCGAGGGCCTCGACGGCCAGGCGATGGGAGACCCGGCCGAAGTGCGCCTCGAGCGGCACGATGCGTTCACGCAACACCGGATCGGCCGCGGCGTGGGTCCACACCTGCAGCGCCGCCTTGAACAGCGGAGTCGTATAGGACTCGACCAGCTGCGCCACCACCGCCTCGGTGCGGCCGACACCCTGCGCCACCCCGGTCACGGCCGCCGCCTCGGCCTTGGACTGGGCCATCCGGGCGTCGAACATGTACTCGAGGGCGGCGGTGATCAGATCCTCCCGGGTGGGGAAATGATGCTGCGCCGCCCCGCGCGAGACCCCGGCCCGTTCGGCGACCACCGCGACAGTGGCCGCCGCCCAGCCCATATCGGCCAGACAGTCGATGGTGGCCTCGAGCAATCGCTGACGGGTGGCCCGGCTGCGGTCCTGCTTGGGTTCGTGCGATGCGGTCATGATCGGTTCATTCTGCCCAGCTGGGTGGGCGGCGCTGGAAGAAGGCCGTCATCCCCTCGATCACCTCGGGCGTGCCGAAGAAACTGCCGGAGCGTTTGGCCAGCTCATCGGCCGTGCGATCGAATTCGGCAACGAGGGACGCATTCACCAGCCGCTTACTTTCGGCCAGCCCCTGCGGGGAGCCCTTGCGCAGTTCGCCGCACAGCCGGGCGACCTCGGCTTCGGCATCGTCGGCGGCGACGGTGATCAACCCGATGCGCTCGGCCTCGGCCGCGTCGAAGGTCTCGCCGGTCTGGTAGTAGCGGGCGGCGGCCCGGGAGGTCAGCCGCGGCAGCAGCGTGAGCGAGATCATGAACGGCGCCAGGCCCAGCCGCGCCTCGGTGAGCGCGAAACTGCTCGACGGTCCGGCGACCGCGATATCGCAGGCGCCGACGATGCCCATTCCGCCCGCGCGCACATTGCCGTCGATCTGCGCGAGCACCGGCTTGTGCAGTTCCACGATGCCGCGCAGCACGTCGATCATCCACCGGGTGCGGATGTCGGCGGCCGCGGCCGGATCGGCGTCGAGCGCTTCCTTGAGGTCCGCGCCGGCGCAGAACGTGTTACCGGTGTGGGTGAGGATCACCCCGCGGGCCCGTTCGTCGGCCCCGGCCTTGCGCAGTCCGTCGAGCAGTTCGCGAACCAGCTTCGAGGACAACGCATTCCGATTGTGCGGTGAATCCAGCGTGAGGACCGCGAAGCCGTCGCGCAGGTCGTACCGCACGAAAGGAGATTCGGCGCCCGTGGTTTCGGTGCCTGTGGTTTCGGTGGTTTCGCTCACGTGTGCATTCCTCCTCGTCCGGTTCGGGTGGTGTCGTCCGGCCGGGCCGCGCACGGGCGGCCCGGACGGTCGCCGCTCAGTACGACTTCGGCAGTCCCAGCGAGTGCTGGGAGACGAAGTTCAGGATCATTTCCCGGCTCACCGGAGCCACTCGCGCGATCCGCGCCGCGCCGAGCATGCCCGCCAGGCCGATGTCCGCGGTCAGGCCCGAACCACCGTGGGTCTGGATGGACTGATCCAGGGCCTTGATACTCGCCTCCGCCGCAGCGTATTTCGCCATATTGGCGGCCTCCGCGGCACCGAAGTCGTCGCCGGAATCGTAGAGGACGGCGGCCTTCTGCATCATCAGCTTGGCCAGTTCGAGTTCGATCTTCACCTGGGCCAGCGGATGCGAGATGCCCTGGTGCGCCGCGATCGGCGTCTTCCAGACCTGCCGTTCCCGGGCGTATTCGACCGCCCGGTCGATGGCGTAGCGGCCCATACCGACCGCCATCGCCGCACCCATGATGCGCTCGGGATTGAGGCCGGCGAACAGCTGCGCGATCGCGGCGTCCTCCTGGCCCACCAGCGCGCTGCCGGGCAGGCGCACATCGTCGAGGAACAGCGTGAACTGGTTGTCCGGCTCGATGATGTCCATCTCCTGGCGGTTCTTCTCGAAGCCGGGAGTATCGGTCGGGACGATGAACAGAGCCGGCTTCAACTTGCCGGTCTTGGAATCCTCGGTGCGCGAGACGATCAGGACCGCCTCGGCCTGATCCACACCGGAGATGAAGATCTTGCGGCCGTTGAGGATCCAGTCGCCACCGTCGCGGCGCGCGGTGGTGGTGATGTTGTGCGAGTTGGAGCCGGCGTCGGGTTCGGTGATGCCGAACACCATCTTCGACGAGCCGTCGGCCAGCCGGGTCAGCCAGTACTGCTTCTGCTCCTCGGTGCCGTATTTGGTGATGATGGTGCCGCAGATCGCGGGCGAGACCACCATCAGCAGCAGGCCCGCACCCTGGGCGGCCAGTTCCTCCATCACCAGCGCCAGTTCGTAGATTCCGGCGCCACCGCCGCCGTACTCCTCCGGCAGATTCACGCCGAGGAAGCCGAGTTCGCCCGCCTCGTCCCACAATTCGTCCAGCGGCTCGTTGCGGCGCGCCTTCGCGGACACGTAGTCGCGGTAGTTGTACTTCGCGGCGAGCTTGGCGACGGCCGCCCGCAGCTGCTTCTGTTCGTCGGTTTCGATGAAACTCATGGACATTCTCCTGTAGTGGGCCGCTATTCGGCGGCGGCTTCGGCCGGTGTCGTGGTCGCTTCGGCATGGACGACCGCCAGCACGGCGCCGACGTCGACCTGTTGTCCCGCAACCACATTCAGTTCGGTCAGCACTCCGGCCGCCGGGGCGGCGATGGTGTGCTCCATCTTCATGGCCTCGAGCCAGAGAATCGGCTGGCCCTTCTCGACGGCGGTGCCGACCTCGGCGCCCAGCCGGATCACCGAACCCGGCATCGGCGCCAGCAACGACCCCTCCGCGACCTGGTCGGCCGGGTCCGAGAAACGCGGAAGCCTGCGCACCGCGACCGGGCCCAGCGGCGAATCGACCGCCACCAGATCGCCGTAGCGCGCGACCTCGAACCGCCGCCGCACCGAGCCACGCTCGCCGGGCACCCCGAGAACCACGACATCCGGTGTGGCCTCGATCAGCTCGAGCCCCTCGTGCCCCTCGACCTCGAGTCCGGAGCGGGTGAGGCGGTAACGCACCTCGTGCGTCCCCGACACCCGGCTCTCGTAGGACTTGCTCTGCGCCTGTGAGGGCAGGTTGCGCCAGCCGCTGGGCAGCGCCGCGCCGACGCGCGCTCGCGCTCGATTGGCGGCCGCGTCCGCCAGTGCCGCGGCGACGATGGACAGCGCCTCGTCGTCGGGTGACACCAGCGGCGCGGCGAGGTTTTCCAGCCCGTGGGTGGCGAAGAACGCGGTGTCGGTGTCACCGGCGAGGAAGGCCGGATGCCGCAGCACCCGCACCAGCAGATCGCGGTTGGTGACCAGGCCGTGGATGCGGGCCCGCTGCAACGCCGTCGCCAGCAGATGCGCCGCTTCCGCGCGGGTGTCGGCGTAGGAGATGACCTTGGCCAGCATCGGGTCGTAGAACACCCCGACCGCCGAACCGTCCACCACCCCGGAGTCGAGCCGTAACCCGGGCTCGGTCAGTACGGTGAATTCGGCTGTGCCCGGGGCGAATTCGATGCGATGTACCGCGCCGCTCTGCGGCTGCCAGTCGTGTGCCGGATCCTCCGCGTACAACCGCACCTCGATGGAGTGGCCGCGCATCGGCGGCGGCTCCTGCGGCAGCCGGTAGCCCTGCGCCACCTGCAGTTGCAGCCGGACCAGATCCAGACCTGTGGTGCATTCGGTGACCGGATGTTCCACCTGCAGGCGGGTGTTCATCTCCAGGAAGAAGAAATCGCCCTGTTCGTCGGCGAGGAATTCGACCGTGCCCGCGCCCGCGTAGCCGATCGCCTCGGCGGCGAGCCGGGCCGCCTCGAACAACCGCGCCCGCATGGGGGCGATCCGCTCGACCAGCGGCGACGGCGCTTCCTCGACCACCTTCTGATGCCGGCGCTGAATCGAACATTCACGTTCGCCCACCGCCCACACCCGGCCGTGGGTATCGGCCATCACCTGGACCTCGATGTGGCGACCGGTTTCCAGGTAGCGCTCACAGAACACCGTCGGATCGCCGAAGGCCGATTCCGCCTCGCGCCGGGCCGCCTCGAGCTGGTCCGGCAGCTCCGCCAGCGAGCGCACCACCCGCATCCCGCGCCCGCCACCACCGGCGGAGGCCTTGATCAGCACGGGCAGCAGAGCCTCGGTGACCTCGGCGGGATCGAGTTCGGCCAGCACCGGGACGCCCGCGGCGTCCATCATCTTCTTGGATTCGACCTTCGAACCCATCTGCTCGATGGCCGCGACTGGCGGGCCCACCCACGCCAAGCCCGCATCGATCACCTGGCGGGCGAATTCCGCGTTCTCGGACAGGAATCCGTACCCCGGATGAATCGCGTCGGCGCCCGCGGCGCGGGCGGCCTCGATGATCAGATCGCCGCGCAGATAGGTCTCGCCGGGAGTGTTGCCGGGCAGCCGGATCGCCGCATCGGCCTCGGCCACATGCGGTGCGTGCGCATCCGCGTCGGAATACACCGCGGTCGTGGCGATGCCCATGCGCCGGCAGGTCGCGAACACGCGCCGCGCGATCTCTCCGCGGTTGGCGACCAGAACGTTCGTGATCGGCCCTACTGTCATCTCAGACCTCACATCCGGAAGACGCCGAAGCCGTCGGCGCCCTTGATCGGGGCATTGTGGATGGCCGACAACGCCATTCCCAATACCGTGCGGGTGTCGCGGGGGTCGATCACACCGTCGTCGTAGAGCCGGCCCGACATGAACATGGGCAGCGATTCGGCCTCGATCTGGGCCTCGATCATCGCGCGCATGCCCTTGTCGGCCTCCTCGTCGAACGCCTGGCCGCGCGCCTCGGCGGCGGCCCGGCCCACGATCGAGATCACGCCCGCCAGCTGCGCACCGCCCATCACCGCGGATTTCGCACTGGGCCAGGCGAAGACGAAGCGCGGATCGTAGGCACGCCCGCACATGCCGTAGTGCCCGGCCCCGTAGGAGGCGCCCATCAGCAGCGAGATGTGCGGCACCTTCGAATTGGAGACGGCGTTGATCATCATCGCGCCGTGCTTGATGATGCCCTTCTGCTCGTACTCCTTACCGACCATGTAGCCGGTGGTGTTGTGCAGGAACAGCAGTGGGGTGTTCGACTGGTTGGCCAGCTGGATGAACTGCGCGGCCTTCTGCGCCTCCTCGGAGAACAACACCCCGCGGGCGTTGGCGAGGATGCCGACCGGATAGCCGTGCAGCTCCGCCCATCCGGTCACCAGGCTGGAACCGTAGAGCGGTTTGAACTCGTCGAAATCGGAGCCGTCCACCACCCGGGCGACGACCTCGCGCGGGTCGAACGGAATCTTCAGATCGGTGGGCACGATGCCGAGCAGTTCCTCGGAATCGTAGAGCGGTTCGATCACCTCGGCGCGCGGACGCGGGGCGGGCCCGGTCTTGCGCCAGTTCAGCCGCCGCACGATGGACCGGCCGATCCGGATGGCGTCCTGTTCGTCGGCGGCGAGATAGTCCGCGAGACCGGATGTGCGGGCGTGCATTTCGGCGCCGCCGAGCGATTCGTCGTCGGACTCCTCACCGGTCGCCATCTTGACCAGCGGCGGCCCGCCGAGGAATACCTTGGAGCGTTCCTTGATCATGACGGTGTAATCGGACATGCCGGGAATGTAGGCGCCACCGGCGGTGGAGTTTCCGAAAACCAGTGCGATGGTGGGGATTCCGGCCGCGGAGAGCCGGGTGAGGTCGCGGAACATGCGACCACCCGGGACGAACACCTCCTTCTGCGTCGGCAGATCGGCACCGCCGGATTCCACCAGGCCGATCACCGGGAGCCGGTTCTCCAGCGCGATATCGTTCATGCGCAGGTTCTTGCGCAGCGTCCACGGATTCGACGTGCCGCCGCGCACGGTCGGATCGGGGGCCACGATCATGCACTCGACACCCTCGACGATGCCGATGCCCGCGATCACCGAGGCTCCCACGTGGAATTCACTGCCCCAGGCGGCCAGCGGCGCCAACTCCAGGAACGGCGAATCCTCGTCGATGAGCAATTCGATGCGCTCGCGCGCGGTGAGCTTGCCGCGCTTACGGTGGCGCGCCATCTTGTCCGGGCCGCCGCCCGCGATGTTCTTGGCGTATTCGGCCTCGACCTCGGCCAGTTTCTCGGTCATGGCGTCGGCGGCGGTGCGGTAGTCCGCCGAATTCGGGTCGATGGCTGTACGGAGAGTGCTCAAGATTGGTACCCCAATCGCTTGGCCGCGAGGCTGGTCAGGATTTCGTTGGTGCCGCCGCCGATGCCGAGGATGCGCACATCGCGGTAGTGGCGCTCCACCTCGGATTCGCGCATGTAACCCAGGCCGCCGAACAACTGAACCGCTTGGTGGGCAACCCATTCCGCGGTCTCCACGGCGGTGTTCTTGGCGAAGCACACCTCGGCGATCAGATCGGTTTCCCCGTCCGCCGCGCGTTCGGCCACGTGCCGGGTGTAGACGCGGGCGACGTCGATGCGCCGGGCCATCTCCGACAGCGTGTTCTGCACGGCCTGCCGGCTGATCAGCGGGCGGCCGAAGGTCTCGCGGTCGCGGCACCACCGCAGGGTCAGATCGAGGCAGCGCTGCGCATGCCCGTAGGCCTGCACCGCCAGCCCCACCCGCTCGCTGACGAAAGCCTGTGCGATCTGGGCGAATCCGGAGTTTTCGGCGCCCACCAGATTCGATACCGGCACCCGCACGTCGACATAGGACAGTTCGGCGGTGTCGGAGGCCAGCCAGCCCATCTTCTCCAGTTTGCGGCTGACCGTGAATCCCGGCCGATCCTTCTCGACCAGCAGCAACGACACCCCGGATGCGCCGGGGCCACCCGTGCGCACGGCGGTCACCACGTAGTCGGCGCGCACCCCGGAGGTGATGAAGGTCTTCGCGCCGTTGACCACGTAGTCGTCGCCGTCGCGCACCGCGCTGGTGGTGAGATGGCCGACGTCGGAGCCGCCACCGGGTTCGGTGATGGCCAGCGAGCCGATCTTCTCCCCCGCAAGAGTGGGCTTCACCCAGCGTTCGATCAGTTCCGTGTTGCCGGACGCGGCCATGTGCGGCACCGCGATACCGCAGGTGAACAGGGAGGCGAACAGTCCGCCCGAGCAGCCGGCGTAGTGCATCTCCTCGGCCACGATGGCCGCGTCGATCCCGTCTCCGCCCGCACCGCCGACCGCCTCCGGGAACTGGATGCCGAGCAGTCCGAGCGCACCGGCCTTCTTGTGCAGTTCACGGGGAATCTCACCGGCACGCTCCCATTCGTCCAGACCGGGCAGCACCTCGCGCTCGGCGAAACCGCGGACGGTAGCGCGTAATTCACGCCGCTCGGGCGTATCCCAGACACTGCTCACGGTAGTAACTCCACGGGTATGTCGATGTGGCGGGACCGCAGCCATTCGCCGAGTCCCTTGGCTTGCGGATCGAATCGGGCCTGGTAGGCGACGCCGAGGCCGAGCAGGTCCTCGACGATGAAGTTGACCGCCCGCAGGTTCGGCAGCACGTGCCGGGTGACGGTGAGCTTCGCGGTCTCGGGCAGTAGCGCCCGCAGCGTGTCGACGGTGAGGGTGTGCACCAGCCACCGCCACTGGTCGTCGGTGCGCACCCACACTCCGATATTGGCGTTTCCACCCTTGTCGCCGCTGCGGGCCAGAGCGATGGAACCGAGTGGGACACGGCGTGTTTCACTCGCCGGAAGCGGCTTCGGCAGCTCGGGTTCGGCCACCTCGTCCAGCTCCCGGGTCCGCGCGGGCGGGGCGATCGGCACGCGCGTTCCGTCGGGCAGTACCGCGGTGTGCGCGACCTCGGTCGCGTCGACATAGCCCGCGGTGTAGACGCCGTAGGGCGCACCGTTTCCGGGCGGGGTGGTCATGGTGAAGCCGGGATAGCTGGCCAGCGCCAATTCGACTGCGACACTGGAGAATGCGCGTCCCACCTTATTGGGATCGGAGTCGCGGACCACGCAGCGCAGCAGGGCGCTGGCCTGTTCCTCGGTCTCGGCGTCGGGACGGTCCAGCCGCGACAGCGACCAGTCCAGTTCGGCCGGGCGCACCGGCAGCCAGCTCTCCAATTGCCGCTGTGCCAGTGCGGCTTTGGCCTCGATGTCGAGACCGGTCAACACGAAGGTCATCTCGTTGCGGAAGCCGCCCAGGGTGTTCAGCGAGACCTTCAACCGCGGCGGCGGCGCCTCACCGGTCACGCCGCTGATCAGCACCCGGTCGTCACCGTCGGCGGCGAGCCGGATGCTGTCGAGGCGTGCGGTGACATCGGGTCCGGCGTAGCGCGCGCTCTGGATCTCGTACATCAGCTGCGCTTCGACGGTATCGACGGTGACCGCGCCACCGGTGTTCGCGTGTTTGGTGATGACGCTGCTGCCGTCGCGGCGGACCTCGGCGATCGGGAAGCCGGGACGGTCCGGATTCTCGATCTCGGTGAAGAACGCGAAGTTGCCGCCGGTGGCCTGGGTACCGCATTCGATGACGTGCCCGGCTACCACCGCACCCGCCAGGGCGTCGAAATCGTCTCGGGCCCAGCCGAAGTGGGCTGCCGCCGGTCCGACGACCACGGAGGCGTCGGTGACCCGGCCGGTGACGACGATATCGGCTCCGGCGTTCAGCGCCTCGGCGATACCCCACGCGCCCAGGTAGGCGTTGGCGGTCAGCGGTGCGCCCAAGCCCAGTTCCTGGGCGCGCGGGAGCAGGTCGTCTCCTTCGACGTAGGCGATCTTCGGTGTGAGGCCGAGCTTTTCGGCCACCTCGGCGATCCGCTGCGCCAATCCCGCCGGATTGAGTCCGCCCGCGTTCGCGACGATGCGCACGCCGCGCTCGAGCGCCAGGCCGAGGCAGTCCTCGAGTTGCCGGACGAAAGTCTTGGCATAGCCGAGGGAAGGATCCTTCATCCGGTCGCGGCCGAGGATCAGCATGGTCAGTTCGGCGAGATAGTCACCGGTGAGCACGTCGAGTTGCCCGCCCTCGAGCATCTCGCGCATCGCGCTCAACCGGTCGCCGTAGAAGCCGGAACAGTTGCCGATCCGGAGGACCTCCGGATCGACGCCGAGACTCGTCATCTGCGCGGCGCCTCCTCATGCGACGTGCCTGCCGCAGCGGCTGTGCTGCGTCGGGTTCCAGGTTCACATCGGGTACAGAAAAAATCAAGCCTGCGTGCTTGTTAATTGCCGAAAGCGCAGGTAGAAACTGCGCCGGCCGACCCGGCCGCTATCGCGAACCGGCCGAACCGGCCGGTGTCCGGTGCTCTCGAGCCACCGGGCAAGATGGCAGGGTGTCCAATTCCGTGATCGTCGTACTCCTGCTGGCCGTGGCCGGATTCCTGGTCGGCGGCGCCTTCACCATGTGGAAGAACTCCCGGGTGCTGTCGGTGATGCTGGGCGTCTGCGCGGTCCTCGCGGTCGTCGGCGTGGTCACCTGGTGGTAGACCGCCCGGCGCCTAGTCTCCGGCGAGGCGGAAGATGCGCATCCCCTCCGGAACGCCGTTGAGCGGTGCGGCGAACATGCTGCGCCGATAGGGCTTGGCCGCGACCTCGAGTTCCTTCAGCGTGCTCGGCTCCAGCGCTTCGAGAGTGGTCTCCGAGATCATCGTGTTGCCGTTGCCGCCGGCCTCCATCACCCGGGCGGCGATGGTGACGTCCACCCCCAGCCAGTCGCCGCCGATCTCGCGCGGCGTCCCGGTGTGCAGACCCGCCCGCATACGCGGCCGATATCCCGCCACCTCGACCCGGTCCAAGTTCTTCTTCGCGGTCAGCACCGCACGCACCGCACTGTCCGGGGAGGCGAAGACCGCCATCACCCCGTCGCCCATGCGCTTGACGACCTGACCGCCCCGATCGACGATCGGCGGTTCGATGGCTCGCGCCACCCGCCGCAGCAACTCCAGCGTCGCCTCGTCACCGGCCGACAGCGACCATCGCGAGAACGCCACGAGGTCGGTGAAGACCACCGTGATCTCCGCACTACCCTTCCCGCGGCCGACGCGCTCCAGCATGGCCTGCCAGACCTGCAGCGCGCCCAGACCGAGCTCCTTGGCCGCGCTGGGATTGTCGCCCACGATCTTGTCGGCCGCGCGGGCCACCGCCCGCGCACCGCCGGGCCCGGACAGCGACAGCGGGTCGCCGAATGCGGGATCGCCGGGCAGGCTCTCGCGCGCCTTGCGAATCACGCCGATGACGTCGGCGCGCTGATTGGCCGCGGCCATCAGCGAGGACAGCTGATCGGATCGGCGCCGGCCGAACGAGCGCAGGCGAGATTCGGCCTCGTCGGCCGGCGTGAGCGGAATCACGATCTCGACATCCGGATCGAGCCCGGGATCGACGCCGGATTCGGGCCGGTCGACCGGCAGCACCGTATCGGCTCGTGTCGTGTCGCCGTTTCGACGGTTGTCCGCACCGGAACCGGTCCCCCTTTTGCCCCGCCTACCGGCGGTGCCGTTGCGACGCGACCCCGAACCGCCCGTGCGGTTTCGCGCATCTCCGGGACGGGCTGCGCGGGACGCGTTTTCGCCGTCGCCGGAAGGTCTTTCGCTCACATCCCGAGCGTAGCCAATGATCGCCACCTGCCACCTCTCTATCGGACGGAGCGGGCACAGCGCTGGGTCCGCCGATGGATAACGTGTTGGTTGCCCGGCCGATGTTACCCACCGGCTCTTCCACACGGAAGGTCCAACGGGGCTGTTAACCAAGGCTTTGCACACAGCACACCGGCCTGATGCACAGCGCGAAACGGCTGCACATCAGGCCGGTGATCGTCACATTCGCCGGGCAGTGGCGGCTGTGACCGGGATAGCAGTCCCCCGACAGGACCGCCCTCCCGCTCCCGGGCTTCGCGAGGGTGAGCGCCCGGGAACGGGCAGGTATCAGGTTGTGGATCAGGCGTCGCGGCGGTCGACCACGATGAGCGCGGCACCGAAGACGACCGCCACGAAGACGATGAAGTAGACCAGCCCTCCCCACGGCCCCCAGTGCCAGTGCGCCGCGGAGGTGCCCTCCCCGAGGAACCGGTTGATGTTGGCGAAGGGCAGGAACGGCTGCACGCTGCGGCCGAAGCTGCCGAAACTACCGAGCAGCGTCTCGATCAGCAAGGGCCACAACACGATCAGCGAAATCGCCGCGGCCGACTGCCGCACCAGGGCGCCGACGCCGACCGACAGGATCACCGCCAGGAAGGCGTAGATCGCCAGTCCGTAGAGCGCGCGCCAATCGGCGTCGGAGTTCAGGCTCATCTGCCGCCCCGCATCGCCGGCCAGCGGTTTCGCGATGAGATAGGCCAGCAGACCCAGCACGAAGGTCAGCACCGCCGCGTAGGCGCCGGTCAGCAGGGCCTTGGTGGTGAGGACCAGGGACCGGTTCGGGGTCGCCTGGAAGGTGGTCCGGATGATGCCGAAGCGGTATTCACTGGTCACGGTGAGGGCGGCCATGATCATCAGAACCATGACGCCGAAGCCGGAGACACCGACCATGGCGCCGGCCGTGGTCAGCGTCGATTCGTTCTCATGGCCCATGCTGGCCCGCGAGACGCCCGCGATCAGGGCGGCCAGACCCAGGCCCAGCGCCACGACGATCGCCGAGCACCACCATGGTGACCGAGTCGAGGTGAGTTTGATCCGCTCCGCGGCGACGATACCCATCAGAGCGCACCTCCCATCGCCTGCTCGACACCCTCACCGTGGTACTGCACCGCACCTCCGGTCATCCGCATGAACGCCTCCTCGAGCGAAGCCTGTTGCGGCGCAAGCTCATACAGGGTGATGCTGTTCGCGCCCGCCAATTTGCCGATGGCGTCGCTGGTTTCCCCGACCACCACCAGCGCGGGGGCGGTGTCGGCCGATCCTTCCCGGTCGGCCGCGCTGCCGTCCTCGCGCACGGTCATCCCGTTCGAGGTGAGCAGGCTGCGCAGCTCGTCCAATTGCGGACTGCGCACCCGCACGGTCGATTCCGACGACTTCGCGATGAAGTCCTTGGTGTCGGTGTCGGCGATCAGTCTGCCGCGCCCGATCACGACCAGATGGTCGGCGGTCTGCGCCATTTCCGACAGCAGATGGCTCGACACCAGCACGGTGCGCCCCTCGGCGGCCAGCCGCTGCATGAACCGCCGGATCCACAGAATGCCCTCGGGGTCCAGTCCGTTGACCGGTTCGTCGAACAGCAGCACCGGCGGATCGCCGAGCAGCGCCCCGGCCAGGCCGAGCCGCTGCGACATGCCGAGCGAGAATCCGCCGGCCTTCTTGTCGGCGACCTCGGTCAAGCCCACCAGCCGCAGCACCTCTTCCACCCGGCCGGCCGGAATGTCGTTGGCGGCGGCCATCCAGCGCAGATGCGAGCGAGCCGACCGGTTCGGATGGACCCACTTGGCGTCCAGCAGGGCGCCGACCGCGCGCAGCGGATGATCCAGCTCGCGGTAGCGCTTGCCCTGGATGACCGCCGTCCCGGCCGTGGGCTGATCCAGGCCGAGGATCATCCGCATGGTGGTCGACTTACCGGCGCCGTTCGGGCCGAGGAACCCGGTCACCTTGCCGGGTGTGACCGTGAACGACAGGTTCTCGACGGCAACGGTCGCACCGAAGCGCTTGGTAAGACCTCTGCATTCGATCATGGGCACCAGTCTCCCCGAGAACGCGGCACGCGACCATCGCTCACAGGTCGCGAGTCCGGTCATCCTCGAGGATGAGGGGGACCCCTAGGGTCCCGGTGAGCTCACCCAGCCCCGACCTGGGGACATCCCCGTGTTCACACCGCGGGAGAGGAAGCCTGGGCCCAGAACCGCTTGGGGATACGCCCGGCGTGGCGGGCCAGGTGACCGGCCTGCACCGCGGCGGCCATCGCCGTCGCCATCCGGGCCGGATGCCGGGCACGGGTGACGGCGGTGGCCAGCAGGACGGCCGAACAGCCCAGTTCCATCGCCAGAGCGGCGTCGCTCGCCGTGCCGATTCCCGCGTCCAGCACGACCGGAACCCCGGCGGCCTCGACGATCATCTCGATATTGTGCGGATTGCCGATGCCCAGCCCGGTGCCGATCGGCGAACCGAGCGGCATGACCGCGGCACAGCCGGCATCCTCCAAGCGGCGCGCCAGGACCGGATCGTCGGTGGTGTAGGGCAGCACCACGAAGCCGTCGTCGACCAATTGCTCTGCGGCCGCGACCAATTCGATGGCATCCGGCAGCAGGGTGCGTTCGTCGGCGATGACCTCGAGTTTCACCCAATCGGTTTCCAGCGCCTCGCGCGCCAGCTGCGCGGTGAGGACCGCCTCGGCGGCGGTGCGGCAACCGGCGGTATTGGGCAGCGGGGCGATGTCGAGGCGTTTGAGCAGATCGAGCACGCCCGTTCCGCCCGCGGCGTCGATCCGGCGCATGGCGACGGTGGTCAATTCGGCACCGGAGGCGACCAGCGCCTCCTCGAGCACCGCCAGATTCTCCGCACCACCGGTGCCCATGATCAGCCGGGAGCCGAATTCGCGATCGGCGATGCGCAGCGGCTCGACCGGCCGCGATTCTGTGCCCGGAATGTCAGCCACCCTGCACCGCCGTCAGGACCTCGATCTCCCAGCCCCGGCCGACCGGCTCGTCCCACCGCGACTTCGGGAACAGTGAACCGTCCACCGCCAGGGCCACGCCGCGGCACGGCAGTTCCAGACGCTCGAGCAGTTCCCGGACGGTGAGCGGCTCCGCGAAGACGTGCTCGGTGCCGTTCACCGTGACGCCGACGGGAATCGATGGGGACGCGGAACTCGGTTGCGCGGTCACTGGTTACCTCCTGATGATGATGCGGGAGTAGCGGTTTCGGCGGTGGCGAAACGGTGCGGGTCGGCGGCCTTCGCCTCGGCGAGGACGTCGTCTGCCAGCAGCGCCGCCACCGCGTCGACGGTGATCGGTACGCCGAGAATGCCGTTGCGCCCGTGCCCGGTGGCGGCGATCACCCGATCCGAGAGCCATCCGATCAGCGGCAGATTGTCGGGGGTGCCGGGACGTCCGCCCGCGGCGGCCTCCGCCAGTTCGTATTCGCCGAGGGCCGGCCACACCGCTTCCGCGTCGGCGATCAGATCGCGGACCCCGGCCACGGTCACGGTGGTGTCGAATCCGGCCTCGTACTGCGTGGCCCCGACCACCAGGCCGTCGGCGCGCGGAACCAGATAAACCGGCCGGCCGTGCACCCGCGCGCGGATCACCGAGGACGGCGGCGGCGGAGTGCCCGAGCGCCGGCGCAACCGCAGGATCTCGCCCTTGACCGGGCGCACCGGCAGCTCCCACAGTCGCGCGCTGGCCGACCCCGCGGCCAGCACGATCCGGTCGTGGTCGAGTTCGTCCACAGCCGTCACGGGTGTGGGATCGATGTGCACACCGGCCTGTTCACATCCGCGGCGCAGGGCCGCGAGCAGCAGGCGATTGTCCACCGCCGGCTCGTCCACGGCCAGCAGACCGGCCCGGACGGTGCGCGAGAGCCCGGCCTCGGTCGCGCGGACCCCGGCCCGGTCGAGCACGCGCATCGCATATCCGTGGCCGGCGCAGAAGTCGGCGATCGTGCGCAGGTCGGCGGCATCGGCCGCGTCCAGTGCCAGGGTGAGGGTCTGCCGGGCCACGAAGACGTCCACCCCGGTGGCCTCTCGCAGCCGGGCGCCGAATTCCGGCCAGCGCCGCAGCGACGCCGCACCGAATTCGAGCAGGTCGTCCTCACCGGGCCAGCCCTCCGAGAGAGGAGCGAGCATGCCGCCCGCGACCCAGGACGCGCCGGACCCCACACCGGGATCGAGAATCGTCACCGACCAGCCCTGTTCGGCGGCCCGCCAGGCCACCGACAGACCGATCACACCCCCACCCACGACGGCCAGACTTCGCATCACTCCACCTCGCTCGGGTCCCGGACTCGCACGGACCGCGCCGTGCACGGCCGACACCGGGAAATCGGCGTTCCCGCGCGGCCGCCATCGCTGCGGGAATGCCCTCTTGTTTCGCCTCTCCACGGTAGCGCGGCTACGGTCGAAGCCGTGCAACCGTCCCAACCGCAACGCCCGATGGCACCGCGCGAACGCCTGGCCTCGGCCCGGCTCTACCTGTGCACCGACGCCCGGCGCGATACCGGTGATCTGGCCGCATTCGCCGAGGCGGCGCTCTCCGGTGGTGTCGACATCATCCAGCTGCGTGACAAGGGTTCGGCCGGCGAGGCGAAGTTCGGGCCGCTCGAGGCCGGCGCCGAACTCGGCGCGCTGGCCGAACTGAAGGCCGCCGCCCGCCGCCACGGCGCGCTCGTAGCGGTCAACGATCGCGCCGATATCGCACTGGCGGCCGGCGCCGATGTGCTGCATCTGGGCCAGGGCGATCTACCGCCCTGGTACGCCCGCCGGATCGTCGGGCCGGATGTGGTGATCGGCCGATCCACCCACAATCGCAACCAGGCCGGGCTCGCGGTCGTCGACGAGCACATCGACTACTTCTGCACCGGGCCGGTGTGGAATACGCCGACCAAACCGGGCCGCACCGCGGCGGGTATCGAGTTGGTGCGCTCGACCGCGGAGTCGCATCCGACCCGGCCGTGGTTCGCGATCGGCGGGATCGATCGCGACCGCCTGCCGGAGGTGCTCGCGGCCGGCGCCGACCGGGTGGTCGTGGTGCGTGCGATCACGGCGGCGCGCGACCCGCAGGCCGCCGCCCGCGAACTCAAACAGCGGTTGCTGGAGAACGCGGCGAACTGATACACAGCCGTACACATGGGGAGGACACGGCTATTCACATACGGCGTTCAGTCCAGTACCTGGTCCAGGGTCAGCACCAGCGTTTCCTCGTACTGCGCGTACCCACCGGATCCGTTCTCGCCGGATCCGTTCTCGCGCTGCGCGATCCGGGCGGTCGGCGCGGCGACATCGTGCGTGTCGAGCCACAGGAAGCCCCGATCGGCGAGGTCGATCGTGCGCGGCAGCACCGCCGCGATGGCGGCCGCCTCGGCCAGTCCGTCCAGTTCGAGCCGGGCCGCGGCCGCGCGCAGCCCGGGCCACGCGACGGCGAATCCGGGATGCAGCGGCCGGGCGTCGACCTCCTCCTCGGGGACCCACGCCAGTTCCGCGCTTTCGCGATTCGCGGTGGTCGCCAAGGTTTCCGACACATCGGCCACCACGGTGGTGTAGGTCCAGCCGGAGTCCGCGGTACTCGTCACCCGGCTGCCGCGCACCCGGACCGCCTCCGGATCGATTCCGGCTTCTTCCTGCGCCTCACGGACCGCAGCGTGCACGCTGGTCTCATGACTGTCGCGTGCACCACCGGGCAGCGCCCACGTTCCACCCTGATGGCTCCACGGCGCCCGGTGTTGCAGCAGCACCAATGCGCCGCCGCCCTGCCGGGGTGCCCGCAGCAGCAGTCCGGCGGCCCCGAACAGGCCCCACTGCCGCGTCCCATCGGGGCTTTCCAAGAAGCCGTCTCCGTCACCGCGCATGCTCCGCCTCGTCCCGATCCGCGCCGGCGTCCTGACCGCCGGCCTCCGGTACCGCCGTCGTGACCGACACATATCGGGCGGTACCGGTACGACCACAATAAGCTCAGTCCGCACAATGCAACCCGCTGAACGAACGGAGGTGGGCATGGCTCGAATCGGGCATTCGCAGCTCGACGAGCTGTCCCCGCGGGCCGCGGCTGCCGCCGTGCGCAGCCGGCTCGACGCGACCGATGTCCGCGCGTTCGCGCGCTCGTCCCCCGCCCGGCTGATCGCGCTGGGCCTGTTACTGCTCGGGCTGTGCCTGATCGCCGGCGCCGTCACCTCCGCAGAGGTGGGCCACCGCCAGCACGCCCTGGACTATCTGCTCGACGAGGCCGAACCGGACGCCAATTCCGCACAGCATCTCTACACCTCGCTGTCGGTGGCAGATGCCGCCGCAGGCACCGCCTTCATCTCCGGGGGGCTGGAGCCGAAACCGGTGCGCGATCGCTACGACCAGGCGGTCGGCGAGGCAGCGGCGGAGCTGGTGGCCCAGTCCGACAACGCCGGCACGCCCGGCTCGGTCACACCCGATGCCGACACCCGGCTGCGCACCGGTGTGGCCACCGAACTGCCGGTCTACACCGGCCTCATCGAGACCGCGCGCGCCAACAACCGCGAAGGCCATCCCGTCGGCGCCGCCTATCAGAGCGAGGCGTCGAATCTCATGCAGACCACCATGCTTCCGACCGCGCAGGAGTTGCAGGAGCACCGGTCCGCGGCGATCGCGGCGACCCAGCGCCAGCACGTGCGGCCGCCGTGGGCGGCGATCGTGCTGCCGATCCTGACGCTCGCCGCACTGGTGGCGGCGCAGTTCTATCTGGCCCGGCGCTGGCATCGAGTGCTCAACCCGGGTCTGCTGGTGGCCTCCGGCATTCTGCTGATCCTGCTGGCCTGGACGGTGATCGCCGGATCGTTCTCGGCGGTGGCGACCACCTCGGGACGCGACGACGGCGCGGTGCCGGGCGCCCAGCTGACCGAGAGCCGCATCCTGGCCCAGCAGGCGCGGGCGGCGGAGACGCTGAAATTGGTGCGCCGCGATGCCAGCGGCGACTACGACCACACCTACGACACCGCCACCGCACGGCTCGACGATCTGCTCACCCACTATCCGGGCGGCGCACCGGGCGCCGACGATGTGCGCAATGCGCATGCGGCACTGGGCCGTTGGCGTTCGGCCCATCAGCGGATGAACGACGCGCTGGGCCGCGGCGATTTCCCGGCCGCCACCGCGGTGGCGATCGGCGCGGATCCGGCGCAGGCCAGCGCGGCGGTCGACACCCTCGACAACGCGCTCGCCGCCGGTATGGGTGAAACGCGGAATACGTTGCGCGGGGAGATATCCGATGCCGCGCGGTCGCTGGATTTCCTGGCCCCGGGCGCACTCACCCTGGCCGCGCTGGCGGCGGTGTTCGTGGTGGCCGGGCTGTGGCCGCGTTTGAGGGAGTACCGATGAGAGCGAGGCGGGTCGCGGCAGCGACATTGGCGGCATCGGCCCTGCTGGCCGGCGGTTGCGGCGGTGCGCCGAGCGCCCCGCGCACCGGCGGCAGCGGCACCTACACCGAACCGCCACTGCCGGCCAATGCCGTTGTGACACAACCACAGTCGGCACCCGCCCCCGCACTCGAACCACAATGCGGTAATCCCACCGCCAGCCTGCGTCCCGGCGCCGATCACGGGCCCGCCCTCGACGCCGTCCGCGCGCGCGGGCGATTGCTGGTCGGGCTGGATCCCGGCAGCAATCTGTTCAGCTTCCGCGATCCGATCAGCGGCACCCTCGCCGGCTTCGATGTCGACGTCGCCGCCGAGATCGCGCGCGATCTGTTCGGCGATCCGCGCCGCATCGAGTACCGGATCCTCGGTTCGGCGGATCGTGAACGGGCACTGCAGGATCACAGCGTCGACGTGGTGGTGAAGACCATGACCATCACCTGCGACCGACGCCAGCGCGTCGATTTCTCCACCACCTACCTGATGTCGCATCAACGCGTCCTGGCGGTGAAGGGATCCGGCATCACCTCGATGGCGGATCTGGGCGGTAAGCGGGTCTGCGCGGTGGGCGGCACCACCTCGCTCGACCGGATTCGGCACATCCAGCCGACGGCCGCGATCATGACGGTGCCGACCTGGGCGGACTGCCTGGTGGTATTGCAGCAACGCCAGGTCGACGCGATCAGCACCGATGACGCGCTGCTCGCCGGGCTGGCGGCGCAGGACCCCTACGCCGAGGTGGTGGGCCCCGCCCTCAGTGACGAGCCGTACGGCGTCGGCGTTCCGAAGGGTAACGACGATATGGTCCGATTCGTGAACGCCACCCTGCAGCGGTTGCGCACCGACGGCACCTGGGATCGGCTCTATCAGCATTGGCTGGCGCCCGCGCTGGGCCCCGCGGCCGGACCGCCGGAACCGACCTATCGGGACTGATCCATGTCCGAGCACCACGACTTCCCCGAACCCGAGTACCCGCCGGCATCTCGCACGCCCGCACCGGAATCCGATGAGGATCCGACGACACCGCAGGCCCGCCACGACCCGGAATCGCCGGAGACCCGGAAAACTCCCGGGCCTCGGCAGATCCATGGGACGCAGCACATCCATGGAACTCAGCGCGCCGACCTGCCCACCGCCGCAACACCTTTCACCGTGTCGGATACCGCCGCGGCCACGGCCGGCACCGGCGGGCCCGACACCTCGTCGTATCCGAGCGAGCCGAGTCGCCCCACCGGACGCAGCGGGCGCACGGTCCGCTCCCGCCCCACGGTCCGTCGCCTGGGCGCCGGTCTGGTGCCGATTCCGGCTGTGCCGCAACTGGATCCGATGGTGGCGGTGCTCGCCGATCCGGTGGTGGCCGAGGGACGGCGGTACTGCTGGCGCTGCGGCCGGCCGGTCGGGCGCACGACGGCCGCACACGCCGCCACGGCCGTCGGCATCTGCGACAACTGCGGCGCACCCTACGATTTCCGCCCGTACCTGCGGGCCGGCGATCGCGTCGCCGGGCAGTACGAGATTCAGGGCTGTATCGCGCACGGCGGGCTCGGCTGGATCTATCTCGCGATCGACCGCAATGTCAGCGACCGCTGGGTGGTGCTGAAGGGCCTGCTGCACGGCGGGGATGCCGAGGCCCAGGCCGTCGCCGTGGCCGAACGCCAATATCTGGCCGAACTGGCCCATCCGAGCATTGTCAAGATCCACAACTTCGTCGAACATCCCGGTCCCGGCGGCTCGCCGATCGGCTACATCGTCATGGAGTACGTGGGCGGTCGCTCACTGCGTGATCTGCTCGACAGCCATCCGCGGCCGGAGCGGATGCCGGTGCCGGAAGCGATCGCCTACATCCTGGAGATCCTGCCCGCGCTGGAATACCTGCACGCGCTGGAACTGGCCTACAACGACCTCAAGCCCGACAACATCATGGTCACCGAGGATCAGGTGAAACTGATCGACCTGGGCGCGACGGCACCGTTCGACTCCTACGGAAATCTGTACGGCACCAAGGGTTTCCAGGCACCCGAGATCGCCACCACCGGCCCCACCGCCGCCACCGACATCTACACCGTCGGCCGCACCCTCGCGGTGCTGACCGTGAACATCCCGATGGTCGCCGGCCGCTACACCGACGGCATTCCGCATCCGGATGCCGAACCGGTCCTGGCTCGCTACGAATCCCTGCATCGGCTGCTGCTGACCGCGACCGATCCCGATCCGGACCGCCGGTTCCCGTCGGCCCGGGTGATGACCACTCAGCTGGCGGGTGTGCTGCGCGAGATCCTGGCCGCCGAGACCGGTACCGAACATCCGCAACTGTCGACGCTGTTCAGTCCGCCGCGCACCAGTTTCGGCACCGACGAACTGATCGGCCAGACCGATGTCTACGCCGACGGCGTGGTCCGCGGCAAGAACCTCACCGCCCGCGATATCGCCGCCGCCCTGCCGGTCCCGCTGATCGATCCGGCCGATCCGTCGGCCGCGCTGCTGGCCGGGACCGCGCACTCCGAACCGGAACACGCCCTCGACGCGGTGCGGGCCGCGCGGCGGCGAGCCGAGACCGCGCCGGGTGGTGCGCCGGACAGTTTCGCCGCCGAGGCCACCCTGGCCGAGGTTCGCGTCCACCTCGATCTCGACCAGCCGGCCGCGGCCCGCGAGCTGCTGGACAACCTGGACCACCTGGGCGAACACGATTGGCGCACCGACTGGTTCCAGGGCCTGATCGCGCTGCGCGAGCAGGACTACGAACGCGCCTACGACAGTTTCGACGCGGTGCTGTGTGCGCTGCCCGGTGAGATCGCGCCCAAACTCGCCATCGCCGCGACCGCGGAACTGGTTCTGCAACAGTGGGATTCGCCCGACCCCGCGCAGTGGCGGCACTGCGCCGAGAAGTTCTACGCCACGGTGTGGCGGACCGACCGCGGCGTGGTGAGCGCCGCCTTCGGGCTCGCGCGGCAATTGGCCGCCGACGGCCGGGTCGCCGCCGCGGTCGCGGCCCTGGACGACGTTCCCTCCGCCTCCCGCCACTACACCGAGGCGCGGCTGACCGCGGTCCTGCTACTGCTCACCGCACAACCCGCCGAGCCCGGTGATCCGGAGTCCGGGGACGTCGAGACACCGCAACCCGCACAGGTCGACGCCGATCGGCTGGAGGAGTCCACCCTGCACGTCGCCGCGGCACGGCTGCAGGCCCTGCCCGCCGCGGAACGCCGGGTCGCGCAGCTGCGGGTCCTGGTTCTGGGCACCGCGCTCGCGTGGCTGCAGGCCGGTCACCGCCCACAAGCGTCCGGCAGCACCCTGCTCGGGCAGCCGTTCACCGAACGCGGGCTGCGCCGCGGGATCGAATCCGGGCTGCGCGCGCTGGCCCGCACCGCCCCCGGCCGGACCCACCGGTACGCGCTGGTGGATCTGGCGAACGCGATCCGCGCCAAGAGCTGGTTCTGAGTCCGGTTCAGCCCACCAGCGCAGCGGCCGCCCGGGCGATGGCCAATTCCTCGTCGGTCGGCACCACCAGCACGGCGACCTCCGTGCCCGGCGGCGAAATATGGCGCGCCGCACGATCTTTCGCGGCGTTGCGCGCGGGATCCACCGCGATGCCGAAGCGTTCCAGGCCCGCCAGCGCATCGGCGCGCACCTGCGCGTTGTTCTCCCCCACTCCGGCGGTGAAGGTGATCGCGTCGACCCGGCCCAGATCCACCAGATAGGCGCCGATGTAATGACGCAACCGATGCACGTAGACGTCGTAGGCCAGCCGGGCCGCGGCATCCCCGGAATCGATCAGGTCGAACAGTTGCCGGAAGTCGTTGACCCCGGACAGGCCCTTGATGCCGGAGCGGCGGTTGAGCAGTTCGTCGATGCCGTCGATATCCAGCCCCGCGGTCCGCGCCAGATGCAGCGGAATGCCCGGGTCGATATCGCCGGATCGGGTGCCCATGACCAACCCCTCCAGCGGCGTCAGTCCCATGCTGGTGTCGACCGCCCGGCCGCCGCGAATCGCCGACGCCGAGGCGCCGTTACCCAGATGCAGGACGATCTGGTTGTGCGTGGCCGGGTCGCCGCCGAGCAGTTCCGAGACCCGCCCGGACACGTACTCGTGCGAGGTGCCGTGGAACCCGTAGCGCCGGACGCCGTGCGCGGCGGCGATCCTCGCGTCGATGGCGTAGGTCTTGGCGGCGTCGGGCAGTCCGTGGAAGAAGGCGGTGTCGAACACCGCGACCTGCGGTGTTTCGGGCAGCAGGTCGCGCGCGGAGCGGATGCCGGTGACGTTGGCCGGATTGTGCAGTGGCGCCAGAGCGGAGAGCTTGTCGATGGATTCCACCACGGCATCGGTGATCAGGGTCGGTTCGTAGAAGATCTCGCCGCCGTGCACGACCCGATGGCCGACCGCCGAGAGCCCCTCGCCGCTCAGATCGTGACCGCTGCGGGCGAACAGGTCGAACACCACCCGCAGACCCGCGGCGTGATCGGCGATCGGCCCGGTGTGCTCGAATTTCTTTCCGTCACTGTGATGTTCGACGGTCACCTCGTCCTCGGACACCGGTTCCCCGATGCGCGACACCAGCCCGGAGGCCGACACGTTCGCCGAAACCGGGTCCAGCAGTTGATATTTGATCGACGACGACCCCGAATTGATCACCAATACCTGCATCAGCCCTCCAGTGTCCTGCGGGGCACCCGCACCCGGTCGGCACAGCGAGCCGCTGCGCGATTGTCGCTCACCGTGCCTCCTGCTTCTGCGCCTGGATCGCCGTGATCGCCACGGTGTTCACGATGTCGGCCACCAGCGCTCCGCGCGACAGATCGTTGACCGGTTTGCGCAATCCCTGCAGCACCGGCCCGATCGCGACCGCGCCCGCACTGCGCTGCACCGCCTTGTAGGTGTTGTTACCGGTGTTGAGGTCCGGGAAGATGAACACCGTCGCGCGCCCGGCGACATCGGAATGCGGCAGTTTGGTGCTCGCGACCGTCGGTTCGATCGCGGCGTCGTACTGGATCGGCCCCTCCACCGGCAGATGCGGTGCCCGCCGATGCACCAGTTCGGTTGCGGCCCTGACCTTGTCGACGTCGGCGCCGGAGCCGGATTCGCCGGTCGAATACGACAGCATCGCCACCCGGGGTTCGATCCCGAACTGCCGCGCGGTGCGGGCGGAGGAGATCGCGATATCGGAAAGCTGTTCGGAGGTCGGATCCGGCACCACCGCGCAGTCGCCGTAGGCCAGCACGCGATCGGCCAGGCACATCAGGAACACACTCGACACCGTCGAGACGCCGGGTTCGGTCTTGATGATCTCGAACGAGGGCCGGATCGTATGCGCGGTGGTGTGCGCGGCGCCGGAGACCATGCCGTCGGCGATGCCCCGATACACCATCATGGTGCCGAAATACGAGATGTCGGCCATGAATTCGCGGGCCCGCTCGACCGTCATCCCCTTGTGCGCGCGCAGCCGCGCGAATTCCTCGGCGAACTCCGCGCGCAGCTCGCTGGTACGCGGATCGAGCACCTGGGCGGCATCGATGTCGACACCGAGTTCGGCCGCGCGGGCGCGCACGGTGGCCTCGTCACCGAGGATGGTCAGCTCCGCGATCTTGCGTTGCAGCACGCGCCCGGCCGCCCGCAGGATGCGATCGTCGTCGCCCTCGGGCAACACGATCCGGCGCGGATCGGCGCGCGCCCGTTCCACCAGCTGATATTCGAACATCTGCGGCGTGACCACCGACGGCACCGGAACTTCGATGAGATTCAACAGCTTCCGGCCGTCCACCCGCTGCTCCATCAGCGCCAAGGCGGTGTCGATCTTGCGCATACTGCTGAGCGAGACCCGCCCGCGGGTGTGCGCGGCGGCGCTGGCGGTGTCGAACGTGCCCAATTGCGTGGTGAGGATGGGCAGTTTCGGCTTGAGGCCCGCCATCAGGCGCGCGATCGCCGGATCCGGCAACATGCCGCCGTTCATGATGATGCCCGACAACGACGGAAATCCCTCCGCCTCGTGCGCGTTCACCAGCGACAGCAGGACGTCGGAACGGTCGCCCGGCACGATCACCGCGACGCCGTCGCTGAGCCGCTCGAGAATGTGCTCGGCGGTCATCCCGCCGACCATCACCTTCAGCGCCTCGCGCTGCAGCAGCTCCGGATCGCCCGAATAGACGGTGCCGTCGATGGCCTCGCACAGCTCGTTCATGGTCGGCGCGGTGAGCAGCGGCACCTCCGGCATCGTCCACGACGGACAGGGCAGCACACCCATCGCGTCCCGCACGTCTTCGAGCCGCTCGGGATCACAGCGGTTGACGATGATCGCCATCAGCTGGGCGTGCTCGTGTTCGAGTTCCGCTTCGCAGACCCGGGCGACCTGCACGACCTCGTCGGGGCTGCGCCCGGCGCCGCGCAGCACCAGCAGCACCGGCGCGCCGAGGTTGACCGCGATCCGGGCGTTGTAGCGCAGTTCGCTCGGCCCGGCGACATCGGTGTAGTCGCTGCCGACCACCACCACGGCGTCGCAGACCTTGGCGACCTCGTGGAACCGCATCACGATCTCGCTGATCGCGGCGTCGGGATCGGCGTGCACCTGCTCGTAGGTGACCCCGACCGCCTGCTCGTAGTCGATATCGGCGGTGCAGTGTTCGAGCAGCAGCTCGAGAATGTAGTCCCGGCCGTGGTTGGAGCGGGTGATCGGCCGGAAGACGCCCACCCGCGGCGTCGTCGCCGAGAGCATCTGCAACATGCCCAGCGCCACGGTGGATTTGCCGGTGTCACCTTCCAGTGACGCGATGTACACGGTGGACGGTGCGGGTTCGGCCATGGTCCCGAGCTTAGTGAGCGGATATCCGCCGGAGGTCGCACCTACTGCCGGTTGCCGACGAAATCACAGCCGGTCGTATGCGCGGCCGCGGCCGACACCCATCCGTGAGGCGCGGCCGGTGCGGTGTTCGGAGTGACCACAGCTGCCCGGACCGGGCACGACGACCGCGCCGTGACGGCGACCGGACCAGAGGGATGAGCGTTGCGGACATGGGTCTGCGTCTTCCGAGCATTCAACGGCTCACATTTCGTCCGTAATGTCGGCACCATGCGACTCGGCACCTTCCTCCCCACGTCCACCCCCGATCCCCAGCGGCCGATCCTCGGCGATGTCGGCGCCGCGGCGCGGTTCGCCGAGGAGGTCGGCCTCGATTCGGTGTGGTCGACCGACCACCTCGTCGCCAGCGCGCCGATTCTGGAGAGTTCGGTCACGCTGGCGACCGCGGCCGCGGTGACCGAACGAATTCACATCGGCTACGGCGTGCTGCTGCTCGCACTGCGCCCGGCCGCGTGGGCGGCCAAACAGGTGAGCGCACTGCAGTACGTCTCCGGGAATCGGCTCTTGCTGGGCGTCGGCACGGGCAATCCCGCCCACGGCGATATCGGCTGGCGCGCGGCCGGGTTGCCGTTCGCCGACCGGGGCCGGCGCACCGACGAGAATCTGCGCGTGCTGCCCGATCTGATCGCCGGCCGCCCCGCCGTGCTGCCGGACGGCACCGAGGTCACGCTCGCCCCCGGCGCGACGGTTCCGCCGATTCTGGTGGCCGGCGACGGACCGCGCGCCCGGCGCCGCGCGGCCGAATTCGCCGACGGCTGGCTCGCGATCGGCCTCGCCCCACAGGAAGTGGTCACCGCCACAAAGGAATTGACCGAATCCGCCGCCACGTTCGGGCGCAGCACACCCACCGTCTCCGTCGTCACGCCGCTTCCCGCCGACCTCGGCGAGGCCCGGGAACTGTTCGACGCCTACGCCGAGGCGGGCGTCGACCACCTGCTCACCGCACCGCGTGACGGTGACTGGCGCAAGGGATACGAATTCGTGGCCGCGGTCCGGCGGTAAACGCGCTCACCCGCCCGCGCGACCCCGGCCCGAGCCCTAGGATCACTGTCCATGACGGCACAGTTTCCGGATCGGCAGTGGGGTTCGCGGACCGGTCTGCTCGGGCGAACCGCGAGCGCGTTCGCCGCGACGAAATTCGGTTCGCTCGTGGTGCGCACCCTCACGCCGCTGGATCGGAAAGTGTTGCAGCGCACCGGTGCTCGCTACACCGTGCTCGGCCCGATCGGCGCCCCGATCGTCCTGCTCACCACCATCGGCCGCACCTCCGGGCAGCCGCGCACCTCACCGCTGCTGTACGTCCACGACGGCGACACGCTGTACGTGATCGGCAGCAACTTCGGTCAGGCCCGCCATCCTGCCTGGACCGCCAACCTGCTGGCACATCCTGAGGCGACGATAACCCTTGCGGGACAGAGCATTCCGGTGCACGCCCAGCTGGTCGAGGATCCGGAGCGTAAGCAACGGATCTTCGACCGGTTCGTGGAGACGACCGAGGCCTATGCCGCCTACCGCAGCCGGACGACGCGTGATCTGCGCATCTTCGCCCTGACCAAGGCGTGAGGGTTTCACACGATCCGGCTGTGGGCCAGATACACCCGGCCGGCGAAGGTACGGATCGGGCTGCTGCCGAAGTCGAGTGACCACACCGGTTGCTGATTCTTCCCGGCCGCGACGACCGTGATCGCGCCCTGACCGCCACGCGCGACGGTGACCACCCTCGTTCCATCGGTGGCCCAGGGCACCTGGTTGTCCGGCAGTACACCGCCCTCGGCCGTGTACGCGTCGAACCAGGCGTAGGCGAGCTTGTATTTGTTCTCGAGATAGTCGGAGCCGGTTTCCGCGGTGGTGTCCCAGCGAATCAGTATCTTGCTGCCGATTCCGGCGACCGACACACCGTGGCTGTAACCGGCTTCCTTCGGCAGTTGCCTGGACCAGAGCATGGATCCGGTCGCGGGATCGAAGGCGGCGAACATGCCGCGGTTCGTCAGCACCGGCAACGCGGGTGCGGTGTCCGGTTCGGAGTAGCGCTTGTCATTGCCGTTCGGCGCCGGATCGTCACCCTGGGTGGCATACGGCTGGCTCGCGACGACCCGCCAGCCGGGACCGGCGCTCGCGCGCTTCGTTCCGTCGAGCGCGAAGAAGTCCGCACCAACCGCGAATCCGCCGGAGTAAGCCAGCCAGTCCGGAGCCCACACGCTATGAGGCTGAACATGGTCCGGAGCCACCTGATACACGACCTTGCCGGTTTCGATATTGCGCAATTCGAAGCCGGCCTTCGAGAACGGATCATCGGACACGGGGTTCTTCTGCAGTGACAGCACACCGCTCCCGTGGACCAGACCCGCTTGGATGCCGTCGGCCCGCCAGCGCACGGTGCCGGTGACGTCCGCGGCGAGGACCGAACCCGTCGCGGCACCTTTGCGCTCCGGTTCGAATGTGGCGAACGTTTCTCCCGCGGAGACGATTTCGGTGGCGGCCGGCAAACGACCGGAGATCACACCCGTCTGCGTATCGATGAGCAGCGTCGCGTAGGAATCCGAATTCACGTCCCGGGTCCCGGCGGCACTGTCCCCGGACTCCGTACGGCAGCCCGCGTAGCGGCCCGAGGCCGTGAACACGCACTCGGCGTAGGAGATGTACCCCACACCGACGCTGTGCAACAGCGCCCCCGACTCCACATCGACGATGTCGAGTGTCTTGGTGCCGTTGTAGAACACCACCTTGTCCGTGCCGCCGATCGGGAGCGCCCACCCGTCGGCCGACCACCGCTTCCCGGTGGGTTCGGCACTGAGATCCGGGCTCTGCGGAGTTACCGAGATCCGGGCCAGCGCCCGGGCCGCATCGGTCGGTCCGACCTCGTCCGGCCCGCTCGCGTGCAGCACGAATGCCGTCACCACCGCAACGACGGCAACCACGGCCGCTACCGTGCCCACCGCCGCCCACATCGTCCGCGGCCCACCGCCACTGCCGCGCTGCGATGGCGGCAGCGCGGCGCCGGAGACGACGGTCGGGCCCGCGGCGTCCGATCCGTCGAGCGCCGGCACGGGCTGTCCGGCGAGCACGGTCGCGATCGCCGCCTGCGGGTCGTCCGGCGGTTCCGCAGGGGTGGCCCGCAGAGCCGCGCCGAGCGCCGTCGCGAACTCCGAGGACGACGCGAACCGATCCGCCGGCCGCTTCGCCATCGCTCGCGCGAGGACCGCGTCCACGTCCGGATGCAGGTGCGGACGCGCCGTCCGCACGCTCGGTGGCGTGGCCGTGGCGTGCCGGGTGACGACCACGACGGGATTGGCGTCCGCGAACGGCGCGTCACCGGTGAGCACGTGAAAGATGGTGCAGGCCAGCGAATACTGATCACTGCGCCCGTCCAGCCGTTGCGCGCTCAACTGTTCCGGCGACGCGTAGTTCAGGGTGCCGATCATGACCCCGGTTCCGGTCAGATCGGAGGCGCCCGCGGCGTGACGGGCGATGCCGAAATCGGTGAGCAGAACGTCACCGTCCCGGCTCAGCAGGATGTTCGCCGGTTTCACGTCCCGGTGCACCAAACCCTGCGCATTCGCGCGGTCCAGTGCTCCCGCGACGGTTTCCGCGATCCGGATCACCTCGTCGATGCCGAACGGTCCGGTCGCGGCCAGTCGCCGGGCGAGATCGACGCCGTCGACCAGTTCCATCGCGATCCACAGCCGGCCCTCGTACTCGCCGCGGTCGTACACCTTCACGATCGCCGGATGCGACAGACTCGCCGCCAGATCGGCCTCGCGCTCGAACCGCGCCCGGTATTCCGGATCGGCCGCAAACTGCGCCGGTAGTACCTTCACCGCGTCCGACCGCGGTAACCGCGGGTGCCGGGCGACGTAGACCTCACCCATTCCACCGGCGCCGAGCACCCGTTCGATCCGGTAGCCGGCGAACAACTCCCCCGAATACAGCATTACTCCTCCTCGCCGTCAGCACCCTACCGAGTCGGCCCTGCCTGCGAGGGACGGACGGGCCCGGCGGAATGGGTCCACGGGAAGGCTCGGAGCGCTCGCAGTCTCCGATGGTCCAACCGCCGGAGCGCAATATTGCTGCGTTCCAAGAATTTACGCGGCGAGTCCGACTCGCCTGCTGAGTTCCTTCACACTGCCGCCGACTGGTCACTACTGATCGTGCCCAATTCGGCCCATCTGCGCGGCCGCGTCCCGAACGGGACGGCGCCTATGCGCCCGACGACGGCCACCGCGCGAACCCCCTGGCGGAGCAATCATGAAAACTACTTTGCCGCAACGCCTTCCACGTGCAGCAGCGACACCGACACCGGACTGGTCCGCGTGTACCACGCAGCTGAACAGACTGCTCGCCGCCCTGCGGGCCTGGCAGCCGCGCGCAGTGCCGCCCGCACCTCCCACCGAGCAGGAATGGCGGTGTTCGCGGCGACCGTTACGGCTGGGTGGCCCGACCGAGATCCAGATCGATGTCGAACGGAACGGTGACGTGGAGACGATCGTGGTGTATCCCCGTGGGGGTGTACTTCCCGGTCGCCGGGTCGAGTTCGTACACGTAGACGACCGCGCGACCATCGACATTCTCCACACGCCAGAAGTGTGGAATACCGGCCTCGGCGTACAACTGCGGCTTTCGCTTGCGGTCACGTTCGACCGAGTCGGGGGAAACGACTTCCACGACAAGGGTGACGTCGGATGGCTTGTAGGCCGTTTCCTCGAGATTCGTCGAGGCGGCCGCATCGACAACCATCACGTCGGGTTCCGGCCGTTGCCGACTCCCCAAGGTGACAGTCATCTCCCGTAGCACGACCAGATGTTTCGGCGCTCTGCGCTTCAGCTCCCCGCGGAGGAAGTCCACAACACACATGTGAAACAACTTCTGCGGCCTCACGAAAACGAGGCTCCCGTCGATCAGTTCGGTATGCGGGGGCAGATCGGGTAGCCGGTCGAGATCTGCGGCGACGTAGCCTTCGGGCGGCGGAATCGGCCAGCCCGGAGACGGCCGGTCGCCCATAGGCATCGCGTCCGCTGTCATCTGGTCCCTCGCTCTGCGCATGCTGATCGACTGACCCGACAAGTATGCCACGCAACCGGCCGTGACCTGTGAATACGCAATCAGTCCTCGATGGTTTCCGCGCCGGGCCGGACGGGTTTCGCCGACCCGGCGCGGCGGCTCAGAGTGCGCGCAGGCGCGGTGCCAGGTCGCGCGCGAACAGGTCCAGGAAGCGGCGCTGGTCGTGGCCGGGGGCGTGGAAGACCAGGTGGTTCAGCCCGGCGTCGACGTAGGGCTTGATCTGCTCGACGGCCTGGTCCGGATCGCTGGCGACGATCCAGCGCTTGGCGATCTGCTCGATCGGCAGCGCGTCCGCGGCGGCCTCCATCTCGATCGGATCGGTGATCGAATGCTTCTGCTCGGCGGTCAGCGACAGCGGCGCCCAGAACCGCGTATTCTCCAGCGCCAGTTCGGGATCGGTGTCGTAGGAGATCTTGATCTCGATCATCCGGTCGATGTCGCCGAGCGTGCGGCCCACCTTCTCCGCACCCTCGGTCACCGCCGGCATCAACTTCTCGGTGTAGAGGTCCATCCCCTTGCCCGAGGTGCAGATGAAACCGTCACCGGCCCGGCCCGCGTACCGGGCGACCACGGGCCCGCCCGCGGCGATGTAGACCGGGATCCCGGCCGGCGGCACGTCGTAGATCGAGGCGCCGACCGTGGTGTAGTACTGACCCTCGAAGTCGACCCGGTCACCGCTCCACAGCGCGCGCATGAGATCGACCGATTCGCGCAGCCGGGCGAAGCGCTCCTTGAACTCCGGCCACTGGCCCTTGTAACCGGTCGCGATCTCGTTGAGCGCCTCCCCGGTGCCCACACCCAGCATGATCCGCTCCGGGTACAGCACCCCGAGAGTCGCGAAGGCCTGCGCGATCACCGCGGGGTTGTAGCGGAAGGTCGGCGTCAGCACCGAGGTGCCGAGCTGGATGCGGGAGGTCCGCTCACCGACCGCGGTCATCCAGGCCAGCGAGAACGGCGCATGACCACCCTTGTGCCGCCAGGGCTGGAAGTGATCGCTGACGGTCGCGCTGTCGAGGCCGTGTTCTTCGACCAGAACGCCGAGCTCGACGAGCTCGCGTGGTCCGAATTGTTCTGCCGACGCCTTGTATCCCAGCTTGAGATCACTCACTGCGCCACTCCTGTTCGCCGTCACGTGCGTGCTTGGGCCGGCTCCCGGGTGGGAGACGACCGCGTCGACCGAGTGCAGCGCTGGACGGGTGTCCCGAAATTCCTGTCCCGAAATTCGACAGCGCGGCAAGCTGCGGTCGCATTCGACCATAACCAGTGCGAATTCTGCGACCGCCGCGCGTACGCACCTACCGGAACGTCACCTCACCCTCGGCAATAGCCCACAATTGGCTCGTGACTGCCGACAGTGAACCGATTCTGTCCTACCTGACCGATATGGACGGCGTGCTGGTGCACGAGGACCACCTCATCCCCGGCGCCGATGCGTTCCTGACGGAGCTGACCGAGCGTGAGATTCCGTACCTGGTCCTGACCAACAACTCCATCCGCACGCCGCGCGATCTCCAGGCCCGCCTGCGCCGGATCGGGCTGGACATCCCGGCCTCCTCGATCTGGACCTCGGCGACCGCCACGGCCACCTTCCTGAACGAGCAGCGTCCCGGCGGCACGGCGTACGTGGTCGGCGAATCGGGGTTGACGACCGCCCTGCACGAGATCGGCTATGTGCTGACCGACAGCGATCCGGATTACGTCGTCCTCGGCGAGACGCGGACCTATTCGTTCGAGGCGATCACCACCGCGATCCGGCTGGTCGAGCGCGGCGCCCGGTTCATCGCCACCAATCCCGACCCGACCGGGCCCTCGCGCGAGGGCGTGCTGCCCGCGACGGGTTCGGTGGCCGCGCTGATCACCCGGGCCACCGGGCGCGACCCGTACTACGTCGGGAAGCCGAATCCGCTGATGATGCGCTCGGCGCTGCGGCAGATCGGCGCGCATTCACAGTCGGCGGTGATGATCGGCGACCGGATGGACACCGATGTGATCGCCGGACTCGAGGCGGGGATGCGCACAGTGCTGGTGACCTCGGGGATTTCCACCCGGGCCTCGGTGGAACAGTTCCCGTACCGGCCGACCGTGGTGATCGATTCGGTGGCCGATCTCGTGGGCCGCACCGGGAATCCGTTCGCGGTCTGAGCGCAAAAGTCCGGCCGGCGCACCGTCCGGACGCCGGCACGGTCGTTCCCCGGCGCCGCAGTCCATCAGTCCGGACTTGTGCCGCGATCCCCGGATTCCAGCGCTTCCAGCGCGGCCGACAGATCGCCCAGCGCGTCCACCACTTCGGCGAACCGCCGCGAACCCAATTGTTGCGCAAGCTGTTTCGCCATGACGGCATGGTGCGGGGTGATCCGGCGGACCGCCGCGTAGCCCGCGTCGGTGATCGCCACCAGCTTCGCGCGGCGATGTGCGGGGTTGGGCCGGTATTCCGCGAAACCCTTGTCCACCAGCAGGTCTGCGATGCGCTGCACGCTCTGGCGGGTGATGCCCATCTCGCGCGCGATGCCCGATACCGGCAGCGGTTCGTGCAGCACCGCGCCCAGCACCTGCCACCAGGCCGCGGTGATCTCCGCCGGTTTCGCCAATTCCTCTGCGATCGTGAGGAATTGGCCGTTCAGCTTGAAGGTCGTGATCGCCGCCGCGGAGAACAGTTCGGCATCACCCCGACTCATGCCGGCTCGACCGCCGCGGCCTGCAGGGCGAAGAACCCGCTCGGATCCCGGTCCGCGTAGAGCCGATACCACGCGTCCAGGACGGCCGGCTCGAACAGGTCCAGCCGCGCGAAGATATGCCGCGCGAAGTCGATCGGCGCGATACCACTCGCGGTGATGAGATCGCCGTCGGTCACGGCCGGTTCGTCCACGAAGTGTTCCGCTCCCGAATATCCGGTCGAGACAAGGTTTTCCGCGGCGTTGCCGGTGTGCGGGCGAGCATCGAGCAGGCCCTGGGTCGCCAGTCCGTAGGTCGCCCCGCAGATCGCCGCGACGGGCACGCCGGCCTTCAGAAAGTCCGCCGCCGCCTGGGCGAACGGCGCGAGTTGCCCGTCCTCCCAGATATCGGCGCCGGGCAGGATTAGCATCGCGCTGTCGCCCGGCGAGAGCTGATCCAGAGTCAGATCGGGAAGCACGCGCAGCCCGCCCATCGAGGTGACCGGCTCGGCGGTGGCGCCGACCGTGCGGATCTGCCAGCTTCCCGGTTCGCGCTGCATCAGTGGGCGATTGATACCGGCCGTGACGTAGCTCGGCTCCCAATCGGCGAAGGTGTCGTACACCGCGATATGAACCGTTTTACTCATGACAGTATGCTGTCATAATTGACAGCATACTGTCAATGGTTTCGGTGTCAGCTCAGCGCCTGCGCCAGATCGCCGAGCAGATCCTCCACATCCTCGAGTCCGATCGAGATACGCAGCACCCCGTCGGTGAGACCGACAGCCGCACGGCCTTCGGGACCCATCGCCCGGTGCGTGGTGGTCGCCGGATGCGTGATCAGGGTCTTCGCGTCGCCGAGGTTGTTGGAGATGTCGACGATGCGCAGCCGGTTCAGCACCTCGAAGGCGCGCTTCTTGCCCTCGCCGGCGCCCGCGGCGAGTTCGAAGGTGACCACGGTGCCGCCGCCGGACATCTGCGAGGTCGCCAGCTCGTGCTGCGGATGCGAGGTGAGGAACGGGTACTTCGTCCAGGCCACGCCCGGATGCCGTTCCAGGAACTCGGCGACGGCCAGCGCGGACTGCGTCGATTGCCGCACCCGCAGCGGCATCGTCTCCAGCCCCTTCAGCAGGGTCCAGGCGTTGAACGGGCTCAGCGCCGGGCCGGTGTGGCGCATCAGATTCTTGACCGGTCCATTGATGTAGTCGCCGGTGCCGAGGATCGCACCGCCGAGCACCCGGCCCTGTCCGTCGATGTGCTTGGTGCCCGAATAGACCACCACATCGGCGCCGAGGTCGAGGCTGCGCTGCAACAGCGGCGTCGCGAACACGTTGTCCAGCACGACCTTCGCACCGGCGGCATGAGCCAGTTCGCTCACCCGCCGCACGTCGACGAGGGTCTGCATCGGATTCGACGGGGTCTCGAAGAACACCGCGGCCGTCGGCTGCGAGAGCGCCCGCTCCCACTGGCCGAGATCCTCACCGTCGACGAAGACGGTTTCCACGCCCCAGCGCGGCAGGATCTCGTTGCACACCACGAAACAGGAACCGAACAGGCTGCGCGCGGCCACCAGCCGATCGCCCTGCCCGAGCAGCGCCGCCAGCGCGGTGAACACCGCGGACATCCCGCTGGCGGTGGCGAAACACGCCTCGGCGCCCTCGAGCAGCCGCATCCGCTCCTCGAACATCGCGACCGTCGGATTGCCGTAGCGGGAATACACGAAATGCTCGATATCGCCGGTGAAGGCCGCTTCGGCCGCCTCCGCGCTCTCGTAGACGAATCCGGACGACAGATACAGCGCCTCGGAGGTCTCCTCGAAACCGGAGCGGCGCAGCCCGCCGCGCACGCCCAGGGTCGCCGGACCCACGCCCTCGGGCAGCGGCCGATCGAATGCACCGCCGGTGATCATGACTGCCTCCACGAAAAGAATTGCCGCACAACAGATCCGCTCACGACTGCCGCCACGGCAGGCCGAGTGCGCGCCAACCCGCGCCACCACGATGCCCCTCGGCATCCAGCGGACCCTCGAAACCCTCGAGCACGTTGTAGGAGGGTGCGAAGCCGGCCGCCGTCGCCGCCGTCGCCGCACCGATCGAACGCTGCCCGGACCGGCACAGGAAGATCACCGGGGCATCGCTGTCGCCCGCGCGATCGGCCAGCACCTGTTTCAACTGCTCCACGAACGCGGGATTGGGCGAGCCGGTGCCGTCGACCCATTCGATGAGGGCGGTCGGCCGCTCGATCGAGGTGGTGTCGGGCACACCGACGAATCGCCATTCGGCCTCGGTGCGCACATCCACCAGCACCGCATCCGGATTGTCGCGCAACAACTCCCACGCCTGCCCAGGCGTGATGTCACCGGCGTAGCTCACTTGTCGAACCTCCTACGGAATCCGCACTTGCCGCGTCCGGTCGGACCGCGGCCAGGTCGTCACCCGGAGCACCCCACCGCGGAGGAGGGTTGCCGACCAGCTAGCCGGGGCTTGCCGCTGGTACTCATGACCTGAACCGAGAATGCCTGGTCACAGGCCCGATTGTCAAACATCGACGGCGACGGCTCAGGGGTTGCCGCACACCAGCCAGGTGCCGTTCTCACGGCCGAAATTCCAGTTCGCCGCGGTCTTGTGCCCGTCGATCTGGCTGGTCACCGAGGCCGTGGCGTGGTCGCCGTCGATGTGCACCGCGTCGACTCCGGCGATCTCCACCTTCTTGCCGACGGAGCCGGCGCCCAGCGGAGACTTCTTCTCGTCGAAGCCCGCGCATTCGGTGGTCTTGCGCCGGTCGGCATCGGAATCGCTTCTCGCCGTGGCGAAGTTGCGCGCCGCGATGGCCACCCGGTCCGGATCTGTGAGATTGTTCTCAGCCGGGCGGGTGACTCCGAGGATCACGACGGCGAGCACCGCGAGAACGGCGATGGCCGCGGCGATCAGGAACGGCGTCGCCGATCGCGTGGTGTCGCGCTGATCGATCGAGGTAGCCGGATCATCGCCCCGGGGGTCGCTCCGGCCGGCCGGATCGCTGTCACTCATGGTGCGATCATCCCCGGTGGGCCGAAGTGTCGAAGATCACGCCCGCATTTTCGCGCGGATACCGGGAATAGCGGCGGTGTGTGCCACCGATAGAATCACCAGAACTCCGGCCACATCCGGTGCACGGATCGGGAGAGCTCCGCGCGGCAACGAGGCAGCATCGGCGGAGCAGTCGGGCAGGGCCCGGCCCGCACGTCAACTTAGCCTAAGCTAAGAAGGACGGCTGACAAGACGAGAGTTTCGACCAAAGGTGCGCGTAGAAATGACCGAACACGCTGGAACGAAGAGCGGCGCGGGCGACCGCCCACTGCGCATCGCGATCGTCGGTGCCGGACCGGCCGGAATCTACGCCGCCGACGCGCTGATGAAGTCCGATGTCGAGGCGAGTATCGACCTCTACGAGCGCATGCCTGCCCCGTTCGGTCTCATCCGCTACGGCGTCGCGCCCGACCACCCGCGCATCAAGGGCATCATCACCGCCCTGCACAAGGTGCTCGACAAGCCGCAGGTGCGCCTGCTCGGCAATATCGACTACGGCAGCGACATCGACCTCGAGGACCTGCGTCGCTTCTACGACGCGGTGATCTTCTCCACCGGCGCCAACGCCGACCGCGCCCTGGGCGTGCCGGGTATCGAGCTCGACGGCAGCTACGGCGCCGCGGACTTCGTGTCCTGGTACGACGGCCACCCGGATGTGCCGCGCACCTGGCCGCTGGACGCGGAGAAGGTCGCCGTCCTGGGCGTGGGCAACGTCGCGCTCGACGTGGCCCGCGTACTCGCCAAGACCGGTGACGAACTGCTGCCGACCGAGATTCCGCCGAACGTCTACGAGGGCCTGCGCAACAACAAGGCGCTCGAGGTCCACGTCTTCGGCCGCCGCGGTCCCGCGCAGGCCAAGTTCACCCCGCTGGAGCTGCGCGAACTCGACCACTCGCCGACCATCGAGGTCATCGTCGATCCGGAGGACATCGACTACGACGAGGGCTCCGAGGCCGCCCGCCGCCACTCCAAGCAGGTCGACATGGTCTGCAACACCCTCGAGCAGTGGGCCATCCGCGATGTCGGCGACCGTCCGCACAAGCTGTTCCTGCACTTCTTCGAGTCCCCGGCCGAACTGATCGGCGAGGACGGCAAGGTTGTCGGCCTGCGCACCGAGCGCACCACCCTGGACGGCACCGGCAACGTCAAGGGCACCGGAACCTATAAGGACTGGGACGTCCAGGCCGTGTACCGCGCCGTCGGCTACCTGTCGCAGAACATCCCGCAGCTGCCGTTCGACGACCAGGCCGGCACCGTGCCCAACGAGGCCGGGCGCGTGCTCGTCGACGAGGGCGCCGACGGCGCCGCCCGCTACCTGCCGCAGACCTACGTCACCGGCTGGATCAAGCGCGGCCCGGTCGGCCTGATCGGCCACACCAAGGGCGATGCCAACGAGACCATCGCCTGCCTGCTCGACGACGCCGCCTCCTTCACCCCGGCCGCCGAACCCGATCCCGAGGCCGTGACGAAGTTCCTCGAGGACAAGGGCATCCCGTTCACCACCTGGGCCGGTTGGTACCGCCTCGACGCCCACGAGCGGTCGCTCGGCGAGCCCGAAGGCCGCGAGCGGGTCAAGGTCGTCGAACGCGAGGACATGCTGCGCGCCAGCGAGCCGCACAAGGTCTGAACACCACACCGGATCCGCATTCGTCACCGACCTGAGGCATGCTGATCACGTGTTCGATTCACACGTTCACATCATCGACCCGCGGTTTCCGCTGGTCGAGAATCAGGGCTACCTGCCGGAGCCGTACACCATCGGCGACTACCGAAAGCGCATGGCGCACTTCGATGTCGACGGTGGTGCGGTGGTGAGTGCGTCCTTCCAGGGCACCGACTCCACGTTCATGATCGCCGCGCTGGCCGAACTCGGGCCGAACTGGGTCGGGGTGATCAATCTGCCCTCGGACGTCACCGACGAGCAGATCATCGAGCTGGACCGGGCCGGAGTGCGGGCGATCCGGTTCAACCTCAAGCGCGCCGCGGTCGACATCGTCACGCTGACCATGCAGGCCGTGCGCGCCTATGAACTGGCCGGATGGCATGTCGAGCTCTACATCGACGGATCGATGCTGGGCTCGCTGGAACCGGTCATCTCCAAACTGCCGGCGCTGAGCATCGACCATATGGGCATGTCCGACGAATGCCTGCCCTATCTGCTGAATCTGGTGGATCGCGGGGCCCGGGTGAAGGCCTCCGGGTTCGGGCGGGTGTCGATGGATGTGGAATCGGCGATGCGGCGGGTGCACGCGGTGAATCCGGGTGCGCTGATGTTCGGTTCCGATCTGCCGGGCAACCGGGCCGGGCGGCCGTTCCGCGATGCCGATATCGAGATCATCGGCCGGGCCGTCGGCGCCGATATGTACCGGGTGCTCGAGGACAACGCCCGTGCCTGCTACCGGCTGCCGGTGAAGGTGCGCTCGGCCGAGGATCCGGTACCGACGCTGCCGATTCCGCGCGCCGAACCGCCGACGCTGCGGCTGCGCCGCTCGGAACTGCCGCAGCCGCCGAATCGCACTCAACCACCGAACCGTAACCAGCCACCGGACCGGACCCGACCGCTGCGGATCATCGAATAGCCGCCTACACCGCACCCGGATGCCGTGCGTCACATCCACCGCTTATTGTCGTAGTGTCAACACCGGCGCGCGCCGCCGGTCGCAGGATCGACGACGAACCGAGGTAGGGCGTGAGCACTTCATCCACCACCACCGGGCAGGGCCCACTCGCGGGCATCAAGGTTCTCGAGCTGGCCGGAATCGGCCCCGGCCCGCATGCGGCACTGCTGCTGGCCGATCTGGGCGCCGATGTGGTGCGCGTGCAGCGTCCCGGGCAGCTGCCGGGATTCATGGAACGGCCGCAGTGGCGGGGACGCACCATCGTCGAGGCGAATCTCAAGGACCCTGCCGATATCGAGAAGGTGCTGGGCCTGATCGACAAGGCCGACGTGCTGCTGGAAGGTTTCCGGCCCGGCGTCACCGAGCGGATGGGCCTGGGCCCGGACGTCACCCTCGAGCGCAACCCGCGCCTGATCTACGGCCGGATGACCGGATGGGGACAGTTCGGCCCGCTGGCCGACCGCGCCGGCCACGACATCAACTACATCTCGCTGACCGGTGTGCTCAATGCCATCGGCCGCAAGGGTGAGCGCCCGGTCCCGCCGCTGAACATGGTCGGCGACTTCGGCGGCGGTTCGATGTTCCTGGTGATGGGTGTGCTCTCCGCACTGGTGGAGCGGTCCATCTCGGGCAAGGGCCAGGTGATCGACGCCGCGATGATCGACGGTGCGCTCTCGCTCTCGCACATGATCTGGGGTATGCGCGGCATGGGTCTGTGGTCGGACGAGCGCGGCACCAACCTGCTCGACACCGGTATGGCCTTCTACGACACCTACGAGACCTCCGACGGTAGATACATGGCCGTCGGCTGCATCGAACCGCAGTTCTACGCCGAATTCCTGAAGGGGCTCGAGATCGACCCCGAAGGCCTGCCGATGCAGCTCGACCCCAACGGCCAGGACCAGCTGCGCAAGCTGTTCACGGAGAAGTTCAAGACCAGGACCCGCGACGAATGGGCCGCGATCTTCGACGGCACCGACGCCTGCTGCACCCCGGTGCTGACCTTCACCGAGGCCATCGAGAACGGCCACATCACCGCCCGCGAATCGCTGGTCGAGATCGACGGCGTGGTCCAGCACGCCCCGGCCCCGCGCTTCTCCCGCACCCAGGCCGGCACCCCCACCCCGCCGCCGTCGGCCGCCACCGCCATCGACGAGGTGTGGGCGAACTGAGTTCACCGCGGGCGCGGGTCCACGCGGATCTGCGCCCGCTCGGCGAGTCGCCGCACCGGGAGCGCGACGACTTCACTCCCCGGCCCGGCCCTGCGGCGCGCCGCATCCACGCTCCCACCGGGCGATCTCACAACCTGTCGGTATACCCGCTGGATCCGGTTGCGGCCGTTCGGTCTTCACCGCATCCCGCCCTGATACGCGAGGCATTACAGTAATTTCATGCCTCGCAACTGGCCGATGATCGAGCGTGGTGGCGAATTGGGGTCGATTCGCGCCGCGTTGACCGGCACCGAATTCGTCGGCGCGATCCTGACCGGCGACGCGGGAGTGGGTAAGACGACCCTGGCGCGGCAGGCGACGGCCGCGGTGGGCGGCAGTGTGCGCTGGGTGGCGGGCACCGAGTCCGCACGCAGTATTCCGCTCGGAGTGTTCGCACATATGGTCGGTGTGTACACCGCGCACGACCCCGTCACGTTCATGGCCGCCGCCCGGGAGGCGCTGCTGGCCGACGGCGACACCATCATCGGCGTCGACGACGCCCACCTGCTGGATCAACTCTCGGCAACGCTGTTGTTGCAGTTGGCTATCGACAAGGCCGCGCGGATCGTCTGCACGGTGCGCAGCGGGGTGCCGGTACCGGATGCGGTGACCTCGCTGTGGAAGGACGGGCATCTGCTGCGGATCGACCTCACGCCGTTCTCCGAACCGCAGAGCGTCGAACTGGTCGAATCCATGCTGGGCGGACAGCTGGAGGGGTTCACCGCCAATCTGATGTGGGAGTCCTCCGGCGGCAACGCCCTGTTCCTGCGGCATCTGGTGGAGGGTGCGCTGGAGGCGGGCACGCTGCGTCAGGTCAACGGGGTGTGGCAGCTGCGCGGGCGGGCGGCGGTGACCTCGGAACTGGCGGCGCTGCTGGAGGATCGCGTCGAACAGCTGCCGGAGTCGGTGCTGCGCGTGCTGGAGTTGCTCACCTTCTGCGAGCCCATCGATCTCGACGTCCTGGCCGAACTGGCCGGTGAGGACGCGGTCGAACACGCCGAAACCCGCGGCGTGATAAGGATCGTCGAGAACGGGCACCAATTGCTGGTGCGCTACAACCACCCGCTGTTCGGTGAGGTGATCCGGCGGCGTCTCGGCATCGCCTCGGCGCGCCGGCTGCGGGGCCGGTTGTATTCGTCGCTGCGGGAACGGCCCATCAAATCCGCCTCCGATCGCATCCGGCTGGCCGAATTGGCCTTGGACAGTGACAAATCCGCGGATCTGGAATTGTTCGAGGCAGCCGCGGCCGACGCGATCGGGCTGGCGAACATCCCGCTCGGTGAGCGGTTCGCGCGGGCGGCCGTGGAGCGTCGCGGCGGGGTCGAGTCCGCGGATCTGCTGGCGCGCGCACTGCTGTGGCAGGGACATCGCATCGAGGCCGAACGCACGCTGGCCAGTTTCGATCCGGACCAGTTGAACGAGGTGCAGCTGGCTCGCTGGGGCAGCACCCGCGTCTCGAATCTGTTGTGGGCCATGGGCGATGCCGATCGCGCCGACGAGGTGCTGTCGCTGGTGCGCAGCCGGGTCCGGCATCCGAAGATCGTGTTGACGTTGCAGGGCTTGGCATCCGCCTGCGAGGTGAACGAGAACCGTTTGGAGGAGGCTTTCACCGACGCCGAGGCGGTGATGTCCACACCGGACGCACCGGCCTGGGCGGTGTGGTGGGCGTCGTTCGGCGGCGGTCTGGCGCTGGCGCTGATGGGTCGCGGTGCGGCCGCGCGTGAATACACCCTGCGCGGCCATCAGGTCGAGGAGCAGGTCGACGGGCCGACGCGATTCATGTCCGCGCACGCGGAAGTGCTGGCGCTGACCTTCACCGGTGAACTGGAGGCCGCACGGCGCTGCGCCTCCGGCTATTTCGGCTATTCGGCGCCGGGACAGTACCTGGCCTGGGGACTGTCGAAGATCCTGCAGGGCACCGTCGACGTGGCGCAGGGCCACTTCCCGGAGGGCGTCGAGAATCTCGAACAGGCGCTCGCGGCGCTGACCGCCGAGGGCGCCGCCGCGTGGATGTTCCCCGCGAGAATCCGTCTGGCCGAGGCATATTCGGCCCTGGGCCGCGCCGCGGAAGCCGCCGAGACGATCGCCGAGGCGCGACTGCGCGGCGGCCGGCACAGCGCGGTCTACGAACCGCAGCTCGAAATCGCGCGCGCATGGCAGGCCGCCGCCGAAGGCACCGTCGCCCCGGCCGTCCGGCTGGCCATCGGAGCCGCCGACGCCGCGGCCCGTTCCCATCAGCATGCGATCGAGGCCATGGCCCTGCACACCGCGGCCCGCTTCGGCGACCGCAATGTCGCCGGTCGGCTCGCCGATATCGCCGCGCGGATCGACGGCGCGCTGGTGCAGGTGCAGGCTCGCCACGCCGTGGCGGTCGCCTCCCAGGACGGGCCCGGATTGGACGCTGCCGCAGCCGAATTCGAGCGGATGGGTGCCCTGCTCTCGGCCGCCGACGCCGCCGCGCAGGCCGCCTCGGTGCACGAGCGGCACGGCGATCGCCGCCGATTGCTCGAATCCGCCGCGGCGGCCAATCGCCTGGCCGCGGCCTGCGGCGGCGCGAGCACGCCGGCGCTTCGGCAATCGGCACAACCACTTCCGCTCACCGCGCGCGAACGCGAAATCGCCAACCTGGTCGCGGCCGGGCTCAGCAACCGGCAGATCGCGGACCGGCTGACCGTCTCGGTGCGGACCGTCGAGGGCCATCTCTATCGGGCCTGTATGAAGCTCGATGT
Source organism: Nocardia violaceofusca NBRC 14427 (assembly GCF_963869435.1). Classification (NCBI taxonomy): domain Bacteria; kingdom Bacillati; phylum Actinomycetota; class Actinomycetes; order Mycobacteriales; family Nocardiaceae; genus Nocardia; species Nocardia violaceofusca. The sequence continues at coordinate 93,649 of NZ_CAWMPM010000039.1, forward strand.
CACCGATCGCGAGGCACTCGCCGATCTGATGCGCGGCGAGCCGCCCCGAGGCAGACAGCGCTGACCATCATGCGGGCGCCCGATCATGGTGAGACGGCACGGATCACAGGATTCGGCACTGCACACCCGGCCTGGTGTCGATTACGATGCTCGCGGCGGCCGTGGTCGCCGCACAGGCAGGCTTGCTGACGAGGGTGGTGCTCGGCGTGATCCGTCGAAATCGGTATCTGATCACGGGTATTCGGGTCGCGATGGCGGCGGTACCGCTCGCGGTGGCCCTCGGATTCGCCGGTACGGCGGCGGCGACCGGCCCGGTTCAGCCCGGTGTCACCACCCCGGATGCCCCGGCGCCCTCCGACGAGCCGGCGGAATTGCGTTCCGCCTCACCACAACACGTACCCACGCCGCAATCCGCGCCCCGGGCCGCGCCCAAGCCGGAGCCGAAGCCGAGCGAACCGCCGGCTCCGCGGGAAGTGCGCGTGGGCGATTTCAGCGCGCCGGTGCCCGATGCCGTCCCGGATGCGGTGGTCGACGGCGTCAACCGAGCCAACGACGGCATTCAAGGCGCGATCAACCCCAACGCCGAACACAAGTAGCTCGCGGTCACCGGTCGGCGCCCTTGTGCCGCTGGTAATAACGGGCGACGCGGGCCCGGTTGCCGCAGCGTTCCGGAGAACACCACTGCCGCCGAGGATGGGCGGGCAGAAACAGCAGGACGCAGTCGTCGGCGGCGCATTGCCGCACGCGAGCGATGGACGGGTCGGCGAGCAGATCCACCGCCGCGTCGGCGAGCGCGGCGGCCACGTGCGTACCCGGCTCCCCGAGGCGCCGCACGGTCGCGGTGAACCCGCCCGCACCCCATTCCAGCGTGCGGATCGCCGGCGCGGCGGCTTGCGCGGCGGTCAGACCGTCCAGCGCGGCCGCCGGCGGGACCCGCTCGGCCAGAAGAGCTTCGAGTATTCGCGCGGTGTGATCGCGGACGGCGTGTACCGCAGCCAGATCGGCCGCGGTCGCGTCGCCGGGTAGCCCGGACAGACGCCCGGCTTGCAGGTCCAGCCAGCGCGTCAGCTGTTCGGGGGTCTGCAGCAGGTCGCCGTCCGCGGGCCGGGTGTTCACCAGGTCCAGGGCCGGCGGTTCTCCGATCAGCGGTTCACTCACCCACTAATGGTATCTCGCCATATTGACGCATTAGGTTCGGCCGGCTAGAACTAATGCATCCCTACGGAGATAAGGCATGTGACATCATGATCGAAGTGACCGAAGTGCGGAATCGGCGCGTCGAAGTGGAGGGCGTCGAAGTCTTCTATCGCGAATCCGTGCCCACTCGCGCGGACGCTCCGGCGCTGCTGCTGTTGCACGGCTTCCCGTCGGGGTCGCACCAGTTCCGGCGTCTCATCGACGTGCTGGGCAGCCGGTATCATCTGATCGCCCCGGACTGTCCCGGCTTCGGGAATACCGTGGCGCCGGCGGATTTCGACTACACCTTCGATCGTCTCGCCGATATCACCGAGGCATTCGTGCGGCAGCTCGACCTGACCCTGTTCGCGATGTACGTCTTCGATTTCGGCGCGCCCGTCGGTTACCGCATCGCCACTCGTCATCCCGAGTGGATCACCGGCCTGGTGGTGCAGAACGGCAACGCCTACGAAGCCGGATTGTCCGCCGGGGCAAGGGATTTCATCGCGCTGCGACCGGAGCAGGAAGGAGCCGACGACATCATCGGCCAACTGCTCACCCTGGACGGCACCCGCGGCCAATACGAGCAGGGGGTCGCGGATACGAGCCGGCTCGCTCCGGAGAGCTGGATGCTGGACCAGAGTTATCTCGACCTACCCGGCCGCACCCGAGCGCAGCTGTCGCTGGCCTACGACTACCACTCGAATGTGGCCCGCTACCCCGAATGGCAGGCCTGGCTGCGCACGTACACCCCGCCGGCGCTCATCGTCTGGGGTGCGAACGACCCCTTCTTCCCAGCCCCCGGCGCCGACGCGTACCTCGCCGATCTACCCGATGCCGAGCTGCACCTGTTCGACACCGGCCATTTCGCCCTGGAAACGCATCTGCGCGAGATCGCCCCGCTCATCGCCGATTTCCTCGATCGGCTGCCCGCCTCGCAATAGCCCGGCGGCGTCTAGAACAGGGTCGGTTCGCCGAATCCCGAGGTGCGCTCGATTTCGAGCAGCCGGGCCTTGGTCACGATGCCGCCCGGCGCGGAGAAGCCGTGCAGTCCGTGGTCGGCCGCCAGCACGCGGTGGCAGGGCACGATCAACGGAATCGGATTGCGGCCCAGGGCTTGTCCGACGGCCTGGGCCGCGCCGGGCGCCCCGGCCCGCGCGGCGACCTCGCCGTAGGTGAGTGTGTGCCCCGGGCCGATGGCGCGCGTGATGTCGTAGACCGCGCGATGGAATTCCGGCTGGGCGCGGTAGTCCACCGGAATCCACCGCAGATCGTCGAGCTCCCCGGTCAGATGCGCGCGAATGGCCCGGATCGCCTCGGCCATCCCGTCCGACGGCTCGACGACGCGCACCCGCTCGGCGGCGATCGCGTCCACACCTCGGCGCAACATGCCGGCCGTGAGGGCACCGGCATCCGAGGCCTGTTCGGAGGCCGAAGGCCGAGCGGTCTCGGGACCGCGGACGACGACTTCCGGCAACTGGAACCGCACGACGCCGTCATCGGTCCACCCCATCGCGCATCGGCCGATGGCGGTATCGAATTCGGTCACCGAGACCGAGGACAGCTTGCCCGCAGACATACCCCACAGTGTGCACCGAGGGTCCGACATCCCCGGCAGTTGCAGTCCAGTACCACTCGACTGGACTGATGCCGCTCCGGCGGTCAAGGCAGCACAGGCGGTCGAGTCGCCGACCGGTCCCGTGCCACACAGGTCTGCCGATCCCGCAGCGCCGCGAGATCTCGGGCCGGATCGCGACACTCCACCTCGCGCAGTGACCAATCCGCCATCGGCGCGTTCGGGCGATACCGCTCGAAGAGTGCGACGACCCGGCGCCCGGATCCGGTGGCATAACGATAGGCGGCCAGAAGAACGACCGCGACGACCAGCAGAGCGGCGAGACCCGAGAACATGAGTCCAGCCTGCCCGCATCTGGACTTGAATCAAATAGCCACTACCCGGATACTGGCCCCTATGGCGATACGCGTGATCAGTGCGGCCACCCTCACCCGCGACCTGGGCCGCTGGCGGCACGACGAATCCGGCGCCGCTCGCCGCGGCGCGCGCCCGGCATATCTGGCGCTCGCGGAGAGTATTCGCCTGCTGATCCACGACGGCCGGGCCCCACTGGGGATCGCCCTGCCGAGCGAACGCGATCTGGCGACCGCGCTGGGCGTCAGCCGTACCACGGTCACCTCCGCGTACGCGCTGCTGCGCGAGCATGGTTATCTGATCAGCCGGCAGGGCTCGCGCAGCACAGTGGCCCTGCCCTCCGACGTCGCACACGACGGCACCAAACCGGCCCGCAGCATTCTGGCGGTGATGTCGCCGACGGCACAGCCCACCATCGACCTCACCTACGCCGCGATGTCGGCGCCCCCGCAGATGAACGACGCGTATTCCGCCGCGCTGCAAGGACTTCCGATCTACCTGGGCACTCACGGTATGGATCCGGTGGGCGTACTGCCGCTACGGGAGATGCTCGCGCGCCGCTACACCGAACGCGGCCTGCCCACCGAACCGGACCAGATTCTGGTGACTCTCGGTGCGCAGCACGGACTTCGGCTGTTGCTCAACGTGCTCACCGCACCCGCCGAACGCGTCCTGATAGACCACCCGACCTATCCCAATGCGATCGAGGCGATCCGCGACGTCGGCGCCCGGCCGGTCCCGGTGCCGCTGCGCCCCGAACAACCGGAGGCCGCCTGGGATCTCGACGGAATCCGCAGCGCCGCACGGCAAACCGCCGCCAGTACCGCCTACCTGGTACCGGACTTCAACAATCCGACCGGCCTGCTGATGAGCGCCGACGCCCGCGCGGAACTGGCCGCGATCGCCCGCGAGACCCGCATGACGGTGATCGTCGACGAGTCCATGGTCGACCAGCAGCTCGACGGCGAAACACCCCCTCCGGCAGCCGCTTTCGCGCGCGGATCGGAAATCGTGACGATCGGATCGGCGTCCAAGTCGTTCTGGGGCGGCCTGCGCGTCGGCTGGATCCGGGCCAACCAATCGCTCATCGCGAAACTGCTCGGCACCCGGTCCACGGTGGACCTCGGCACGCCGGTGATGGATCAGCTGGCCACCGGCTATCTGCTCGACCATGCGGACGTGATCCTCGAACAACGCCGCGAACAGCTGCACAGCCGTCGCGCCGCCCTGCTCGAGGCCCTGGCCGAGGAACTGCCCGACTGGCAGGTGAGTCCCGGCCGCGGTGGTATGTCGATCTGGGTGCAACTACCGGCTCCCGTCTCGACCGCCCTCGCCGCCACCGCGCCCAATCACGGTGTGCTGCTCGCCGCCGGGCCCCGCTTCGGAGTCCAGGGCGCGTTCGAACGGTTTCTGCGAATCCCGTTCACCCACACCGAATCCGATCTGCGGGTGGCGGTGAAGTCGATCGCGGCGACCTACGCGTCGCTGACCCCGCACGCCACCGAACCGTTGGCGCCGCTCACCTGCTACTGAGCCCGAACGTTTTCGCTACTTCAAGATGTCGTGACGGACGATCGTCTCGTCGCGGCCGGGTCCGACGCCGATGCAGGACACGCGGGCGCCGGAAAGCTCCTCCAGCCGTTCGACGTACGCGCGCGCGTTGGCCGGCAGATCCTCGAAGCTGCGGGCCCCGGAGATGTCCTCCCACCAGCCCGGCATCTCCTCGTAGATGGGCTTGGCGTGGTGGAATTCGGTCTGCGTGGTGGGCATCTGCTCCACCCGCTCACCGTCGATCTCGTAGGCCACGCAGATCGGTACCCGGTCCAGGCTCGACAGCACATCCAGTTTGGTGAGGAAGTAGTCGGTGATGCCGTTGACCCGGGTGGCGTAGCGCGCGATCACCGCGTCGAACCAGCCGGTGCGGCGGGCGCGGCCGGTGGTCACGCCGACCTCGCCGCCGGTCTTGGCGAGATATTCGCCGGACTGGTCGAACAGTTCGGTCGGGAACGGCCCGGAGCCGACGCGCGTGGTGTAGGCCTTCAAAATGCCGAGCACCGTGGTGATCTTGTTGGGTCCCACGCCCGCGCCCACCGCGGCGCCACCGGAGGTGGGATTCGACGACGTCACATAGGGATAGGTGCCGTGGTCGACGTCGAGCAGGGTGCCCTGGGACCCCTCCAGCAGAACGGTCTCGCCGTTCTCCAGGGCCTGGTTGAGCAGCAGCCGGGTGTCGCTGATGCGGTGTTTGAAGCCTTCGGCCTGATTCAGCACCTCGTCGACCACCTGCTGCGGGTCGAGTGCGCGCCGGTTGTAGATCTTCACCAGCACCTGGTTCTTGAATTCCAGTGCGGCTTCGACCTTCTGGGTGAGGATCTTCTCGTCCAGCACATCGGCGACGCGCACGCCCACGCGGGCGACCTTGTCCTGATAGCAGGGGCCGATGCCGCGTCCGGTGGTGCCGATCTTCTTGTTGCCCAGGAAGCGTTCGGTGACCTTATCGATGGCCACGTGGTACGGCATGATCAGGTGCGCGTCCGCCGAGAGCAGCAGCCGGGTGGTGTCCACCGAGCGCTGTTCCAGTCCGGCGAGTTCGTCGAGCAGCACACCCGGATCGATGACCACACCGTTGCCGATGACATTGGTGACGCCCGGCGTCAGGATTCCGGACGGGATGAGATGCAGCGCGAAATTGTCGCCGTTCGGCAGGACCACCGTGTGACCTGCGTTGTTGCCACCCTGGTAGCGGACCACCCACTGGACGCGGCCACCGAGCAGATCGGTAGCTTTGCCCTTACCCTCGTCGCCCCACTGGGCGCCGATCAGCACGATTGCCGGCATGGGAGTCTCCTACGGTGTCGACGCGCAGCATCGGCGACGCTGCAGCTACCTGCCGTTGCAGAGCCCGATGACGGCGCTCCCGAGGCCCGTCGCTCGCGCCATGTGGCGGTGGCCGGAGGGACAGTCTAGTGGACACAATTCGTGCCCTAACCAGCCACCTCCTCCCCCGCGCGCCGCAGCGGAGAGCGCGCCGACCGCCCGAGCCGATTACAGTGGCCTGCGGAGGCGTCCCGGCAGGGGTGCGCCCGGTAGGCAGCGAGGGCGATGGCGTTGGCAGGTCCGAGGAGGGTGTTCGGCAGTTGAGTACTCATGTTCTCCGCTGCAACGGCGCTCCCGTGCCCATCGCGCTCGCGTCGCTGCCCACTACCCAGACCACGGCGATCCCCGAGACCGGCGAACTGGACGAACTGCTTCCGGTGCTGGCGGCCGACAACCAGCCGCGACTGATCGTGCTGGGCGAGGACGCCGGTCTGGCCGCGGTGCTCACCCATCTGCTGCGCACCGAACGGCTGGCCGTCGAGATCGGTTACGTGCCGGTGGATCGCACCTACGGTTCCCGCGCCTATCAGACCGGGACGGGCTCGCACGCCGCCAAACGCGCGCTGGAGGGCCGGCCCGAGCCGACCCCGCTGATTCGTGACGAGACCGGTACCGTCCTGGTCGGCCGGGCCACGATCACCGGCCGCGACGGCGGCAAACTCGAGGGTGAGGCCTACGTCGACGAAGTCCGGTTGTTCACCGGAAAGGTTGCGGCACTGCATGTTTCGCCGACGCTCGAGATGCCCGGCGTGCGCGCGACGGTGCAGCGCGGCTGGGGTAAGAAGCGCTGGGTGGCAGGCCGTGCCGTACAGCTGGGTTCACCGGGCGCCGCGGTGACCCGCGACGGCATCGCCGCCGATCGCACCGTGCCGCGGTCGAGTTTCTACCGTCATCACGAGCCCTGGCTGCTGGTGCGATGACCTATTCCTTCCCGGCTCGGCGCGTAGTGCGGTACGGACGACGGCCCCGGAGGCGGCAGCTTGCGTAACCACGTAGGGGCCCGGGAGTACCGCCGGGGGATCAGCCCGAGTCCGATCTTCTTGCTGATCGTCGTGATCACCGCCCTGGGCGGAGCGTTGGCCTGGGATGCCGATCCGCTGTCCACCCGGGCCAAGGCCGGCGTCTTCGTGTTGGTGGTGGCGGGCTGGATTCTCAGCGTGTGCCTGCACGAATTCGGCCACGCGTACACGGCGTACCGAGCCGGGGACCGCGAAGTGCAGATGCGCGGATACCTGACGCTGAATCCGGTGAAGTACAGCCATCCGCTGCTGTCGATCGCACTGCCGATCTTCTTCATCGCGCTGGGCGGGTTCGCGCTGCCCGGCGGCGCGGTCTATCTGAATACGCAGAACTTCTCGACACGCACCCAGCGCGCGATCAGCGCGGCGGGTCCGGCGGTCAACGCGTTGTGCGCGGTGGTGCTGCTGGTGATCGTCCGGTTCGCCGGCTCCACCCACGACCACGCCGCCTTCTGGTTCGGCCTGAGTTTTCTGGCATTTCTGCAGATCACCGCGACGATTCTGAATCTGCTGCCGATTCCCGGAACCGACGGCTACGCGATCGTGGAGCCGTCGCTGAGTTATCAGACCCGGCGTTCGCTGGATCAGGTGAAGCCGTTCGGACTGCTGCTGTTGCTCGCGATTCTGTGGGTGCCGGAGCTCAATCGGGTGTTCTTCGATGCCGTCTACTGGGTGTTCGAGCTCTCGGGCGTGCCGTCGGACTGGGCGGCCATCGGTAGTTATCTGACCCGCTTCTGGACCTGACACGTGAGTTTTCGGCGGGCGCGCCCGATTCCGGTTCGATTCGCCGGCGAACGGGAACCGGGCGGCCCTCTTCGCGACGGAGCGCCCGCCCCCTACGCGGTCGGCCGCACACCAAAACGGCCGCACGTCGCATCCGTCGCGAAGTTTCCGACCGCGCCACCCCTCGTCGACGCGGTCGAGACAAACGTACGATCCGCGCCGGCCCGCGACACGAGTAGTCGACTACCCGATTCGAACGCGGTGGCCGTGCGCAGCCGGGCCCGGCGACCTCGCGGAACGCTCGGCGACTACTGGTACCGCCGTGTCGTCAATCCTGCGGCGCCACATAGGGGTTCTGCACGGTGGGCGGCAGCAGCGCGAGCGCCGACAGGCGTTTGATCCCGCAGACCTGCATCAGATCGACCACGATGGAACGCAATTGGGCGAAGACCACGAGCGAGGACAGGCCGGCGCCTTCGACCAGATCCTTGGTCGCGCCCTTCGCCACTCGCCGCAGGACGCGCGTCGCCTCGGCGGCATCGGGCTGTTCGCCGGGTTCGGCAACCATGTAGCGGCGCACCACTTCCACCGCCTGCCCCAGTTCTTCGACCTCGGCGATCATTCGGGGATCGAGGATTTCGTCGTCGCGGACCAGGGTCAGGGCGCGGCGCAACAACACTCGGGTATTGCGCACGGCATTGTCGAGCGGGTCTACCGCCGCGCGGATCGCTTCCAGCCGCGGCCGGGAATTCCAGTACAGCGGCGAGATCCGGCTGACCTCGCGGCCGCCCTCCACCGCATTGCGCAGACCGTCGATCTGCGGTTGCGTACCGCGCACGGAATGCAATGCGTCGCGGACCTTGTCGGCATTCTGCTCGTGCAGGCCGTCAGCGCATTCGGTCAGCGCCGCAGCCAGGACGGTGAGGATATCGGCGGCCTGCTGCCGGGCCCGGCGCACCGGGTGCAGCGGAATCGCGGCCACCACCACGACGCCGACGAACCCACCGACCAGCGCGTCGACCATACGGTTGAGACCTCCGCCGGTATGCGGCGGCATCAACGTGGCGACCAGCACCGCCGAACTGGCGGCCTGCATCGGGATGACCGCACCTCTGTCGAGAAATACCGCGATCGCCATCGCCACCCCGACGACGAGCGCGATCTGCCACGCACCGGTTCCGACCTGTCCGATGAAGAAGTCGCCGATCCCGATCCCGACGGCCACACCGCCGACGAGTTCCACGGATCGGCGCAGACGCGCGCCGAACGACACGCCGATCGAGATGACCGCGGCCATCGGCGCGAAGAACGGTTGTGGATGCCCCACCAACCGGTGGGCGACGAACCAGGACAGGGCCGCGCCCACCGCACACTGGAAGATCGGAAGCGCGGATCGGCGCAGACGTACCCATCCATTGCGCATGCGCTGTCTACCGCTGTCGCGAACCGCATCGACGGTGATGGCGGTCGCGAACCGTTCCGTGCCGGCCAGTCTCAGTCCAGACCGAGTTCGGCGGCGGCGCGGGGATCGCAATCCTCGAGCAAATCCAGGCAGCGGGCGTATTCGTCGCTCTCGCCGATGGCCTGGGCGGCCCGGGCGAGCGCGCCGACCGCACGGAGGAAGCCCTGGTTGGGTTCGTGGCTCCACGGCACCGGGCCGAAGCCCTTCCACCCGTTGCGGCGCAGCAGGTCCAGGCCACGGTGGTAGCCCGTGCGGGCGAAGGCGTAGGCCGCCACCACATCGAGGGTCACCTCGGCCTGGCCCTCGGGCGCGCCCACGATGCCGGCGCGGTCGAGCGCATCCTCGGCCAGCTGCGCCCAGGCCACGGAGGCCGTCGGATGCGCGGCGGCGACCTGGACCGGGTCCTGATTGTCGAGCAGGGCCTGTTCGGCTTCCGTGTTTTCGGGAAGCAATACCGGCTGCGGTCCGAGCAGATCACCGAAGGAGGTCATGGGCTTCATTGTGCACCGCCACCGCACCGGCTCGCCGGGCAGCGGGTGCGCCGGGCCCCGTCGGGCCCCGGTCGGCGATGGCGAGCCCTTATATGGTTGCGCGTCTGCCGCCTCCTACGCGCCCCGACCCCATTAGGCTGGCCGTCTGAGACCGACAGTCGACGACCGACAGCCGATAGTGAGCAAGGGGTAGCGCGTGTCCGACCCGAACGACGATCAGAAGCCGCACCAGGGCGCCTCCGGCGACCGCCCGCGTCAGGCTGCATCCGGTGCGGGTCCGGACGGACCGGCGAAGCTCGGCGCCCAGGGCGGGCCCACACCCGGCCGCGAACCGGACACCGGCGCCCCGGACCGTACCCAGCGCATCTCCCGGGACCAACTACCCGGTGCCGCCCCCACCGCGCCCATGCCGTCACCCTCGGCGCAGACCCGGGTGATTCGCGCACCGGGGGCGAAAAACGGTTCGGCCCAGGCGAACTCCGGCGCGGGTGACAAGTCCGGTGCAGGCGCTCCGGGCGCGAGGTCCGGCGGTTCCGGTACTTCCGGTTCCGGCAAGCCGGCCGCCGGCGCGCCCGGCTCGAAGGCGAGCGACGGTGGCGAACCCGCCGAGCCGGCCGGTGCCGAGAAGGACGCCGCCGGAAAGGCGGGCACTGCGGCGAGCGGTGCAGCGGCGGGCGAAGCGGAGACGGTCGCCATCCCCAGGCGCGCGGAAACCGGCAACAAGCCCGAGAAACCCGGCAAGGCTCCCACCTCCGAGGACTCCGGCAAGTCCGACGCCGCGACCGGCACTGCCGGATCCTCCGGATCTGCCGGATCCGCCGCCACGAACGGCCCGGCGACGACGAACGGCCCGGCCGCCGCACCCGATACCGAGCGCACCACGAAGGGCGCGAAGCCTGCGGGTGCCGCGAAGGCAGGGGGCGCCGAAGGTGCCGCAGCCGGTCAGGGCGCCGCCCCTGCCGCGGGTGCCGCCGCGCCGGGCTCGAAGGCGCCGGACGCTGCCGCGAACGAGAACGGTGACGGTACCGACGATTCGAAAACCGTTGCACTGCCCAAGGTTTCGTCTGACAAGGGTGGCGAGAAGACCACGAAGTCCGGCCCGGCGCAGCAGGCCGGCGGCGCGAACGGCGATCGGGACACTACGGTGCCGGACGCGAAACCCGAAGCGCCACAAGACGTTCCCGCGATATCGAACCCGTCCGACGACGCCACGACGATCCTGCCGATCCAGCAGCCCGATCCGGCGGTCACCGAGAAGCTTCGCGCCACGCCGCCGGGAGCCGGCCAGAGCGGTCCGAAACGCCCTGGGGCACAGGGCGGACCGGGCGGTGAGCAGGGCGCGCCGGGATCGCGGGGGCCGGGC
>NZ_CAWMPM010000040.1:0-103595 GCF_963869435.1 Nocardia violaceofusca NBRC 14427
TGGTGCCGCCGGGCCGTTCGGGTGTTGCGTGGTCGTCAGGGTTGCAGGGCGGGGGAGTCGAGTTTGCCGATCAGCCAACGGTTTCCGCTCTTCTCCAGGGTCAGTGTGAGGGCGAGCTGACCGTGGCGGGGTTGGCCCTGGGTGCCGACGCTCGTGATCGATTGGTCGATGATGAGGATCGCCTCGGCGGTGGTGTCGGTGTTGGATCCGATCGCACAGTGGACGGTTCCCGCTGTCGCGACCACGTGGCCCTGGGTGAGGACGTCGCGAAGATCTTTGCTGGTGGCGTCGAATTCCTTTTTCCAGTCACCGGTGGCGTGGTCGAGCACCGCGGCGAAGTACGCATCGATCGTCGTGGAATCGTAGGTGGCCAGGATGGGGCCGAAAGCGCACGCCGCCTGGTGTGCCTGCTCGCGGGCTTCGGCGTGGGCATCGGCCTGCTCGTATTTCGTGCCGAACACCACCGCACAGGCCGCGGCCGCGACAGCGCCCGTCGCCGCGAGGGCGGATGCGCTGCGGCGCAACCACTTTCCGCGCTGCCGGGGTGTGGTGGAATCACCGTCCGCGGGTTCGGTGACGGGTTCGGCGGGAGTCGTCGTCCGCTCGGAGTCCGAGGTCATCGTGGTTCCTTCGTGTGATGGGGTTTCTGCTCACTTCGGCAGCAGGGGCGGGGTCTGTGCGTCGGGGTCGGCGCCCGGCGGCGCCGCGGTGGCACCGGCATCCGGGCGCGGGGCGTTGGCGCTGCCGCGGATCTGCATGCCCGGATCGGTGGTGACGCAGTAGTTGTAGAGGCGGGCCCTGCCGTCGCTGAGCCGCACCGGAGACACGGGGATGCTGTCGTACTCACACGTGGGACGAGGCCAGATGTCCATCAGGGTGTGAAAGGCGTTGTCGTGCACGGGAACACCCATGGCACCCGTGCCGGCCCTCAGCTCCGGGAACAGCGCTCGCAGGGCGGGGGTGCGCAGCCGGGCGGCGCGGGTGATGGCGAGGAAGTTGGTGACCAGGTTGGTGACGGGGTCGGTGGTTTCGGCGACCACCCCGCCCAGGGTCGCGAGCCGGCCGGGCCCGGTGTCGAGCAGTCGCTTCAGTTCGTCGTCGGCGTCGCTGAATTGCCTGAACAGTTCGCTGGAACCCGCTACGAGTGTGGCCAGATCCGGTTGCGCGTGCGAGGTGGTCTCGGCGATCACCTCGAGATGTTCGATCAGGCTGCGGGTCTGGGGCAGCAGGTCGGTCAGGCCGGCCATGGCGTGACTGAGACCGCTGATCACCGTGCGGAGCCGGTCGGGGCCGCCGGCGAGGGCTTTGTCGAGTTCGGCGATGATGCCATCGAGGCGCCGCGGATTCAGCCCCGAGACGAATGCGCTTGTGTTGCTGAGGAATTCGTTGATCGTGACCGGTGTCGAGGTGGCGGCGACGTCGACGACCGCGCCGTCGCGCAGGTAGGGCGCGCCGTCGGAAACGGGCCGGAAGTCGAGGTACTGCTCTCCCGCCGCCGACAGTCGTGCCACCGCCACCGTACCGCCGGCGGGAATGCGGACCGAGGAATCGATGGCGGCGAGGGCGACGACGCCGGCTCCGGCCGGTTCGACGGCGTGGACGGTGCCGACCCGTACCCCGCGGAAGGTGACGTCGTTGCGGGGCAACAGACCTCCGGACTCGGCCAGCTGCACCCGCACGGTGTAGACCTGACGCAGCGGGTTGGCGCCGACCACGCCCACGGTGAGATATCCGGTGCCGGCCATCAGCAGCACGATCAGCCCGGCGGTGGAGAAGGCCACGATGTGGCGGCGGGCCCACTCACCGAGGCGCACGAGAATCCAGGCGCCCAGGTCGAGCAGTTCGTCGAGGTCGCCGACCGCGCGGATCGCGGCGTTCGTGACCCGCGTACGCACCGAGGGCTTCATCGATGGCCTCCCTGTAGCCGGCCGAGCACGCGTTGCAGAACCTGAGCGAGACTGCCGGCGAACGCGCTCAGATCGGATCCGTCGGGCAGCTTGCTGCCCTGCGGGTCGGTGAGCGCACCGATATCCAGGTACGACACGGTGGCTCCGACCGCGAGCGCGTTGCCGCGGGTGGAGCCGAGTAGCCCGGGCTGGATCGCGTGGAGGCGGTCGAGGGCCCCGGCGAGATTGTCGCCCATACCGGTGAAGCCGTCCATCAGTCGTTGCACGCTGTCGAACAGGTTCACGAAACGTGGTCCCGTGGTCGAGGTGAAGTCGCCGAGCGCGGCCATGGTCGTGGATACCCCGGCAGTGAGATCGGTGATGGCGCGGTTGTTTTCGGCGATCACCCCGAGCAGCGGTGGGAAGGTGTCGGCGGTCTGTCCGAGCTCGGTCTTGCGCTGCGCCAGGGTGGTGGTGAGGCCGTCGAGTCCCTGGAGCACGCTGTCGATCTGACCGGTGCGCTGATCCAAGGCGGTCAGCGTCGCGGTCAGTTCGGTGAGCAGGTGCGCCAGTTGCGGGCCGCGCCCGGCGAACATGGAGTTCATCTCGCTGGTGATGCGGGCGACCTGTTCGAGCGCGCCGCCACCGAGCAACATCGAGACCGCTGTCATCAGTTCCTCGACCGATGCGCCGGCCGAGGTGTGCGCGCGATCGATGGTGTCGCCGTTGTGCAGCATCACCGCGCCGGGCTGCTGCTCCGGCAGGATGACGGCGACGAAGATGTCGCCCAGTGGCGTGGGCTGGCGCAGTTCGGCTCGGGTGCCGCGCGGCAACTGGATGTCGGCGCGGATGTCGAGGTCCACGGCGGCCAGGAAGTCGGTGGTGTCGATGTGGGTGACCACGCCGATATCGGAGCCGCCGATCCGCACTCGTGCCCGTTCCGGCAGGTTGAGGGCGTCGCCGAAAATCGCGTGCAGGTGATAGGTGGGCCCGTCGACCCCGGGCTTCGGTAAGGGGACATTGTCGACGGTGACCGCGCACCCGCTGATCGACAGCGTCGCCGTGGCGGCGGCCAGGAGGCGGGCGGTGCGGGCCCTCATCGGGTCAGCCCCAGCAGCGCGCCGGCCAGGCCGAAATCCGGTCCGAAGTCGGTGAGTTCGCCCGTGCGGCAGCCGTCGGCACGCAGCTGTACGCGTTCGCACAGCAGCGACAGGGCTTCACCGTCGAACAGGGACTTGTCGGTGAGCAGATGCAGCCGGACCGAACCGGTCTGCGGGCTCATGGCATCGGCGAAGTTCCGGAAGAACAGCGGCGCCACATCGGTTATCTCGATGAGATCGGTTCCGTGGCCGCGCATCTGGGTGGTGATGGCGGTCAGCCGATTCAGCGCGTCGATGAGTGGCTGCCGGTTCTCGGCCACCACGGAGCTGGTGTTCGCGACGAAATCGTCGAGCTGGGTGAGAACGGCCCGCAGGCCGGGCGCTTGATCTTTCATCAGTGTCACCAGCTCGGTGAGGCGGGCGCTGAATTCGCGCACGGTCCGGTCGTTGTCGGCGACGACCTGAGTGAGGTCGTTGAGCCGGATGACGGCATCGGAGATCTGGTCCTTGTTCGCGAGGGTGGTCCGGAAGGCCGTCGACAGGGCATCGAGGGTCTCGCGGATGCGGTCGCCGTTGCCGTCGAGCAAGGGGAACAGCACCCTGCTCGCCATCGGTCCGCCCGCGTTGTCCCCGGCCAGGGATTTGCCGAGGTCGTCGAAGGTGCGCAGGATGCGGTCGAGTTCTACCGGAGTGCGGGTGTGCTCGAGCGGAATGTGGGCGCCGTCGCCGAGGGTGGGGCCGCGCCCGGTGTAGGCGGGCGTCAGCTCGATGTGGCGGTTGGTGATCAGCTGCGGTGAGACCAGTGCGGCGATGGCGTCGGCCGGAATCGTCACGCCGTCGTCGACGGTCATCGCGACCTCCACGTAGTGGCCGCGCGCGATGACCGAATCGACCTGGCCCACAGGGAGTCCGAGCACCGATACCTCGTTGCCGGGGTAGAGACCGGCAACATTGTCGAAGTCGGCGGTGAGGTGAATCTGTCTGCCCAGCAACCGATTCGGCGTCGACGTCAAGCTGTGCGGAAGGGCGCATCCGGCCAGCATCAGCGTGACGGCGCTCACGATGGCGGCGCGCACGATGGTCGTGATCCGCATCAGCGACACCCCGCGACGGCCTGGGTGGCACACAACCAGTTGTCGGGGAACAACCCCCAGGGCAGGTAGACCTCTCCGTACGGTCCGTTGCCGAAGGTGTTGTTGACCTGCCGCAACGCCACGGGCATCGTTTGATAGAGATGGTCGAGGTTGTCCCGGTTCTTCTGCAGGCCTTGCGACATGGTGTCGAGGCTGCGGATCAGCGGGCCGAGTTGTCCGTTGTTGCCGGCGCCGATCTGCTGCAGGCTTGTCGATATCGTGGCGATGTTGTCGAGGAGGTTCTTCACCAGGTCTTGGCGCTGTGCCACCGCGTCCCCGATCGCCCGGCCCCGGGTGAGCAGCAGCAGAATGCCGTTGCGGTTCTCGTCGACCAATGTGGCTACCGAGTCGATGTTCTTCAGCAGCGTGTCGACTTCGTCGCGGCGGTCGCTGATCACGTCGGCCAGCACACCGACCGAGTCGAGGGCCGCGGCGGTGAGCTGTGGCGAGTCTCCCATCTGACGGGCCACGGCATCGAGGGAGGCCCGCAGGGCAGCGGGGTCGAGCTTCTCGAGGTGTTCGAAGGAGTTCGTGTATTTCGGGTCGTTGACGACCTTGTCCAGATTGTAGGGGACTTCGGTGCGATCGAGTCGAATCACATTGCCTGGCAATCCCTTTCCGTTTCCGGGGTGGAGCTCGACGTGCATCTTGCCGAGAATCGTGCTCATCTTGATCGCGGCGGTGGCGTCGGGACCCAGACGGACCTCGGGGCGAATCTTCAACTCGGCGACGATGCGATCACCGGCCAGGTGTGCCGAGGCGACGGTGCCGACGTCGATCCCGGCCACGTCCACGCTGTTGCCCGGTCGCAGTCCCGCCGCCTGTGCGAACTCGGCGCGCACGGTCCGGTGGCCGAGGTCGAGCCCGGTGACGAAGACGACGCTGGACACGAGCGCAATAACCGCGGTCCCGGCGCCGATGCCGAGCCACAAGTGCCGGTTCTGCCGGTAGGACGGAATCGCGTCCCACATCTCGGGGAGAGTGGGAAGTTGGAATCGGTCCAGCAGCCAGTTGATGCTGCGGAACCGGTCGAGGAATCGGTTCACTATCGACACACCTCCGAGTGCGAGTTGCCGCCGACCTGGGAGAACAACCCCGGAGGGAACAACACGCCCCCCAGGGAGACGTCCAGGCCGCAGACGTAGGAGTTGATGTAGGTGCCGTTGCCGCTGATGCGAGCCAGTCCGGCCAGCAGCAGCGGCAGTTCGACCGCGGCGCGGTCGAGCCGGGAACCGTTGGCCAGCAACAGATTCACGCCCGAGGTGGCCGACTGTTGCGCGTGCGCGATACCGGGTTCGATCGCGGCGATGAGACCGCTGAGCTGCCCGGTCGCTCCGGCGGCACGGTCGACGGCCCCTTTGAGGGTTTCGCCTTCTTCGTACAGCCCGGTGACGAGTGTGCGGGCCTGGGTGATCAGCGTTTCCAGCTCCGATGCGCGGTGGGCGAGTCCGGCGACGACGCTGCTGAGGTTGGTGACGACCCGGCCCAGGATCTCGTCGCGGTCGCGGAACGTATTCGCCAGCCCCGCTGCCCGGGTGATCAGAGCGCTGAGCGAGACGCCGTCGCCCTGCAGCGCCTGGACGAGAGTCTGCGACAGGGAATTGACCTCATCGGGTTGCAGCACGCTGAACAACGGTTCGAATCCGGACAGGACCGTCGATACGTCGAACGACGATTCGGTGCGTTCGATCGGAATCGAGCCTCCCGGTGGTAGCGGCGCGGCCGGGCCGGAACCCGGCGCCAGCGCGATGTAGCGCTGTCCGATGAGGTTTTGATATCGGACCAGTGCCTTGGTCGTGGTGAACAGGTGCTGGCGAGATCGGATCCGGAACCCGACGCGGGCCCGCTGATCATCGAGCTCGATGAAGTCGACGCGGCCCACGCGAACCCCGGCCATCCGCACGTCGTCGCCCACGCGCAGTCCGAGAACATCGGCGAACGTCGCCTGGTAGCGGTCGGTCTCGCCGGACACCGTCCGTTGCAGGGTGGAGTAGACCGTCCAGCTCGCGACCAGTGCGAGAACGACGAAGACCGTGAAGCCGAGTACGGCTGTGCGAGTGGTGATCATGTCAACGTCCGCCGTTCGAGGGTGGTGAGGTGCGCACTGTGACAGCGCCGTCGGCAAGCACCGGGCGCAGCAGCAACAGCTGTGCGGGGTTCGGCTCGCGCCCGAGGAGGGCGGTGATCGCCGCGGTTCCCGTGTAGGAGGCGGGCGTTGCGGGACCGGATGTCATCGGTGCCGGCGGCCCGTCCGCCGCCGGGCCTGCCGGTGCGGTGAGGCCGGGGATGGATGGGGGCCCGGGAACCCAGGGCAGAGCCGGCCCGGCAGGGGCGTTTGTCCCGGGAGCTGCCGGGCCGATCCGTCCCGGCAGCAATTGAGTCGGGAACTCTTGTGGCGCAGGGGAGTTGGGAATCGCACCGCATCGGGGACCGGCGAGCTGCCCATAGTGTGGACAATCGGCGGCGGTATAGGGGCGAAACGGTGTGAAGGTCACGTCGATGGCCCATTGCATCTGCTGATGTGGTCCCCAGGTGAAGATAGTGGCGTAGGCGCTCAGCGCCTGATTCAAATTCGCGACCGAGGCGCCGATCGCATCCGGATCGGCGGCCACGGCGCCGAAGACGTCGTCCAGTCCGGATACCAGTTCCTTTCCGGCGTCCGGGTTTCGGGCGAACAGTCCGTTGGTGGCCGCCACCGCCGAACCGGCGTCGGTGAGAAGGGTGACCAGTTTCGCTCGCCGTTCGGTCAAGGTGCGCGCCGCGGTCACCGAGTCGCCGAGCGCCTCGATCAGCTCCGGCGCCGAGCGGTTCACCGCCGTGGCGGCCGCGCCGAGGTCGCCCAGCATGTCTCCGATCCCCGGGATCGCTCGTACCTGTGTGGTCCAGGTATCGAGTCGTTCGATGGTCGAGCCGGGGACGCGGGCGCCGGCATCCAGCGCCTCGGCGAGGGTTCCCAGGACACGGGCCAACCTCTGCGGCTGGATCGCGTCCAGGACGGTTCGCAGTGTGGTCAGGGTGGCCTGTAGCTGGGCGGTGGCCGCGCTCGTGTCCTGGCGGATCGTTGTGCCGGCGCGCAGACCGTCGCGGGCCAGCCCGTTGTCGACCAGTTCGAGAGCGGTGACGCCGAACAGGTTCGCCGGAACCACCCGTGCGGTCACGGTCGCTGGAATACGCTGAGCCACCGAAGGTTTCAAGTGCAGGCGAACCAGCTGACGCTGACCCTTGGCGGCGATGTCAACGTCGGCGACGGAGCCCACGATCATGCCGCGGAACTTCACATCGGCGTGCGGTGGCATACCGTCGCCCGTGCTCGTCATCTCGGCGGTGACCGCGACCGTATCGGCGAATGCGCCGGTATAGCGCAGGCCCAGCAGATATATGCCCGCTGCCAGGGCGCCGACCATGGTGACGCCGATGGCGCCCAGTCGCAGTACTCCGGGGCCGCGGCCACTCGGATCGATGATCATCGCGACTCCTAGCCCGAGATCCGGATGCCGGGGTCGATACCCCAGATCGCCAAGGTGAGAAGAAGATTGGCGAAGACGACCACGATGATGGTCACCTTGATCGCGCGACCGGCTGCCACGCCCACCCCCTCGGGCCCGCCGGCGGCGACGAAACCGTAGTAGCACTGGATGAAGGACGCGATCACCACGAACGTGACGATTTTCAGCACCGAGTAGAGGATGTCGACCGGGTCGAGGAATTGATGGAAGTAGTGGTCATAGGTGCCCAGAGTTGTTCCGCCCAGGAGCATTACGGCCAGCCGTGTGCTCACATACGCGATCGCCAGGCCGACGGTGTAGAGCGGAACGATGGCGACCGCCGCGGCCAGCATCCGAGTGGTGATCAGATACGGAAGCGGCCTGATCGCAATCGATTCCAGCGCGTCGATCTCCTCCGAGATCCGCATCGAACCGAGTTGTGCGGTGAATCGGCAGCCGGCTTGGGCGCCGAATGCGATCGTCGCCAGCAGCGGGGCCAGTTCGCGGGTGGTCGCGAAACCGGATATCGCACCGGTGAGCGGGCTCATCGTCAGCAGATCGAGCGCGCTGTGGGCCTCCATGCCGACGGTGATGCCGCCGAATCCGCACAGGATCACGATCACGCCCACGGTGCCTCCGCCGACCACCAGAGAGCCGTTTCCCCACGTGACGTCGGTGATGAGGCGCAGCAACTCTTTTCGGTAATGACGGAGCACGAACGGAACGGCGGCCAGCGCCTCGACGAAGACCAGCCCTTGGTGTCCGAGGCGGACGTGCAGGCCGACGGGAACGCGCACAGCGACCGCGGCCCGACGCAGCGGACGTAGCAGCGGTGGGACGTAGACGGCCATGTCACAACACCTTCGAGGGGTAGAGGGTGTTGTAGATCTGGGTGATGAGGATGTTGATGCCGAACAGGACAATGGCGGAGTTCACCACCGCCGAGTTCACGGAGTCGGCCACTCCGGCCGGTCCGCCGCGGGTATGTAATCCGGTGTCGCAAGCGATGATCGCCGCCAGCGCACCGAAGATCGCGGCCTTGAGCATGGCCACCACCAGATCGGTGGCGACCGCGAACGAGGCGAAGGTGCGGATATAGGAGCCGGGTGTACCCGCCTGCATGTAGACGTTGAAGGCGTAACCGGTCGCGAAACCGACGAAGATCACCAATCCGCACAACAGGGTGCTGACCAGAACGGCGGCCGCGAGTCGGGGTGCGACCAGGCGCCGGATCGGGTCGACGCCCATCACGGTCATGGCGTCGATTTCCTCCCGGATCGTGCGGGAACCGAGGTCGGCGCAGATGGCTGACCCGACGGCGCCCGCGATCATCAGCGAGGTCACCAGGGGAGCGCCCTGGCGAATGATGCCCAGCCCGTTCACCGCGCCGATGAACGTCGTGGCGCCGACCTGGCTCACCAGCGATCCGACCTGGATGGAGACGACCACCGCGATCGGCACCGCGACCAGCAGTGTCGGGGTGGCCGACACACTCGCCATGAAGGCGCACTGCTTGATGAACTCCCGCCACGGAAATCGCCGCCGGAACACCGCGGTGACCAGTGCGAGAGTTGCGTGCCCGGTCATCGAGACCTGTCGGCCGGCGGTCTCCACCGAGCGCTGCGGGTGGTCGCGCCAGTAGCCGACGCCGAATCCGATGACGCGTCGACGGTCGGAAGCCGCCCCTGCTGCGCCCGAACGCACCCTCCCGTGCGTGCCCTGCGCTGACATCTGCATCCCTTCATCGGTCCGTCGGAAAACACGCCTCGCTACGAGCACGTAGGCGAGGGTTAATTACGCTCAAGTAGAGTTATTTCTACGGATGCGTAGTAATGAGGTGAGACGTTAGCAAGGGGGTTCGCGACCGCGCTGGCGTTTGAGAGGATTCGTGGGTGGCCATCGAAGAGAAACTCCCCGGTGTGTGGCAGGTCTCCCCCCGGCAGCCCGGGGGAAAGACCGGTAGACGCAACGGTCCGCGGCTCCCGCTGCCCGAGCGCCGGGAGCAGTTGCTCGATGCCGCATTCCAGGTGGTCGGCCGGGACGGACTGTCCGGACTGACGATGCAGGCGGTGGCCAAGCAGGCCGGTGTCGCCAAGCCGGTGCTCTACGCGGTCTATCCCACCGCACCCGAACTCGTCGCCGGCCTTCTGCATCGCGAGCATGCGCGCGGTATCCGCCAGGTGATGGACACGTTGCCCGACAACCTTCGCGAGATCGACCCCGATACGGCCTATGCCGATTCGGTCATGGCCTTCTTGCGTGCCGTGGAATCGGACCCGGTGCGCTGGCGGCTGATCCTGACCCACGCGGACGGAGCGCCCGCCGATTACACCGAACTGTTGTCGGCTGCGCGCGAGAAGATCGTCGGGCGGCTGATCCAGCTCCTCGAAACCGGTATCGAGCTGCGCGGAGGGCCCGCCAACGCCGACCCCGAACTCGTGGGTTACGTCATGCTCGGCTTCATCGAAACCCTCGGCCGCATGGTCATTTCCGATCCTGGCCGATTCCCGCCGGAACGACTACAGACCACGGTGCGTGCGCTCGCACGCACGTTGCCCAAAGGTTCCTGACCCGGCATCTCGGATCGACGAGGCCGCCGGCTCAGTGAGTTCGTGGGCCGAGCGCGAGTCCGAGTAGCGCGGCGACGATGCCGGTGCAGGTGTCGACGAGCCGGTCGCGCTCGATGGTGAGGTGCCCGTCGGTCCATTCCAGATACACCGACGTCAACGCTCCGGCGAGCGCGGTGCCGATGGTGGCGAGCGTGGCGTCGCTGCTGGCGAACAGATCCCCGGCGCTGTCGCCCGACAGGGGAGCCAGAGCCCGGATCACCGCCGGGGTGCGGCGGGTGATGTGCGCCCGTAAATCGTCGTCGGCCAACGGTTCACGCAGCAGCACCCGCGCCCGCCGCGGGTCCTCGTCGAAGAAATCGGCGCAGGTTTGCAGCGCCGACCGGATCGCCGTATACGGGTCGGTGCCCGCGGCGATCACCGACAGCCGCTCGCGCAACGCCGCTTCCACCCGGTCGTAGACGGCCAGGATCAGTGCTTCGCGGCCTTCGAAACTTTCGTAGAAATAGCGCGGGCTCAGATTCGCCTGTCGCGTCACCGCCCGCATCGTGACCGCCCCGGCTCCCGCTGTCCCGAGCAGATCGAAAGCGCACTCCAGCAACTGCTCACGGCGTTCGCCGGACCGGTCCTGCAGCGTCTGGCCTCGCCAGAGTTTGGGTGCGGTGCTCACGCCGGTCATCCTCGCATCCCCACCGCACATCTCATTGACATCACCTGATTCTACATGAATCATATGATTCACCTCGAGGCGCGCAGCATCGGTACCGTGGCCGGTCGCGCCGATCGTGTGAAGGGGTCGCTCATGTTCGACGAGGAACAGTTCCAGCAGGCGCTGCGGCAGCCGCGGTTGTCGAAACCGGTACCGGAATTCCTGAATTCCAATCGCGCCGTACCGATTCGGGCGATCCCCGAAGCCGAACTGCAGGCCGGCACCCTCGAGTGGTTCGGTGAGTTCGAACGCAAACTGGAGCTCTACGGCAAGCTCGGCGTCGATCTGAGCTGGGTCATGGAATGGGCCAAGAAGTACTGGTGGAGCTTTCTGGTCCGGGATATGAGCCTCAACCACGAGCTCTACGCACCCGACATCCGCTACACCGACGTCACGACCTTCGGGCGCACCATCGTCGGTATCGACGAATTCGTGAAATACAACTTCGCCTTCTTCGACGCCATCCCGGACTGGCGCTACGACCCGCTGCCCAACCAGGTGTATCTGGACGTGACGCCGGAAGGCGCGGTGCGCATCGTGATCCGCTACATCGGCAGCGGGCACTGGACCGGCCCGCTGCGCCTGTACCCGTACGACGAATCCGCACCCGTGATCTACGGCAACGGACGCTTCATCCAATGCCCTGCGGTCGACCGCTACCACTTCAACGCCGACGGACTCATGGAAGAAGGCGAAACCCTCTACGACTTCCTCGACGCCACGCAGCGCGGCGGCGTCCTGCCTCGCGATGACAGCTGGCAGTTCCGCGCACTCATGGCCGCCTCCAAACTCCCCGCCCTCCTCGCCAGGATCGGGACAGTGCGGTAGTGGGTGGCCGGGGCGGGGACTGGCTACGCCTGTCCGGCATATCTATCTGTCTACTGCCATATGCGCATCTATTTATTAAAATTCGCCGTTTCTTCCACTCGTTGACACGGTCGGCTGCGGCCGAAAGAACAGCCCGGATGGTCTGGGCCGATCGTCGGGGTGTGGGGCAGTGGAGCCGACAGTAGGGCGAGCAGAGGGCATGTGACGCAGCCTGATTCGGTGCCGCGCGGCGGACTGCGGGCGGCAACAGCGGAATTCGAGTAGCGGTCTACTCGGGTCGGCGGCGTGGTCGGTCCATACGCTGACAGCAACGTAGAAAGTTGATCGCTCGGCGTGGCTCGAACGGATGAAAGTAACGACGTCACCGCCGCAGAGGGATCCGGGTTTCGGTGCTGCTCAGCGCATTACGGTGTCGGCGAGCGTGAACGGCGCCCCGGTTTCACGGCGGCGGTGCGGCTCGGCTTATCGCCGCACAGCACCGTCGGCGCCACAGCACGCCGGTACGGTCGGTCAGCGTCCGCTGTGCAGGCTATCGCTCGTGCCTGGCAACGCAATCCGATAGGAGGTCCGGCCGGTCGATGCCCGGCAGGTCTTCTCCGATCGCGGTATCCGGCCATAGCCGGCGCCGCGACCACGCATTTGCACGGCCGTCCGGTGGGGAGGGGCGGCGGCCGGTTGAGCGGACGACCCGCGCGCACCGGTGCTCGACAGCGCGTACGCCTACCGCCGCTAGTGTGGAGGTTCTGGAAATCGGTGACTGATACCTGTTGAGGTTGGTTGTGATGGCAACGTCGGCGACGCCATATCACCATGGTGATCTGCCCAATGCGCTGGTGCGTGCGGCGATCGAGCTGCTCGAGGAGGGTGGGGCGTCGGAGCTGTCGCTGCGTGGTGCTGCGCGGCGGGCCGGCGTGTCCACCGCCGCGCCCTATCGCCATTTCGCCGACCGTGATGCCCTGTTGTCGGCGGTCGCGGCGGTGGGGTACCGCGATCTGGCCGCGCATCTGGCCGCCGTGCACCCGGAGCAGGTGGGCACCGGCAGCCTCGGCGATATCGCGGTCGCTTATGTTCGGTTCGCGCTGACCCGGCCCGGGATGTTCCGGGTGATGTTCACCGAGTCCTGCGATGCGACCAGCCCGGAGCGGGTCGCCGCGGTGGAGGCCATCCACGACTACCTGGAATCCCTTGTGCGGCAGATCTTTCCGGACGCCGACCCGGAGCCCACCGCGACCGCGATGTGGGCGTTGGTGCACGGCTTGGCCTTCCTGCACCTCGATGGGAAGCTCGACGCCTCCTCCGAGAAGGTCGTCGACGCGCGGGTGCGAGCGGCGGTGTCGGCGATCCTCGATATTCCACGACTTCGCTGAAATTTCGTCCTTTACGCCGAGGCGCCGACGTCGGCGAGCAATCGCTGCGCCAGTTTCTCCGACGATTGGGGATTCTGGCCGGTGTACAGATTCCGATCGACGACTACGTGTGGGCGCAACGGAAGCAGGGCCTTGGAATATTCGACTCCTGTCTCCTTCAATTTGTCCTCGAGCAGCCAGGGCGCCTTCTTCGCGAACCGGTTCAGCAGTTCCTCGCGGTTGGACAGTCCGGTCATCCGGTAGCCGGCGAAGGGTGACTTCCCGTCGGGTGGGGTCGCCGCCAGGATGGCGGCCGGGGCATGGCAGAGCAGGGCGAGGGGTTTGCCGGAGGCGAGCCGCTCGGTGAGCAGCGCCCCGGAGGTCGCGTCGTAGGCCAGGTCTTCCATCGGACCGTGGCCGCCGGGGTAGAACACGACGTCGAAGGCATCCGGGTCGACGGTGTCCAGCGCGACCGGATGGGCGAGGACGCTGTCGATGCGGTCGAGATACTGCTGCACCTCGCGGCGTTTCCAGGGCAGGCCGCCGGCGATTCCGAGACTGAGTCGATCGAGTGTCGGGGCTTTTCCGCCCGGGGTCGCGATGGTGATGTCCCAGCCCGCCTCGGAGAAGATGCGGTGCGGCACCGCCACCTCTTCGGCCCAAAAACCCGAGGGGTGTATTTCGCCGTCGTTCAATGTCCAGCGGTCGGCGGCAGAGATGACGAACAGGACTTTCGGCATTTTCGCTTACCTCCTGTAGTTGTGAAGAGTTTATGCGACGGCTAGGGCGCCGTCGCTCGCAGCGATCGGGTGATCAGGTCCGCGACGGCGTCCGGTGCCTCCCACGGCGGGGTATGTCCGACCGCTCGAAGCGTTGTCCACAGCGACCTGTCGAATTCCACGGTAGGCGCTCGAATCCGTGCGTCGAGTTCGCCGAAGGCCAATCGGGCCGGTTGTGGCAGCCGGGCCAGCCGATCCGGCAGCGCCATCTCGGCGAGGTAGGTGTCGATGGCGCGCGTGCTGGTGGCGAAGTTGCGCCGCCCGCGTGTGCGCGCATCGGTGACGAACCGGTCCGGTATCGGGGTGCCCGGGGCGAATGCACTGCGCTGTGCGTCGCGTTGCCGTTCCTCGGAGGCCGAGGCCCACAACAGATCTCCGATGCCGGGCAGCGTCAGGGCCCGTTCGGCCGGTCCGCGTGCGGACTTCCGGCTCGCCCGCGACCAGGGTGGGCACAGCAGTATCAGCTCCGAGACCAGATCGGGGCGACGTTCAGCCAGGGCGGTGGCGACCAGCCCGCCGCGCGAGTGGCCGACCACGATCGACGGCGAGCCGAGCAACCGAGCTGTGTCGTCGGCGTCGTCTTCGATGCTGCCCGACGAATCTAGCTGCACGGCAACGATATTCGCCCGATCCGCAAGCATCGGCACGACCCGGTCCCACACTCGGTACGAGCTCGCGAGGCCGTGGATCAGGACGACCGTGGGGGCGCCGGGCGTTCCGGTGACCAATGCCCCGGCGCTCATGCCACCACCACCTCCCGGGTGCGGCGATGCAGGAGATGACGGGTGGGATCGAAGCGCAGCGTCCGGCGGCGGAAGTCGAACGTCGATCCGGGCCAGATGTTGGTGTTGCGGCCGTTGTCGTTGAGGTACCAGCTCGTGCAGCCACCGGCGGTCCACACCGAGCCCTCGCCGAGCCGCTCGACGTCCTCGGTGAATGCCTGCTGGGCGGCGGCGGTGGGTTCGATGGCGTCGAGGTCGTGGTCGCGGGCGTAGCCGAGCGCGCCGGCGATGTAGTTGGCCTGGGATTCGAACATGTGGACCACCGAGGTGTGGCCGAGGCCGATGTTCGGGCCGTGGATGAGATACATGTTCGGAAATCCGGAGACTGAGGTGCCGAGATAGGCCGTCGGGTTGCCGTCCCACACTTGCGCCATGGTCCGGCCGTCGGGACCGTAGGTCCGGTCGGTCAGCGGCAGGTGCGAGGTGCGGAAGCCGGTGCCGTAGATAATGGCGTCGACCTCGTGCTGGGTACCGGTGTTGTCGATCAGGCCGGTCTCGGTGATCGAACTGATCCCGTGGGTGTTCACGGTGACGTTGGGCCGGTCGAGTGCGCGCAGATAGTCGTCGGAGATCAGCACACGCTTGCAGCCCAGCCGGAAGTCGGGAAGCAGCTGTTCCCGCAACTGCTCGTCGGCGACCTGGGACTCGAGGTGGCGCCGGGCGCCGCGTTCGGGCAATGCCATCAGCGCGGGGTTGCGGAAAGCGACCACCTGCCATTCGCGACGCAGATACACCCGCAGGCGCTCGAGCCGTTGCAGTGCCGGAATTCGGCGATACACGGCACGGGTCAGCGCGGTGGTCGGGCGGTCGTGGCGGGGGACCACCCAGGCGGGAGTGCGCTGGAAGACGGTCAGCCGTGCGACGTCGGGCGCAATGGCGGGAACGAACTGGACGGCCGAGGGGCCGGTGCCGATGACCGCGACGCGTTTGCCGGTCAGGTCGTAGTCGTGATTCCAGCGCGCGGAATGGAAACTCACACCTTCGAATCGGTCGATCCCGGGAATCGCGGGCAGCAGCGGATCGGCGAGCGCGCCGGTCGCCAGCACCACGTGGGTGGCTGTCCGCGGACCCACAGTGGTGTCGATGCGCCACAGGTAGGCGGTCGGATCCCATTCCAGGCGTTCGACCGTACAGCCGAGTCTCAGGCGGGAGCGCAGCCCCTGCGAACCGGTGACGTTTCTCAGGTACTCGAACAACTCGGGCTGGGTGGCAAAAGTGTTGCGCCAGTCCGGGTTCGGTGCGAAGGAGAACGAGTACAGATTGCTCTGCACGTCGACGGCGGCGCCGGGGTAGTCGTTGTCGCGCCACACCCCGCCGACCTCGCCGGCGCGTTCGAGCATCACGAAGTCGGAGAATCCCGCGCGGTGCAACCGCACCGCGGTCGCGATGCCGCCGAAACCGCTGCCGATGATCGCGACATGGGAGTGTGGGACGGTGTCGGCCGGATTGTGCTGCGGCGCTGTCGTACTCGTGGACATGATTCCTTCGAGGTGTCGACGACGAGCCGGGCTCGCCGAGGGCGGATGGTCGGGGGTTACCGCGTCGCGAGCCGGGAGGCCGGTGACGTGGCTCGTTCGCGCCGCGTCGACGCCAGCCATCGTGAGTAGCGGCGCAGCGCACGCGACTTCGCTCGCTGATCGGCGGCGAGGGCCAGCGCGGGATGGACACCGAGGGCCGGGTCCTTTCCGGCGGCCATGCGCCGCATCTGGTAGCGGACCTGCGCCATCTGCGCCAGCGAGGCGAGTGGTTTGTCCGACCAGGTCACCGGCTTCAACGCGCCGGCCGCGCCCACTCCCTCGCGCCAGCGGTTGGGCAGATCCGGGGTGACGGCGAGGGCGGTGCCCATGCCGACGACGGCGACATTCTTCGCGAGCACGCGCTCGGCGGTGTCGCTGCGTGTGATGCCGCCGGTCAACATCAGCGGAATCGGGCTGGTCTCGGCCAGTTCGGCGGCCAACTCCAGGAAGTAGGCCTCCCGCGCCGCCGTGCGGCCATCGGTGGGCCGCCCGGACATGGCGGGGCTTTCGTAACTACCGCCCGACACCTCCACCAGATCCACTCCGAGGCCTGCCAGCATGCCGATGACCTTGCGCGCGTCGTCGGCGTCGAATCCGCCGCGCTGGAAGTCGGCGGAGTTCAGTTTCACGGCCACCGCGAATTCGGGTGACACCACCGCACGGGTGGCGCGCACGATGTCCAGGAGCAGGCGCGCGCGGTTGGCGAGGGAACCGCCCCATTCATCGGTGCGGTTGTTCACCAGCGGAGACAGGAACTGCGACAGCAGATATCCGTGTGCGGCATGGATTTCCACGCCGTCGAAGCCCGCGATTTCGGCCCGCTCGGCGGTGGTGGCGAAGCGGGTGACGGTGTCACGGATCTGCTCGGCGGTCATGGCGACCGGGCGGCCGAACCGCTTGGAATGCCGGCCCACGTCGACGGCGATATCGGAAGGGCCCCAGACGACTCCCGGCATATTCGCCTGAATTTGGCGACCGGGGTGGCTGATCTGCATCCATATCGCGGCCCCGGCGGCCTTTCCGGCCTCGGCCCAGGCGGCGAACGGCTCGAGTGGGGAATCCGCGTCCAGGACGATGCCGCCGGGTCCGGTCAGCGCCTCGGCATGCACCATTACGTTGCCGGTGATCAGCAGGCCGGCGCCGCCGGCGCCCCACCGCCGGTACAGCGCGATCAGCCGATCGTCGGGCAGCTGTGCCCGCCCGGCCAGTCCCTCCTCCATGGCGGCCTTCGCGATGCGGTTGCGCAGTACCTGGCCGGACCGTAGTTCCACCGGCGAGAACAGCGTGTCTCGTGTCGAAGCGCTGGGCACGGCGGCCTCCTTCCTGGGTATGTTTGCGGCGTTCACATTGTGTGGACAGTGCTAACATAGAGGAAGATGTAAGCGGCGTCAACAATGGAAGGTGGGGATATGGCACTGTCGAGTGCGTCGTATCACCATGGAGACCTGCCCAACGCGTTGGTCCGCGCGGCGGTGGAACTGCTGGAGGAGAGCGGTGCGCCCGAGCTGTCGCTGCGGGCGGCCGCGCGGCGGGCGGGTGTCTCCACGGCGGCGCCCTATCGGCATTTCGCCGACCGTGAGGCGCTGCTGTCGGCGGTGGCCGCCGTTGGATACGGAGATCTGGCCGGGCAACTGGCCGCGGCGCATCCCGAGCCGGAGACGCCCGACGGGTTGGCGGCCGTGGCCAACGCCTACGTGCGATTCGCTCTGACGCGGCCGGGCATGTTCCGGGTGATGTTCGCCGAGCCCTGTGGTTCGGCCGATGCCGAGCGGGCTGCGGCCGAGGTGATCGAAAAATTCGTCGACGGCATTGTGCGGCAAGCATTTCCGCGCACCGATCCGGATGTCACGGCGACCGCGGTGTGGGCGCTGGTACACGGCCTGGCCTTCTTGCACCTCGATGGCAAGCTCGACGCGTCGTCGCCGGAAGTCGTTGCGGCCACGGTGAACTCGGCGGTGCGCGCCGTTCTGGCTGCCGGGTGATGCCCGAACTTCCGGCCGAACCTTCATATGTTGACGTCGTCCACATATCTGCTAATGTATGCGCCGCTTACTCGCTCAGGTGTCAAGCGGACCGCAGCGGCGAGAAATCCGACAAGGGGCACGTGGTGAACAAGAACACGGTGAAAGACGCCGGGGCCAAGATGATGAACATCGCGCACCGGCTGGTGCTCGCGGTCAGCGGAAATCGGCTACTGGCCGAGCCATTCGGTATGCCGGTGGTCGAATTGCACACCATCGGCCGCAAATCCGGTCAGCCGCGATCGTGCTACCTGACCGCGCCGGTGCACGACGAAAACCGGGTGATACTGGTGGCGTCCAAAGGCGGCGACGACCGCCATCCCGACTGGTACCGCAACCTGCAGGCGCATCCCGATGCCGAACTCGTGATCGACGGACAGCGCCGGAAGATCCACGCCCGCACCGCGAATGCGGAGGAACGGGCGCGGCTGTGGCCACAGATCACCGAGGCCTACCGGGGCTACGCGAACTACCAGACGCGGACCACGCGGGAGATCCCGGTAGTCATCTGCGAGCTGGAGGGCGCACGATGACCGCGCGCCCGCGGGCGCGAGGATGACCGCAGTCGGACGCCGTCGGTGATCGCCGACCTCGGCTGCCGCACCATGGCATCGGCCGAATCGTAAGCTGGTGACATATCGAAGGCGGGCGCCGACCACGAGCGTCCAACGGCACCACAATCAATGCAGCTCGCGCGGCTGTACCCCACGCACTCACCGACTGGAGACCCTGGTGACAGAGAGCCGATCAGCCTCGAACCCGCGACGCACGATCGTCATTACCGGTGCCAGCGACGGCATCGGAGCGGTGACCGCGCGGGCGCTGGCCGCGCCCGAGGTCGACCTCGTCATCGTCGGCAGGTCGGCACAGAAACTCGCCGCCGTGACCGCCGACACCGGTGCGACCGCCTTCACGGCCGATTTCGCCGTCCTCGACGATGTGCGCGGTCTCGCCGAGCAGATCGGCGAACATGCCGGCGCGATCGACGTGCTGCTCAACAACGCGGGCGGCCTCTTCGAGCCGCAGCAGCGGACCGTCGACGGGCACGAACCCAACTTCCAGATCAACCACTTGGCACCGTTCCTGCTCACCAATCTGCTGCACGACAAACTCGCCGCCCACGGTGCGCTCGTGCTGAACACCGCGAGCGTCGGCAACCTGTTCGGACGCGTCGACATCTCCGACCTCGACTACCGGCGCCGCCGCGCCTTCGGATGGCGCGCCTACGGGTCGAGCAAGCTGATGAACATCATGTTCACCCGTGGTATCGCGCAGCGCTGGACATCGGACGGAATCGTTTCCGCCGCAGTCCATCCCGGCCCCGTGGCCTCGAGCTTCGGCCGCGACTCCCGCGCCGTCGGCCTCCTCTACCGCACCCCGCTGCGCCACGTAGGCACCATCACTCCCGCCCGCGGCGCCGAACCCCTGATCGAGCTGGCCCGCCGCGGCGCCGACCCGGAAATCAACGGCGTCTACTTCCACCGCCACCGAGCAAAAGGCCCCGAGTCGCCCCAAGCCCACAACCGCCACCTCATCGACGAACTGTGGTCCGCCTCAGCCGATCTCGTCGGGCTGGGGTGATCGAACTTTCCTGAGCTCGTGCGCGAGCGGAGCTATTTAGTGCGCAGGCAGACGACGAGGGTGGTTTGTAGGTTGTAGGTGTTGCGGGTCTCGGTGTAGTACGCGTCCGAGTCGGGATACGCGCTGCCGCAAAGGGGCTCGGCGGATTCGGAGTCGGTGGAACCCGGCGCCTGGGGAACCCCGGAGTGGGCGCCGGGCGCGACAGGGTGCCGAGGACGGTTGCCTGGGCGCGCGGATCGTCGCAGGGCAGGACCTGAACGTTGGTGTTGTCGTCGTCTTGTCCGCCGTTGAGCTGGTGCGTGTTCCAGACACATTGGCCCGCAGTGAAAGTGGTGGACGGGATCGGTGTACGGATGGTGCTCGGATAGGTGTCGCTGAGGGGACCGGTGGTCGAGTACGACGAATGCTTCGTGTTCGGGTCGGATCCGGCGGCGGCGATGATGCCGGCAATCGCGAGGAACGGCAGCAGAACGGCGAGGATCTGCGGCCGACGATAGAGCGGCTTACCGGGATCCATCGGCTGGTACGGGCTGCCGGGAATCGGCGGCGGCAGTTGGCCGATCTCGTAGCGGCAGTACAGGTTCCACAGGATGGTGAGCGGGTTGGCGATGAAGGACACGATGCCCCACCCGCCCTGCCACAGACTTTCGCCGGCATCCGCCGGAAGGTCGCCAGGCCGCAGTCGCGGCAGAACGGGCCGGACGCCTTGCGGAATTGCATGACGATGAGCAGGCCGCGGTGGGCGCGAAGGTTCACGGTGGCCGCCGGTGTGGCGCCGCAGTAGTTGCAGTAGACGCCGTTGGCGGTGGAGTGTTCGGCAGACAGCGGTGACACGTCGGTCACGTTCCCCCGGATATTTTCGTTTGAGCGCGCAGTGCCGGGAATTGAATCACATTCGGCGCTCCTCGTGCGGAATGCCTCGGACGGTTGAACCAGGCCGCAGCCTCCGATCGGGACTCGGTAGTACATTGTCGTCAGGTTCCCAGGAGGTTCCGGCTGACCGGGCGGCCGTCGAGTTCCGTGCTTACCAGCGATGCGGCGTCAGGGAGGAAATGTGGATATCACCCAGTTGATCCTCGATGACCATCACGAGCAGCGGCGGTTGTTCGCGATTCTGGAGCAGATCGATCGGGGGGACACCGGTGCCTTGGGGGTGATCTGGGACAGGTTGGCGGCGTTTCTCGAATTGCATGCGCAGGCCGAGGAGGAGATTTTCTATCCGGCGCTGCTGGAGGTGGGGATCGCGGCTCGGCGGGCGAGCGGGACGGAGGACGAGACGCTCGACGCGATCGGTGACCACAACGAGATCAGGGACGCGGTCGCCGAAGTAGGACGGCACCAGGTCGGCACCGACGAGTGGTACGCGGCGGTCGCGGCGGCGAATCTGGCCAACAGCGATCATATGGCCGAGGAAGAGCGTGAGGGGCTCACCGACTTCCGGCGCCTGGCCGGGTTGCAGCGCCGTCATCACCTTGCGGTGGCCTTCGCCGCGTACGAGGCGCGCAACTACGCCGGTGTCGTGCCCGTCGACAAAGACCCTGCCGGCTACGTCCGTGCGGCGGAGGCGGCGTTGCGAACCGGGGGCAACGGATCGCTCAGCGTGGGTAGTTTGAAGCGAATTCCGCCCAGCTGAGCACCTCACCCCAGGGGAGACGACGCGAATGTCCGCGTGGGCGTGGCACTCTGGACACGTGCCTCTCCCGGTGGGTGGCCGCCGGCACGACAACGCCAGGAGGTCGCAGGACATGGTGAGCGTTATCGGTGGTGGGATCGCGGGCAGTTGCCTGGCCGGTGGTCTCGCCCGGCGAGGGCATCGGGTAGCGGTCTACGAACAACAGCGCCCGGGGCCCGGAGCCGGGGCGTTTCTGTTCATCGACGGGCGCGGGCACGACGCGATGGCGGCGATGGGCGTCGATCGTTCGGCGCTGCACGAGGTTTCGTATCCGCTGGCGGGTCTCGACTACGAGGACAGCCGCGGACGGCGCAGCGCAATGCCCAGTCGCGGTCATCGTTTCTGGTTGCGCCGCAACCTCATGGGCGTGCTGTCGGAGTTCGTCGCGGGCTCGGGCGCCGAGCTGCGCTACGGCGAGCCGATCACCGGCGTGACCGTGGGCGAGGACAACCACACGATCCGGCGCGGCTCCGAAGTCCTCGCCGCCGAGGGACTGCTGATCGGCGCCGACGGTATCGACTCCGTCGTCCGCGCCGCGCTGGAACCCGCTCGCACTCCCGTCTACGCCGGTGACGTCGTGCTGTACGGAATGACCGGCACGCCACTGGATCCGCCACCGCCCACCACCCCCGCAGTCCTCCACTTCTACGCCGAGGTCGCCGAAGCCGGCAGTGCCGGAAGTACTTTCGGCCACATCTGGCGTCCCGAGGATCCGGCAGCCCTGTGGTTCGTGCGGATCCCGCGCGATCCGCTCCCCGGCACCCGCGACGATATCGGGATGCGACCGGTCGACGAGTGGGCCGAAACCGTCCTGGCCGCAACACCTTCCAGCCGGGCGCTGGTGTCGGCCTTCCTGTCGCGGACGGAACAGGTGCACGTCAGCAACGCCCGCAACGTCCCCCTGGAAGATGCACGCGCACCGCAGGATTCGGTCATCCTCATCGGTGACGCCGACCACGCGATCACTCCGGCCGCCGGAGTGGGCGCCCGCGACGCGCTCGAGGACGCCCGCGCCGTCTTCGACGCGATCGTCGGCACCGCCTCACCCGCCGAAGCGATGACGCAACGCCGCAAGCAGATCGTCATCGACCGCGAAGCGGCTCTGCGGGCGCGGCGCCGATGACGACTATCGCACCGGCAGCCCTGTGAGCCGGGCGAGGGCGGTATAACCGTCGTCGGTGCCGGGCCAATGGGCGCGGACCGCCTCCGGGCCGGCGGCGCGGACGACGCTGCGCAGGACCGCGGTGACGATGATGGCGTCGTCGGCGTATCCGATGACGGGGATGATGTCGGGGATCAGGTCCAGGGGTGAGGCGAGGTAGGCCAGCACCAGCCAGAGCCGGATCCGGACGCCGCGTGGCAGGGAGCGGTCGGCGGCCAGGCGGCGGATCAGGCGCAGGGTGTCGGGCAGGATCCGCAGGGCTTCCCGCAGCAGGTTGCCCCGCGGCCGGACGATGATCAGCGCCGTGATCAGCGCAAACCAGCACACGATGAGCGCGGCCGCGACCGCGATCAGCAGATCCCACCACCACGAGCCGGTCATGATCGGTATCCCACCATCACACGTCGCCTCGATCGGCGGTGGGGTCCCCGGGTCCGGTCGTGTTCGCCTCCACACGATCGTGGCGGACACTTCGACCGCAGGTTTGCCCATAGCTTGCCCGGTCGCTTGGCGGTACCGTATTCACAAGCCTCCGCCGTCGGATTGGAGAGCATCGTGAGCGACGAATCGGCTCGCAAGACATTCACCGAACTGAAGGAACGCGCCGGGCGCCGTCTCGTCAGCGGACCGGAGCGTTCGTTCATCCCGGACGCCGATCTCGACGAGTTCTGGGCCACGCTGGAGCCCGCGACCATCGATTTCATGATCGGTGAATGGCAGGGCGGCGAGTTCGACACCGGCCACCGGGAGAACGGAACGCTGGCCCTCATCAACTGGTTCGGCAAGACGTTCGATTCGGCCACCGATGTGAAGCCGCTGGTCTGTCTGGACGCCGACGGCAACAAATACTCGAACACCGACAACGGCGAGGGCAGCCTCTGGATGGAGGAATTTCGCGGCGAGGTCACCGCGACGATGGTGTTCGACGGGCAGCCCGTGCACGACCATTTCAAGAAGATCGACGACGACGCCGTGATGGGCATCATGGACGGCAAATACGCCCTCGACGACGGCCGCTACGCCTACTTCTATCTCGAACGGGCCTGATCCGGCGTCGATGACCGCCTCGCGGGCGATCCGATTCGGTACTCCTGGTCGATGATGCCGACGCCCGCGCGTGGTCGAGCGGCGGCGGTGACCCGTGGCCGCTACGCCCCCGCGAGGGTCTCGAGGTGGACAGCGGTGGCCGGCGAGGTCACCGAATAGTCGGTGGTGCCGGTGAAGTAGGCGCGGGTCCATGTCGTGGTGGTTCGTTCGAGCATGGCCCAGTTGGCGGGCTGCGGTGTGCCGCAGAATAATTCGCCCAATCCATCGCTGGAAGGTCCTTCGGCGTCGGTGTGTTCGCCGGAGGTGAGGCGAATGCCGACGAACGGCCGGTGCAGGTGCGTCTGAAGGGCCGCTGTGCCGCTGGCGAAGTTGTTGCACAGACCGGGTGGGCCGGAGATCGTGAGAATCGGCAGGGCGGTAGGGGCGAGATCGGCCAGAGCGGTGTCGGTGTTGGTGCCGAGGAAGGATTTCACCGGATCCAGCAGGATCAGTCCGCGCAGATTCGGCCAGGCCTGCGCAGCGCCGGCGTGCAGGCGGTGGGCGACGTACTCGACCGCCTCGGCCCCGGCCGAATGGCCGATGAACACGAACTGCCGCGGCAGGGCGGGTGCGGTGACGCCGGCCTGCGCGGCGGCGGTGGCGAGGGCGGTGGCCAGTGGGCCGGTGGGATCGTTCGCGGTAGCGAACAATCGGGCCACCTGATCCAGGAACACCGTATTGTCGCCGAGGTTCTGCAGCGTGCAGCCCGACAGGTTCATGAACGGCAGGCTCGGCGCGAAGACGAGGTTGCCGGCACCGGCCAGACGAGCGGCGAGCGCGGCGACATTGCCGTCGGCGCGGGCGAATCCGTGCTGCAACCACACCAGTCCGCGCGGTGCGCCGGTGGGCAGATACCAGTCGGCATGTTGCTCGAGGGTCGTCCCGGCGCACGGCAGCGCGATCGTCCCCGGCAAACCTGGCGAGTCGGCGGCCGCTGGGGCGAATCCGAGGACGGCGACGCATGCCGCGGCCATGACGGTGAGGGCCGAAGTTCGAAAGGCCATCGCGACTCCCTGTGCCGGGCAGCCGGTTTCGGCGCGGTGAGCCGACCGCGAGGGGGTTCCTGAGAAACCCAACGGGTGGACAGCTCCGGGCCGAGACCGCTATGTTTCATTCACCGAAACGGTGTTTCTTCCAAGGGAATAGTACGGCGATTCCCGAGCCGGTGCGAGGGGTAGTTGATGAGATCGGCGCTCTATGTTCCGGGCAACCGTCCGGCGCTGTTCGACAAGGCGTTGGCCGGACCTGCCGATGTGGTTCTGCTGGACCTCGAGGACTCCGTCCCGGCAGGGGAGAAGGTCCGCGCCCGTGAACTGGTGTCGGCATGGCTGGCCACACTCCCCGCGACGAGCCGCGAACGCATCTGGGTCCGGGTGAATTCCGGCGACGACGCCGATCTGTGCGCGGTGGCGGGCGCCGGACCCGCCGCGGTATGCCTGGCGAAAACCGAATCGGCCGAACAGGTCCGCGCGGCGGCGGGCGTGCTGAGCGACCATGAGCCGGCACCGGGCGTTGTCGGCATCTGCCCGCTGCTCGAAAGCGCGGCGGCGGTGCTCGCTGCCCGCGAGATCGCCGCGGCGCCGCGGGTGCTGCGACTGCAGCTGGGTGAGGCGGATCTGTGTGCCGATATCGGGATGGCGCCGGGCCCCGACGGCGCGGAACTGCTGGCGATCCGCACTCACCTGGTGCTGGTCAGCGGGGCCGCGGGTCTCGAACCGCCGCCGGCTCCGGTCAGCACCGACTTCCGCGATCTGGCCGCACTCCGAGAGAGCACCGAAGCGTTGGCGCGCTTGGGGTTTCGCGGCCGCACCTGTATCCATCCCGCCCAGCTGCCGGTCGTGAACGCGGTGTTCACCCCGTCCGCCGAGGAGCTGACGCGCGCCCGGGATCTGGTGGCGCGCTTCGAGGCCGGGGCCGGTGGCGTCGTACTGGACGCCGACGGTCGTATGGTCGATCTCGCTGTCGTCCGCCGCGCCCAGCGATTGCTGGCCGAAGCGGGCGATCGGTCACTGTTCGCGCAGTAGTCGTCCGGCCCCTTCGACGCGGTCGTCGATCCCGTGCTCGCGCAACGCATGCCACAGCGTCGCGGCATTGATCGCGATCACCGGTTTTCCCAACTCGCGTTCCAGTTCGTCGGCCGTTGCCACGAAGGACAGATTCGTGCCCACCTGCACGATCGCCTCCACCTGCGGCCCGTCCAGTCCCGCGACCACCGCGCGCAGCCGGTCGGGCCGGACCTTGGCGATATCCATGGCGGTCGGGCAGCGCAGCCCGGTGATCGCGGCGACCTCGAAGCCGGCCTCGGTGAAGAACCGGCCCACCTCCTCGTCGGCGACCGGCTGATACGGCGAGAACACCGCGATCCGCCGGCATCCCAGGGCGTGCAGGGCCGCGCGGCACGAACTCGCCCCCGTCGTCACCGGCAGGCCGGTGCGTTCCCGCAGCCGTCGTTCGAAGGCCGCATTGCCCTCGACCCCGCCCCAGAACGTTTCCGCGGACATGCCCATGACCATGCGGTCCGGTTCGGCGGTGAGCACATCGCGCACGGCGGTATCGATGGAGGCGCGGATCTGGCCCAGCAGCGCCCGGAAATCGTCGTCGTCGCCCATGACCGGATCGGGAATGTACATCGAACCGGCCCGGTAGCTGATTCCCGGCAGCCCGGCCCGCCAATAGTCGTGTTCGACAACGGTATTGGTACTGGGCACGATGACGCCGAAGACGGCGCGGGTTCCCACGGCATTGGTCATCTCGAGGTCTCCTCGCTCGCTGCGACCGGCCGCCTCAGCGACGGCCGGAACTGTGTTCCAGTGCCTGATCGACCGCGCGGTGTGCGCGGTCCCGGTCGACGGGGCCGTCCAACAGCAGTACGTCCACGAGCAGCGGCGCCACGATGGACAGCGCGATCTCCTCGATCGCCGCCTGCTCCCGCACTCCGGCGCGGCGCACCGCGGCGCGGAACGGCGCGAGCAGGTCGCTGACGTATCGGTGGCGCAATTCGACGCAGTCGGGATCTGCCGCCGAGGCGGTCACCAGGGCGCGAAGGAACGCGGCAACCGGCTTGTCGCGCAGTCGATCACAGAGTGAATCGACCTCGCCGTGCAGGTCGGCGACCGGATCGCCGGTCGGCTCCGGGGAGGGGTGGGGTGCCACGGTGATGAGTGCGGCGAGGAAGTCCTTGGGTGCCGGCCAATGGCGGTAGATGGTGGTGCGCGCAACGCCTGTCACGGCGTGCAGCCGCCGGGGCGTCAGGGCGGCCGCGCCCTCGGTGAGGACCAGTTCCAGCGCGGCGGTGAGCACGATCTCCGCGGTGTCGGTGGCCGGTCCGGAAGGACGTCCGGGTCTGTTCACGGTAATAAACGATACATCTTGTTTTGCTTATTGATAAGCACTACATTCTGTATCGGAAAGTCAGCTCCGGGAGGAGGACCCCATGCGTCCACATGTAGAGCTCATCGACGACAAAGATCTGATCTGGCACCGCGCCGAGTTCCAGCGCGCCACGGGCAGTGCCGAACAACGCAACCTCAGTTATGACGAGGAGGACGGTTCGGCCTCGCTGAAGGTCCGGTTCACCAGCGACTGGTCCCGGCCCGCAGGCGTGCACGTGGCCGACACCGAATGGTTCGTGCTGTCCGGGCGAATAACCGTGGGCGACAACGAACTCGGAACCCACGGCTACTGGACGGCGCCGGCCGGGGTGTGGACGCCGCCGATCCGGGTAGCGGCCGGTACGGAGATTCTGCTGTTCCGGGAGGGGGGCGGCTGGGGGTTCGACCTGGCGGACGGTGATCGCGAATTCGTGCGTCCCGACCAGGAACTCGTCGTCCTGGATACCGCGTCGATGCCGTGGATCGATGTGAAGGACGGCAGCCCGATGCGGTTCGATCTGGGAGGCACCCCCGTGCCCGGGCTCTACATCAAACTGCTGCACCGCGACGAGAAGACCGGCTTCTACACCCGCCTGATCAAGGCGAAGCCGGGATGGCGGGAGGTGCCGCTGGCGCATCATCCGTGCAGCGAGGAAGCGTATTGTCTCGACGGCGGTTTCGAGTACAACTTCGGCACCATGTGGCCGGGCACCTACTTCTGGCGCCCGCCGTACATCCGGCACGGTGACTTCACCGCCGACGCCGAGCGCGGCTGCACCTGGATCATCCGCTCGGACGCGGACCTGGTCGACTGGTACACCGAGAACGCGAGCGTGTCCATGGCGGGCGATGCCACCAACTGGGGGCCGGACTTCCCGGAGACGGCGGCGCCGCGGTTCATCGAACCGGTCCGGTCGAAATCGGTCGGCGCGTGGGCGAATCCGAGCTATCAGTAGGTCGCGGCCCGTGCCCCTCCCTGGCGCCGGAGGGGCACGGGACCGGTCAATGGTCGCGCAGCAGTGAGCCCGCGCCCTCGATGCGATCGGTGAACCCGTTGTCGCGCAACGCCATCCACCAGGTCGCCGCATTGATCGCCAGCACGGGTTTGCCCAGCCAGCGTTCGGCCTCGTCGGCCAACCGCACCATCGACAGGTTGGTTCCGCACTGCACCAGCGCGTCCACGCCGTCACCGTCGACCTCGCGCAGCGCGGAGCGCAGCTCGTCCTCGGTGACGTGGGCGATGGAAACGGCTGTGGGGCAGCGCAGTCCCTTGATCGCCTTCACCTCGAATCCGAGCTCGCCGAAGAATCGCACCACATTCTCGTCGCCCACGGGTTGATAGGGCGTGACCACGCCGATGCGGCGCGCACCGTAGAGCGCCAGTGCGCGCCGGCACGCCTCGGCGCCGGTGGCGACCTCGAGTCCGGTCACGTCGTGAATCTGGCGCACGAAGCGGCGGTTGCCCTCGACGCCGCCCCAGAACGTCTCGGCCGACATTCCCATCACCATGTAATCGGGTTCGCAGGTCAGCACCCGCTCGCACGCGGCGACGATCTCGTCGCGGATCTGCTCGAGCAGCCGGCCCATTCCGGCGTCGTCGCTCATATCCTGGTCGCGGATGTGAATGCGGCCGAAATGCGCGGTCACCCCGGGCACACCCAGGCGCGCGAAATCGGGCTCGACCACGGTATTGGTGGACGGGGCCAGGACTGCGAACTTGGCTCGCCAGCCGAGTACGTCGGGCATCGAAACAGCTCCTTCTGGAATCGGCTACGCGGCGAACGGGTCGCGGGTGCGAAACGGTGCCGCGGCGAAGCGGCGGATCACCTTGCCCGTGGTCAGCCACTCGACTCGCGCACCGTTGCGGATGCGAGTGACGGCCCGCTCGGCCAGCCAGGGCGCGACGGTGTCCACCGGATCTGCGAGAATCGCGAAGATCTTGCGGGCCTTGGCCAACTCGTCCGGGTCGGTGTATCCGTGGGTGAGCAGGTCGGTGGTGACCATGCCGGGGCTGAGGACACCGACCGAGACGCCGGGCGGAACCTCCTTGGCGAGCGCCACGGTGAGGTAGCCGACCGCACGCTTGCTGGCTCCGTAGACACCGAGACCGGGTACGGTGCGCCCGTCGCTGCCCAACCCCTCCATATTCCAGATGTGGCCGCCGTGCTCGGACATACCGGCGATCGCGACCGCGCAGCCGTTGAGGACGCCGATCAGGTTGGTGTCGATCACCTTTCGCACCGCGGCGTCCGGTAGCTCCCACATCGGCGCGCGGGTCTGGGAGACGCCGGCGTTGTTGATCCAGATGTCCACGGCGCCGAATCGTTGCGCCGCCGCATCCCACAGGCTGCGCAGATCGTCACGATCGGTGGTGTCGGCGGCCAGCACCACGGCGTCCTCGCCGAGTTCGGTGCGTGCCGATTCGATCCGTTGCGGGTCGGTGCCGCAGACCGCGACGCGATGGCCGCGGGCCAGTAGCGCCCGGGCCATCCCCAATCCGATACCCCGGGTGCCGCCGGTGATGACCACGTTGCTCATTGCCGCTCCAGGACGCCGTGCACGATCACCGACAGCCGGTTGTGTTCGAACACTTGATAGGCGACCGCGAGAGTGGACCCTGCGCCCATACCTGGTTCGGCGTCCATC
This sequence comes from Nocardia violaceofusca NBRC 14427, assembly GCF_963869435.1. Lineage (NCBI taxonomy): Bacteria > Bacillati > Actinomycetota > Actinomycetes > Mycobacteriales > Nocardiaceae > Nocardia > Nocardia violaceofusca. Next base: position 29,672 of record NZ_CAWMPM010000040.1, read on the forward strand.
ATGAATTCGCGGCCGATGAGCCGACGGCCGTCACGGTGGTGCAGCCGTACGAAATTGGCTCGGCCGCAAGCCAATCCGTTGCCGAACGCGTCGGGGCCCTCGTGGAATGTGCGTGCGCCGTCGCGACGGACGACGGCATCGATCACGGATCCGAGCGGCCCTGCGAACTCGAGCCGATGGGCCGCGGTGAGCAGGTCGAGGGGTCCGACGGTGCGGGTCAGCTGAGTAGTGCCTAGGCTGCGCTGCTCCACCGACCACACTTCCAGATCGCCGGCATAGCAACTGTCGTCCTTGGTGGGAAAAATGAATGTCACTCCACCACAGCGCGTTTCGGTATTCACTCGTTCCTCGGCGAGCGCCGGGTCTCGGGTGTAGAGCCCGGTGAACACGCCGACCATCGCCGGGCCCTGATACAGCACCGACGAATACACCTGGGTGTCGTCGATCGTCTGATTCCACGTGTTCAGCGAGACCTGCCAGCCGGGCCCGTAGTAGTGGGCGTCGACGAATCCGCCGTAGGGCTGCCCGGAGCCGTAGAAGTCGGGCCCGGTGTAGATGCGATCGCCGTCGGAGTCCAGGACACCGAATTCGAACGGGGCGCCGAGGGCGAACCGCCCAGCCATCCGTCCGCCGCCGGAGAGCCCGCCGTCCATGTAGTAGGTGGTCGTGCCGTCCTCGAACACCGAGGACCGGCGGATATCCTCGAATCCCAGCCAGACGCCCTCGGCGTCGAACAGCGAGGGCCGCCCCACCCATTCGCCCGCGATCCGCTGCTGCCAGCGGCTCGGCTCCGTGGTGCTCATCCCTGCAACTCCCGGCGCACCTGTTCGGATTGCTCGGTGCCCAGCAGGCGGGTCACCTGATGCCACACCGGGTCGACCTCGGGGCTGAACAGGTTGGCGCGATTCGCGCGATCGCGGGCCGGCAGATCGGCATCCGGGGCCGGAACGCCCTTGTCCAGCAGGGTGAGCCAATGCCGCAGGTATGCGTCGACGGTCTCGGTGAGTTGCCCGAACGCCGATTCGCTCGCCCGGCACACCACCATCCACGGTGACATCAGCGCCCGCTGCCGGGGACCGATGGCGGCCGGTGCGACGCCGTCGAGCTGCCAGGCCGCATCCAGCAGCGGCGTCAACGGCAGATAGACGGCGTCCAGATAATCCAGATTCACCGCCAGATCGGCACGCGGAATCAGGTCCAGGTGCATGGCGTAGTACTCGCCGCCGTAGACCGCGTCGAGCGTGAAATGCGGCACCGCGGAATCGGCCGCGGTGAACGCGAAGATCATATGGCTGTCCAGGCCGATGGGCGGCACCACCAGATCGACGGTCACCACCTTGTCGATCTGACCACCGCGCAACACCCGCAACCTGCCCACCGGTTCGGGTGACATGGGACTGTGCAGCGCTCTGTCCTCGACGACGATCGAACCCGTTGCGCCGGAAAGTGTTTCGAGAGTGCGCGTACTCAGCGTGATGGGCAGGCTCATCGTGGGTCTCCTCCCTGGCGGGCCTTGTGCACCCAGGCGGCGGCGAGTTCGGGATCGTCCAGGCGCGCGGGGGAGGCGATGACGGTGGCCCTGCGTCGCGGCGAATCGCCGGTGATCACATCGTCGCCGCCGAGCCACCAGCCGTCCTTGATCAACTGGGCGCGGCGCCGGCGGTAGGCGACCTGCAGGGCATCGCTGCGCACATGCAGCTCATCGGACAGGTCGAACGGAAGCAGCTCCGGACGTTGGGATTCCACCACCGGCCGGTCCTGCAGCAGGATCTTCTCGATGCGCTTGCGGGCGTTGCCGTCGGCCCAGGAGGCGGTGAAGAAGTTGCGGAAGCCGAGAATCTTGATCAGTGTGCGGTCCTGCGAAAGCGGAATGTTGAAGTCGTAGAGCATCAGATCGCCGATCGGCAGCCGCACATGCAGTTTCACGATATTCGGCAGATACCAGGCATTGGTGACGGTGACGTACTCCGGCATCGCCTTGCCGCGAAACAGCAGGCCCCACAGCCCCTTCGGTGGTGGCGGGCTCAGCGGAATATCCGCCTCCGCCGACCAGTCCGTCTGCCGTATCCGGAAATCCGGGATCTGCGGTTTGTCCGGGTTGCCGAACGCGGTGCCGTGCACGAAGGGTGTGTGCGAGGCGTCCACCACGTTCTCGAAGGCGCGTTCGTAGTTGGCGTCGATGACCATCTCGTACTGCACGGCCCGGAACGCCGGATCCTCCCACTGCGGAATCTCCGGAATCGGTGGCCGCTGCGACTCGGGTAGATCGCCGAGGAACGCCCACACCATGCCGTAGCGCTCCACCGCCGGATAGGCGTCCACTCGCGCCTTGCGGGGGATGGCCCGTTCGGGCGCGTTGGCGGGGATGCGCACGCACACGCCGCCGGAGTCGTATTGCCAGCCGTGGTACGGGCAGGTGATGCAGTCCCCGCTCACCGTTCCCAGCGACAGGGCGCCGCCGCGGTGCACGCACAGATCCGACAGGCAGACCGGCGCGCCGGATTCGGCGCGATAGAGCACGAAGTCCTGGCCCAGGCAGGTCACCCGGCGCGGCGCCCGGCCGACCTTGTCCGCGAATTCCATTGCGTACCAAAAGTTCTTGAGCACCGTGATCTCCTCAGCGCCGCTTCAGCAGCAGTCCGTCGTCGAAACCCGACAGTTCGTCGCGGGCGGTCGCCGAATCCTTCAGGTGGGCGTTCAGGAACAGTGTGGTCAGCCGTGCGAATCGGGGCAGGGCATCGGACTCCGCGGGCCCGTCGAGGAATGCGCGGGCCGCGGTCGGATCGGCGTCGGCGATGCCGAAATGATTGGCGCCCGGCACGATCGCGAGCAGATGCTCACCCTCGGGCAGTGCCTCGGCGAAGGTGCGGGCCACCGGATCCGGCCGATCCTCGCCCTCACCGTAGCGGTCGGCGCTGCCCTGGATCACGCCGTCGTTGCCGCCGACACCCAGCAGCACCGGGCAGCTCACCTGCGCGGGAAGCACCGTACCCGGGTCCCAGCCCAGCATGGTGGCGACCATGGTGTGCGCGCCCCACGCGAAAACCGCTCGCACGGAAGGGAAGTACCGCGCGGACTGCAACACCACGGTGCCGCCCGCCGAATGGCCGCCCAGTGCGACGCGCTCCGGATCGAGTGCGCCGCGCAACGGTGCGGTGGTGTTCAGTTCGGCCAGCGCGTCCAGCACCGCCGGGATGGTCGGGCAGGTGGGCCGGGTGCCGTAGGTGTCGGGTCGCGCGGCCGCCAGATCGACGCCGGGCGTGAGCCCGCGCTGCCCACCGAACAGATCGGCCACCCGATCGAAGGTGACCACCACATAACCGGATTCGGCGATCGCGGTCGCGAATCGGCGATAGCTGTCCTGCCCGACATTGACACCGGACAGGAAAACCACCACCGGATAGGGTGCGCCGGCCGGATCGGGGGCGAAGACGCCGGTGAGCCGCTCGGCGTCGTCGCCGGAGGCGACGGCGGGGTAGTAGAGCTTGAGGTGGGCAGTGTCGAAGGGGGCGTCGCCGTCGGTGCGCGCGGACCACCACAGGGAGCGGATCAGGCTCATGGTCACCCCACCGGCCGCGGCAGCACCCGGTCCCCGCCCCAGAGGGCGCGCACCAGTCGCTGGGTGAGTTCGGGGCCGAACATGCGCTCGCCCATGACGTTCGCGGGATCGCGTTCGGCGATGTTGCGGCGTATCCGCAGATCCCGGGCCGCGAGGTCGGCGCGCTCGTCGTCGGGTACCGGTTCGGCGGCGTCCACCCATCCCAGCCACTGGTCGACCTTGGCGGTGAGCAGTTCGGCCACGGTGTCGAGATTGGGTCGGGTGGGTGGGAAGGAATAGCAGTAGGCGACCGGTGAGAGGCTGGTGCGGATGAATCCGGTGCGGCTGGTGAACCAGGTGAAGTCGGGGTGGTCCGCCTTGAACGCCAGCCACGGCTCGTCGGCCTCGGCGTAGTAGCGGTCGTAATAGTCGCCGTCGCCCACCAGATCACCACGAGGCACCGCATCCACGTAGAACCAGCCCTGCGGCCACAGCAGCAGCGCCGACGCCAGATGCGGTACCCGTACCTGCGGCCCGAGCCACGCCGTGAGGTGCATGTTCACGAAACCGGTGCGGGGATCGCCGATCCAGGAATGCACCAGCCAGTCGATCTCGGGTCCGGTGTAGGCGGCGAGGCGGCCGGAGGGTCCGGTCGCCGCGTCTCCGTAGGAGTCGAGGTCGGCGGTACTGGGGTCGCGGGTCAGCTCGAACCGGCCGGCGATCCTGGCCTGCAGTCCGGCCAGCAGCCGCTGCCATTCCGAAAATGTCTCGGTGACATCGGTTCTGGGGTTCTCGTCGACCATCTGCTCGACATGTCGCACGGTTTCACTCATGGCAGCTCCGGTTCGGTTGTCGCGGTGGCAGGTTCGCGCAGGAGGGCGGACACGGCGGCGGCGGGACGTCCCGCGACCAGATCGGTGCCCCGGGATACGGCGCGGTTCACGGCTTGGGCCGGTCGGATGTCGGCCTGCACCCGGTTCGCGCCGGGCGGGGCGGAGGTCACCTGCGGGGCGCTGATCACCCCGGTGAACGGCCCGCTCCAGGCCGTCCACAAGGTGAAATCCGGGCTCAGCGCGTAGATCGAACCGGCCAGCGCCCCGGTCGAATCCACGGCGGCGGCGACGATGTTGAGCCGATTCTCGGCCGCTCGTTCCGGCAGGCCGAGCCGCGTTTCCCAGGGTTCACCGAGAGCGTGCGGCACTGCCACCACATCGGCGTCCCCGACCGCGGCCAGGCGGAAGGTTTCGGGGAACAGCGCATCGTCGCCGACCACGAGAGCCAGTCGGCCCCAGGGCATGTCGAAGATTTCGAGGGCATCGCCCAGATCCGACAGCCACGGGTGGCGTTCGGTGCGGTGCAACTGGCGCTGATATCCGGCCACGCCCTCGGCGTTCACCAGCATTCCGACATGCGCGTCACCGTCGCGCAGGGATACCACGACATGCGCCGTCGTCCCCCGCAGCGCCGCCGCCACCTCCGGAACAGACACCGTCGCTGATGGGCGCTCGGCCGACGCCGTGCCGGTCAGCGCCGGCAGCACGATCAATGCGGCGCCGCTGCGGGCGATATCGCCGATGAGGCCGACATCGGCGAGTGCCGCGGCCACGGGGAGGGTCGGCGCACCGGCAGGGGCGCGCCGGGGTGAGATGTCGAGCATCGGGGCGTAGAGGCGGGGGCGGCGAGCGGCGAGCACATCGGTTCCGTCGGGACGCCGTTTGTCGTCGGCGAGACCGATATCGATATCCGCCACGACCACCGCCTCACCGCGTGCTGGTGCGCGCGCCACCGTCGTCCCGTCCGGTGCGACGATCTGGCTCTCGCCGGCACCGTGCAACCGATCCGGCGGGACTCCCAGCCGGGCCGCGATCGAGGGCAGCTCGTCGTCGGGTAGCAGCGGGCCGACCTTGTTGGCCGCCACCACCCATACCTTGTTCTCCGCCGCGCGTACCGGAATGTGCAGGCTCGCCTCGTCGGTGGCGAAGGAGTTGAGGCTGTTGAGCAGCAGCTGCGCGCCGCGTATCGCCAGCGACCGGGTCACCTCGCAGATGACGCCCTCCATGCAGGCGTACAGGCCGATGCGGCCCAGCGGGGTGTCGACGACCTCGGAATCGGAGTCACCGGGGTCGAGGTGATCGTTCTCCGCGCCCATCAGAATCTGCTTGTCGGACTGCCCGAGCAGGGCGCCGTCGGGGCCGAACAGCAGGCCGGTGCCGGTGGTGCGGCCGTCCTCGCGGGCCAGCGTCACCCCGATCTTGGTGTACATCCGATGCTGTGCGGCGCGTTCGGCGATCGCGGTCAGGAATCGATCTCCGATCCGGCACGCCATTCGGTGCGCGTGGTCGCGGTCGGCGTACCACGATAGGTGGTTACAGAACTCGGGCAGGACCACCAGATCCGGCGCGTGCGCTGCGGCGTCGTCGATGAGGCGCAGGCAGGTGGCGAGGTTGACCGCGACATCGGTGCCGGCGGCGAGCTGGACGGCGGCGATTCGCGTCATCAGCGCGCACCTCCTTGCCGAACCCGTTTCGTAGAACGAAACGATGTTTCCAATAGTTGCGATTCTGTACCGGCGCCGCGCATCTGTCCAGTGGACGGTCGAGATTTCTGTCGCAATCCTCACCGGATCGCGAAAATCGGCTGTTTCCATGCCGTTACGTGCTTGTTCTCGCTTGACAGCCGTCGTCGCCGACGGTTCAATATGGCAACTGCGAAACCGTGTTTCTTTCTGCGAAACGCGGGCGGAGGTGAGATATGACGACACCACCGGCGGGAGCGCGGCCCGGGTCCGGAGCCACGCGTGCTGAACTGCCCCCCGCGAGCCGGACCGGAACGTGGCTGCTCGCCATCGCCGCGGCGGCGGCCGGGCCTATGACGGGTATCGAGATCGTCTTGCTGAGCAAACCGCTCGGTGGTGTGGTCGGGCTGCCCGGCGCGGTCGTGGGGTATATCGCCCTGACCGCGGGGGTGCTCGGGGGTCTGACGGTGTTGCCGGGCGTGCGGCTCCGGTTCACCGCGTCGAGTCGCCGCACCGGCGCGCTCGCCGTCCTCGGTGGCGTGGGAATACTTGTCGCAGCGCTGTTTTCGTCGATGCCCGCCTTCCTGTGTGGCGTGGTCGTGGCCGGTGTGGCGGCGGGACCGCTGCTCGTCACTGCTCGGGCCGTCGCCGGTGTCCGAGTCTGCTACGCAGCGGTGACGGTCGCGTTGCTCGCGGGTGCCGTGCTGGCCGGCGCGTGCGGCCGGCAACCGGACGAGGCGCTGTTCGTGGCCGGGAGTGTGGTGATCGCGGCCGGATTGTCGGTGTCGGTGCGGAACGCATCTTTCGGCGGTGTCGCGGGCGGCCTGCGCGTGTCCGGTACCGCGCTGCGCGGCGGGATGGGATATGCGGCAGTCGGATTCGCCCTGGGGGCGACGGTGCTGCCGGCCCTGCACCTGCTGCTGTTTCGCTGGGAGGTGCTCGACGCCGATCAGCCTGCGCGCCTAGCCCTCGCGATGGTGCCGGCGGTGCTCGTGGTCGCCGCGCGCGGATACCGGCTGCGTGCGGTGCCGCCGCTGCTGATTCTCGCCGCCGGCGGCCCGGTGCTGGTGGCGACCGCGCCCGGCGCATGGCAGTCGATGATCGGTGTGGCGGTCACCGTCACGGCAGCGATCCGTTGCCTCTCCTTGCTGGACCACGAACTGCGACAGCGACTTCCGGGTAGCGAACAGTGGTGGAGCGCGGTGACCGGACTCGTCGTCGGGGTCGGTGGGATCTGCGGCCTCGGCGGCGCCGTCGCCTGCGGGCGGCTGTGGGGGACCGGCTCCGCGCTCACCCTGGCCAGCGTGCCGGTGTTGCTGGCCGCGCTGGTGATCGCGCGGACGTCGGCGCCCGGCGGCGGCCGAACCCAGACCGTCGACCGCCGCGCCGATCCGGACGACCGTCCCACCGCCCCTCAGCCCAGCGAGATCGCCGTCGAAGGAGGCGCCCGATGAAACGCGCACTACTACGGGGTGGACTGGGCCTCGCGTTCGCGGCCGCCATCGCGGCACCCGCCGCGGCCGACACGCCCGCCACTCTGCACATCGACGCCGCGACGGACCTGCGGGAGGGGCAGCGAGTCACGGTGGACGGCAGCGGTTTCCAGCCAGGCCTGGCGGCGGTTGCCGTGGGGCTGTGTAAACAGGGCTATACCAACGGGTTGAACGATTGCGATCTCGACGGCGGCGCCACCTTCGTCAATATCGCCTCCGACGGAACCTTTCCGACGCTCGTGCTCACTCTGCATCCGAAGTTCGAGAACATCGACTGCCTGCGGCAGCAGTGCGTGATCGCGGCCGCGCCGCTGCCCGGTACCGAACCCGCCGGAGTCATCGCCGCCAATTCCGCCGTGACTCCCGTGGTTTTCGCGGGCTCGAGCCTTCCCCCGCCCGCGGCCGTGCCGGTGGCCGGCACGGTGGCGGCGGGCTCCACCGATACGCGCGGCCCGTCCGCGGTGCTGTGGTCGCTGACCGCGGCACTGCTGGTCGTCGTCGCCGCAATCGCCCTCGCCGACCGGCGGCGGCTCTAGGAAATCCAGGAGGAGCACATGTTTCGAACCAGAAACCTGGTGAGCGCGGTATTCGCGGGACTCACCGCCGTCGCGATGTTCGGTGGGGCGCCCGCCCAGGCGGCCACGGTCGCGGTGAGCCAGTCCGGTGGTGTCGCGGTCGGGCAGAGCGTCAGCGTCTCGGTGAGCGGGCTGGCACCCGATCTGGCCTCGGTCGCGGTCGGGCAGTGCACGACGAACATCTCCGGGCCCTCGGACTGCAATCTCGCCGGCTCGCTGCTGGGCACCGCCGACGCGCAGGGTAATTGGGACGCCGGCAGTATCACCCTGGTCGGCTCCGTCGGTGGCGTGGACTGCACGGCGCAGGCGGGCGCGTGCACGATCGCGGTCACCAGCCTGACCGACCCGACCAATATCCTCGCCTCGATTCCCCTCAGCTTCGGATGAGGTCGACACCATGAGACGCAGCATCTTTCGCAGCGCCGTCGGCGCGGCGGTGACGGCCGTCGCGCTGCTGGTGACGGCCCCGCTCGCCGCGGCCGCACCCACCCTGCATCCCACGCCCACCGGCGATGTCACCGTCGGTGAGGTCGTCACCGTCGCCGCGGACGGACTGCCATCCAACCTGGCCCAGGTGGCGGTCGGCCAGTGTAAACCGCAGGTGGTCGCGCCCACCGACTGCAATCTCGGCGCCTCCCTGCTCGGCTCCGCCGACGCGCAGGGGGCCTGGCAGCCCGGAATGCGCGGCAACACCATCACGCTGACCGCGTCGGTCGGTGCGGTGGACTGCACCTCGGCGCCCGGCGCCTGCACCCTGGCCGTCACCAGCCTCACCGACCCCGGCAATATCCTCGCCTCGGTGCCGCTGACGTTCACCCACGCCCCGGCGGTCGCCACGACGGCACCGAAAGCTGCTGCGGCGGAAAGTGATTCATCCGACTCGCACACGACGGCGATCGTCGTCGCGATCGTGGTGGTCGTGGTCGTCGTGCTCGCGGTGGCCGGATTGCTGGTGCGGCGACGACGTCGAACCTGACCTCGGCGTGTTCGTCCCTGTGCGGATATCCGTACAGGGACGAACACGTGTGCCGATCAGGGCGGGTAGGCGCGAGCGGACAGCCCCGCACCGCCGGCGCGGAACGCTGCGGGCAGGTGGGTGACGGTGGTCTGCACGTATTCGCGCAGTCCCTCATCGCCGTATTCCCGGCCGTATCCGCTGCGTTTGGTCCCGCCGAACGGGGCACGCAGTGACATTCCGGTGCGGTTGTGGGTGTTGACGAAGGTGAAGCCGGCTTCCAGTCGCGCGGCGAAGTCGAAGGCGCGCTCCTCGTCGGCCGACCACACCGACGCCGCGAGCCCGAGCGCGGAATCGTTGGCGCGAGCCCGGACTTCGTCCTGCGTGCGGTAGGTGAGCAGCGGTACCGCGGGCCCGAACTGTTCGGTGACCACGAGCGGCGCATCGTCGGGCAGATCCAGGACGAGCACGGGGTCGACGAAATAGCCCTCTCCCACCGGGCCTTTCGCCAGCGGGACGACGCGTCCACGGCTGCCCGCCTCCGCGATCAGTGCTCGAAGTCGTTCCGCGGCGGCGCGCGTCACCACCGGGCCCATGGTGACATCCTCGTCGACCGGATCGCCGACCCGCAGAATCCGCTGGGCCGCAGCGGTATACGCCGCCAGGAACTCCGCCGCGCGGTGTTCGGGCACATAGAGCCGTTTGGCGGCCATGCATACCTGTCCGGAGGTGGCGAACGACGCCAGCACCAGCCGCTCGTAATCGTCCGGAGAGAGCGCGAAATCATCGAGGAAGACCGCCGGATCGTTGCCGCCGAGTTCGAGCACCACCGGCGTCAGCGCTTCCCCCGCCGCGGCGGCGATGCTGCGCCCGGCGCTCTCGCCGCCGGTGAAGGCGACCTTCCCGACCGCGGGATGGGCGATCAGCGTCCGCACCACCTCCGGCCCGCCGTGCACCACGGTGGTCTCCGGCAGCGCCTCGGCGACCGCCGACACCGCGAGCGGCGCCAGCGGTGAGGGCTTGAGCACCACCGTATTTCCGGCGGCCAAGGCGGGACCGAGTTTCACCATCGCCAGAATGATGGGAGCGTTCCACGGTGTGATAGCGGCGATCACACCGAACGGGCGCGGCGTGATCCGCAACCGCCCTTGGGCGTCATCGATCTCGGTGTCGGCGAAGATCACCGGAGCCCGATCGCAGAGCCAGCGCAGATAGGTGACGGCGAAACCGATTTCGCCCCGGCAGTCGGCGATGGGCTTGCCGGACTCCCGGGCGAGCAGCAGCGCCAGCGCCTCCCGGTCCGCCGCGATGCGGTCGGCGGCGGTGCGGAGTCGGGCCAGCCGTTCGTCCAACGGCCGCCGCGACCAGTCCCGAAAACTCCGTTCCGCGTGCCGCACGAGCGCATCCACCTGTTCCGGTGCGGTGACCCGGACCGAGCCGACGATCTCGGCCGGACGGGCCGGATTCTCGCGCTCGATCCTCACGCCGTCGACTCCAGGCTGTCCATCAGGCAGGCGCGGCGCAGATAGGCGCGGGCCGCGGCGGGATCGGCAGCCAACTCCCGCAGACCACGGCGGTATTCGGCATCGTGGGTGCGCAAGCGCGTCCAGTTGGCCCGGCTCGTGCGCTGCACATGGTCGACCGCCACCCTCCGGCGCTGCCGGACCGCCTGCTCCAGCACCTCGTCGGGAGCGCCCGCCAGCACGTCGGCGAGAGCGGACCCCATCCGCACCGCGTCGTGAATGCCGCTGTTCATCCCCAGTCCACCGAGCGGATTGTTCACGTGCGCGGCATCGCCCATCAACAACACCCGGCCATAGCGGAACCGTGGCGCGACCCGCTCGTGCACGTGATACAGCGAGGCATGCGCGATCCGCCACGACCGGCCGAGGTCGGCTACCCGCGCCAAACGTTCGGGCAGACGGCGCAATTCGAGATCGTCGGCGGTATTCGCGGGCGTCGGCAGCAGCACCCGCCAGTGGTCGGGGGTGCGCAGCAGCACCAGCCACTCGTCGGGGTCGAACACGTAGTTGATCGGGGCGATACCCGGCAGCGCCGCGTCGAGCTGTTCGTCGACCGAGGCGACCAGGAACCGCTCCGGATAGGTGCTGCCCTCGAACTCCGCGCCGACCTCACCCCGGACCGCCGAATGTGCCCCGTCCGCGCCGATCAGCCAGTCACATCGCACCGGCCCGCGCGAGGTGGACACCCGCACGCCGTGGGATCCCGTCTCGACGCCGTCGACGGTATGGCCGAACCGCACGCGCACCGAATCGGGAAGCGCGTCGAGCAGTATCGGGGTGAGTTTGCTCTGCTCACACTGCACCCGGTACGGGAAATCGGTATCACCGGCCAGTACGCCGAGATCGAGGGTGGCCACCGGGTCGCCGCCACGCTCGCGGTACTGAAAGGTGCTCGCTACCAGTCCTTTTCCCAGCAGGGCGTCGACGACGCCGAGATCGCGCAGCATTTCCAGCGTCGGCGGATGGAAGGTCGACGCGCGCGATTCACCCGCCAGTCCCGCACCCTGCTCGAGGACGGTGACCTCCACACCGCGCCGCGCCAGCACCAAGGCGGCGGTGAGCCCCACGGGCCCGGCCCCGGCGATCGCCACCGTGGTCATGACGTGTGCAGGGCGAAGCGCCCCTCGACGCCGACGACCCGCGCGCCGGTGAAGAACTGCAAGGTCTCGGCCGTCCCCTCTTCGCCGAGTCCCGAGATGCCCCAGGCGGGACGCGGGGTCATCGGATGCAGGCTCATGATCGAGGAGCCGTTCACCTTCACCTCACCGGCTCGGATCCGGCGCGCGACCGCGAGCGCGAATTCGGTGTCCGTTCCGCATACATAGCCTTCCAGGCCGTAGGGCACGGCGTTCGCGATGTTCACCACGTCCTCGACGCGGTCGTAGGTGACGACCCCGGCGACCGGGCCGAAGATCTCCTCGTGCGAGTCGCCGTCCAGAAGTGCTGGGGCGCAATAACTTCCCGACTGCGGCAGCACCCCGTACACGTGGTGTTCGCTACCGTCCAGCGCGGCGCGGATCGCGGCCACATGCCGTGAGTGCACGAGCGGGCCCAGATCGGTGCCGAGATCCAGTGGTGGACCGATGGACAGCGTCGCGAGCTGCTTACCGATGGCCTCTGTCAATTCCCCGGCGCGGTCCGCGGGCACGATCAGCCGCCCCAGCGCTCGGCACCATTGCCCGTTGAGGGTGGTGAGCAGTTCGGCGGCCATCCGCGCCGCGGTCTCGGTGTCGGCGTCGGGAAGGACGACCAGGGGATTGTTCCCGCCCAATTCCAGCTGGCACGGCCGCAACAGCGGCGCCGACGCGCCCGCCACAGCGCGCCCGCCCGCCACGCCACCGGTGAACGACACCGCCTTGATCCGGGCATCGGCGGTGAGCCGGGCGCCGGTGCCCGCATCGCCGTGCACCAGCTGGAACATGCCGGCCGGCACCCGTTCGGCGATCGCCTCGGCCAGTATCACCGCACTGTAGGGCGCCAATTCGCTCACCTTCAGGATCACCGGGCAGCCGGCGGCGAGGGCGCCCGCGACCTTGTGCGCGGCCATCGGCGCGGGTGCGTTCCACGGCACCAGGCACAGCGCCGGACCCAGCGGCAGTCGATGCACCTCGACGCCGTCGCGATCCGCGCGCAGTGCGCCGCCCCGAATCTGCGCGGCGGCCAGGCGGAACGAACCGGCGACGATGGCCCCGAGCGGCCGGGTCTGCCGCAGCGGCACCCCCGTCGCGAAGGCGTCCAGTTCGGCGATGCGTTCCAGACGTGGTTCGAGGTCGTCGGCGATCGCCTCGAGGGTTTCGGGCTCGATGCGTCCGGTGGCGTTGTCGGCCACCGCGAGTGCGCGCTCGAGCCGGTCGGCGGTGGTGGCGACGGTACGGCTCACAACCTGCCCGGTGGCCGGATCTTCCAGCGTCCCCTCGAGTTCCGTGCCGGGCATACTCCAGGTGTCGTCGATCAGATCGCGAATCGCGGGCAGGCGCACCGTCATTTCGCGGCCTCCGCCGGCGCGGTGGCGAACAGGTGGTTGGCGCGCGCGTCGGTGACGATGCGGGCCACCTCGAGGAGTCCGCGTTCGGCCGGGAAGGTCATGACCAGCCCCATGGCCAGATCGCGCAGTGCGCGGCCGGCGATACCGTTCATCGACGCCGCCGATGTCCCGCCCGCCTTCAGCGCGCCCAGTGCTACCTGGAAACAGGCCTCGGTGACCGCGCCCTTACCCAGGCGCCACTGCGCGAACACCTCCTGCTTCGGCTTGAACGGCACCTCCGCGGTCTCCACCGCGAGCTGATAGCGCAACCACAGGTACGCGGTCTCCAGCTGGCGGGTCATCTCACCGAACAACACCTGATGCACCGGTGAGGACGCGATCGGCTCGCCGGTATCGGCGAAAGTCTTCGTCGTTGTCGCCGTGAGGATTTCGTCATACACCCGCTGTGCGCATCCGGTGTAGACCGCGGCGATGGCGAGCTGATTGCCGACGAAACTGCCGCGGCTCATGGTCAGCATCTTGGTGAAGGCCCCCGGAACAGCGAGCGCTTCGTCGTCGGGGATGAACACGGTGTCGAGCCGGATGCCGTTGTTGGCGGTCGCGCGCATTCCCAGACCGTCCCACGGCGCCCGCACACTCACCCCGTCGGCGGCGCGTGGCACGAAGAAGGTGGCCAGACCCTCCGCGGTGTCGTAACCCTCCAGTTTCGCGGAGGTCAGATAGTAATCAGCGACGCCGGTCGCGCAGCCGAAAGACTTCTCCCCGTGGAGAACCCATCCGCCGTCGACCTTCGTCGCGGTCGTCGCGATGGTGATGTTGGCGGACGAGGTCTTCACCGATTCGGAGGCGAAATTGGCCAGCCACACCCCGTCGGCCATCCGGGTGAGCACCTTCTCGGCGAAGGCGCGCACCACCGGAATCTCCGCCTCGTCGAACAATCCGGCGTCGATCGCCTCCAACGGCAGCAGCCCGCGCGAGGCGCTGGTGTTGTGGAAGAAGTAGGCCAGTGCCGTGGACGGGCAGGCGGTGCCCATGGCGTAGGTGGCGGCGGCGAGATCGCGCAATGTGCCGCCGAGGCCGCCGAATTTCTCCGGAACCACCAGCCCCAGCAATCCGGCGTCGCGGAGCAGCGCGATATGCGAGACCGGGAAGGTGGCGGTGCGGTCGGCCTCCTCGGCCGCCGCACGCAGTGCCGGTAGCACCGATTCGACGCGACGGGCGCGTTCGCGCTCCGCGGCGGTCATCTGTTCGACGAGTCGTTCTCCGATCATCGGGCAATCCCCTCGTGGTAGCAGCGGTCGTGGTAAATGAGCGGTGCGGCCGGGCGCGGCGTGGCCGCATCGTGGACCAGGCCCAGGATGATGGTGTGGTCGCCGGCCGGATAGCATGCCGCGACAACGCAATCCACCCACGCGACCGCGTCGGCGAGCACGGCCGCACCGGTGGTCGCGGTCTGCCAGCGTCCGGTCGCGAAGCGGTCACCGGACGCCGGGGCGGAGAATCGGCGGCCGATCTCCTCGTGATCGCTGCCGAGCATGTTGACCGCGAAAACGCCGCTGTCGTGGATCATCCGGCAGGTGGTGCCCTGCGAGGCCACACAGATCGAGACGAGCGGCGGATCGAGCGCCACACTGGTGAAGGAACTGGCGGTCATGCCGTGTCGTCCACCGCCGGCGGCGGGGGTGGTGATCACCACGACCCCGCTCGCCCACTGTGCCAGCACCGTACGGAGATACTGCGAATCCATCTCTACTCCGTTTCGGTAGTGGAAACGCTGTAACGCACAAGGTAACGCCATGGACCTGGTCGCGCAAGGGGAACGAATGGGGATGGTGTTTCCCATGGGGAAATCCGCCGCCTAGACTAGCCGGGTGACCGTTACCGAATCCGACAGTCAGAGCCGGTCCATCGCCGCGGTCGAACGCGCTATGGACGTGCTGCTGCTCTTCGGCCGCAGCGGCCGGCCCGATCTCGGCGTCACCGAGATCGCCAACGAACTCGGCATCACCAAGGCCGCTGTCCACCGCATTCTCACCGCGCTGCGCAGCCGCGACCTGATCACGCTGGAGCCGACCACCCGCCGCTACGCGCTCGGGCATGCCGCGATGGCGCTGGGGCGGGCGTATCTGGCACGCACCGATCTGCGGGTGATGGCCGGTCCGGAGTTGCGGCGGCTGGCGACGCTGACGGGGGAGACCGCGACCCTGTCCATTCGGCGCGGTGACACGCGCATGTACGTGGACCAGGTGGTGCCGGATCAGGAATTGCGAATGGAAGTGGCGCTGGGACAGCCGTATCCGTTGCATGCCGGCAGCTCCTCGAAGGTGATTCTGGCGCATCTGCGCAAGCAGGAGATCGACGACTATCTCGAACGGCACGAGTTGACCGCGCTCACCGACGCCACGGTGACTTCGCAGCGCAAACTGCGTGCCGAGCTGACCGCGATCCGCAAACGCGGCTACGCGGTATCGCTGGGGGAGCGGCAGGTCGGCGCGGCATCGATCGCCGCGCCGATTCTCGACCACGACGGCGGGGTGGTGGCGGCCATCAGTGTGTGCGGGCCACTGTCGCGCTTCGAGCCGCGCATGGACGAGTGCGTGCCGATGCTGCTCAAGGCATCCGGGGCGCTCTCGACCCAATTGGGCTATTCGGGTTAGAGATTCGCGCCCGGTTTGAACACCCCGAGCGCCGCGGCCCCCAGGACACTGCCCCAGATCACCCAGACATACGGCAGGCAGCCGTTCACGCTACGGCGCAGCACCGACTCGAAGCCCGGGCTCGAACCCTCGGACTGGAGCCGGCCGAAGGCGGGACCGAAGGGGCGCAACGTCATTCGGATTCCGAGGCCCGCGGCCACGGCGGCGGTGTAGAGCAGGATCTTCCCGCCCAGCCATCGGGGATCGGTGGTGACGCCGAACGGATCCTCGGCGGCCAGGGTGTAGACCCCGGCGACGGCCGCCGCGGCGATCACCGCGATCCGGATGGTCAGATCGGCGCGATGGACGACGACGATCCGGCCGTGAGTGCGGTGGGCGGTGATCGCCAGCGCCAGCCATCCTGCCGCGAACAACCAGACCAGCACCACGAACCACCACGGAAACAGGGCGATTCCGAACAGGGTGGCCCCGTGTGGATCCAGCGCCATGAGGGTGATGCCGCTCGGCAGGAACAGGATCAGGCAGATCTTCGGCCCCAGATCGAGACCGCTCATGATGGCCAGGGCGGTGGCGCGGGCCGTAGGGGTGCGTTCGGGATCGATGACGAAGCGGCTGGAGTAGAAGACGCCGAGATCACCGCCCAGCCAGAAGACGAACAGCACCAGATGCAGCAGGATCCACCAGCCGTGCGGATGCGGGCCCATAGCGTTCCTCACGATCGAGTCGAAAAGTGATGTGACAGTGCATGTTCAGCGCGCGTCGAGTACCGACAGGGCGCCGGCGAGGTCGACGACGTCGGCGTACTTGGCATCCAGATCGAGCAGATTGGCCTCGTGCAGGCGCGGATCGCGATCACCGCAGGCATCGGCGACCACCAGCGGACGGAAGCCGTGCTGCAGCGCATCGGTGGCAGTGGCGCGCACACAGCCGCTGGTGGTCAGGCCGGTGATCACGACGGTGTCCACGCGCTGCGCGGTGAGGGTCGCCGCCAGCGAGGTGCCGTGGAAGGCACTCGCATACTGTTTGGTGACGACCACCTCACCGGGTTCCGGTGCCGGGGTGTCGAGGAATGCGCCGAGTGGATTACCTTCCTCGAAGACGTCGAGCGCCGGCACTTTCCGGCGGAACAGGCCGCCGTCCGCGCTGCCGGGGCGATAGTGCACGCGGGTGAAGATGACGGGGTGTGCGGCGGCGCGAGCGTGCGTGACCACCCGGTCCGCGGCCGCCACGGCCGCTTCCACCGGTGCGCGCAGCGGTGAGCCGTCGGTCAGGTACGCCGCGCAGATGTCGACGACCAGCACGGCGGGCCGCTCGCCCGCGCCGAGGCGGGCGGCGAATCCGTGCCGGCGATAGTCCTCGGCGAGGTCGGACATGGGACAACCCTTCAGACGATGCCGTTTTCGGCCAGCCGGCTCAGTTCGTCCGGGCCGATGCCGAGCAGCCGCTCGTATACCTCGGCAGTGTGCTCACCCAGTTCGGGCCCGGTATGGCGCACGCTGCCCGGAGTTTCGCTCAGTTTCGGAAAGACGTTCTGCATGGGAATCTCGCCGAGCTCGGGATGAGCCAGGCGCACGATCGCCTCGCGGGCGGCGAAATGTGGATCAACGAACATGTCGCGGGCGGTGTAGATGGGTCCGGCGGGCACGCCGGCGGCGTGCAGGCGGTCCAGAAGGTCGTTCGTCGGCAGTGTGCGGGTCCACTCGCCGATGATGTCGTCGAGCTCGGCCATGTTCTCCCCGCGCGTCGAATGCGTGGCGAACCGTTCTGTCGTCGCGAGCTCGGGGCGGCCCATGACCTTCACCAGCCGCCCGAACACCGTGTCCTGATTGGCCGCGATGAGGACGAGATCATCGCCGGCGGCGGGATACACATTGCTCGGAGCCACATTGGGCAGCACCGCACCGGTGCGTTCGCGTTGGTACTGCGTGATATCCCATTCGGGCAGCAGCGATTCCATCATCGCCAGCACCGCCTCGTAGATCGCGGAATCCACCAGCTGACCGTGTCCGGTGCGCTCCCGGTGGTGCAGTGCGGCCAGCGTGCCGATGGTCGCGAAGACCGCGGCCAGGGAATCGCCGAGGGAGATACCGGTTCTGGCGGGCGGATGACCGGGATCGC
The DNA here is from genome assembly GCF_963869435.1 of Nocardia violaceofusca NBRC 14427. NCBI lineage: Bacteria > Bacillati > Actinomycetota > Actinomycetes > Mycobacteriales > Nocardiaceae > Nocardia > Nocardia violaceofusca. The sequence goes on from NZ_CAWMPM010000040.1 coordinate 47,531, forward strand.
CGGTGGTGTAACGGATTCCGCCCATCGCCTCGCCGATGGAACCGTATCCGGCGCGCGGTGCGTAGGGGCCGGTCTGTCCGTAGCCGGTGACCCGGGTGAGGATCAGTCCGGGATTGCCGGCGCGCAGGGTCTCGAAGTCCAGGCCCCACCGCTCGAGGGTGCCGGGGCGGAAATTCTCGACGACGATATCGGCCTGCGCGATGAGATCGCGGGCCAGCTTCTGTCCCTGCGCCGTGCGCAGATCGCAGGTCACCGACTTCTTGTTGCGCGCCACTACCGGCCACCACAGCGATCGGCCGTAGGGCTTCTCCCGGCCCCACTCCCGCATCGGATCGCCGCGGCCCGGAGATTCGAGTTTGATCACCTCGGCCCCGAAATCGCCCAGTAGCTGACCGCAGAACGGGCCCGCCAGCAACTGTCCCATTTCGATGACCCGCAGGTCGGCCAGCGGACCCGCCGCGGCGTGATGGTCTGGCATCGGGCCAACTCCGTTCTGTCGCAGCGCCGCGGGAGGAATCCGGCCGCGCGGTCCCGTGAGAATGGATACAATGTATCCCGTAGCGAAACACTCGGCAAGATCAGGAAACGGAGGAGCCGTGGAGATCACGCTGGTCGACGTCGCGCCGCGGGACGGATTGCAGAACGAGCCGGAGCCGATCGCGACGGCTGACAAGATCGAGCTCGTTCGCCGATCGGTCGATGCCGGACTGCGCCGGATCGAGGCCGTGAGTTTCGTGCATCCCGACCGGGTGCCCCGCATGGCCGACGCCGAAGCGGTGCTGGCCGGTGTACCGCGCGACGACGAAACCTCCTATGCCGGGCTGATTTTCAACGACCGTGGACTCGACCGTGCCCTCGCCGCAGGCGTCGACGAGATCAATGTGGTGGTGGTCGCGACCGATACCTTCAGCCGTCGCAACCAGGGCTGCGACACGGAGGATGGCATTGCCCGCTGGGCGCGGTTGGCGGCCCGCGCCGCCGAGGCCGGACTGTGGCGCACCGTCACCATCGCGGCCGCCTTCGGCTGTCCGTTCGAAGGGGAGGTGCCGGAGTCACGCGTGCTCGACCTCGTCTCCCGAGTCGCCGAATCCCGCCCCGACGAAATCGCGCTGGCCGACACCATCGGCGTCGGCACCCCGGACCGCGTGCGACGCCTGGTCTCCGGCGTGCGCCGCCGGGCGCCCGGGGCCGTGGCTCGCTGCCATTTTCACAACACTCGAAACACCGGCTACGCCAATGCGATAGCGGCGCTCGATGCCGGCGTGCAAGTTCTCGACGCCAGCACCGGCGGTATCGGCGGTTGCCCCTTCGCTCCCGCCGCCACCGGCAACATCGCCACCGAGGATCTGCTGTACACCCTCGACCGCATGGGCGTCACCACCGGCGTCCGCATCGAGACGGTCATCGAGACGGCGAACTGGCTCGGCGGGGTCTTGGGCGCGCCGGTGCCGGCCCTGCTCGGCCGAGCCGGAGTCTTCCCCGGCGCACCCGCGGCGTCCTGAGCGGAGTGCTCGAGAACAACGGGGATCTGGCCGGCGCCACAACGGCGTTCATTGGGCCCCCTGCGCCGACCCGATCGTGCGCAGGGGTTCCAGCAGCGGGTCGAGGGTCGCGGCTCCAGCCAGGTTGAAGGCGGTTTCGCTGAGGATGTCCGCTGCCACGGGGGAGAGCGCTCGCTCGGTGTTGAGCCGGAATTTGAGGGCCAATTCCTCCGGGGTGAGCGGATTGCCGGGGCCTCCCCGGTTGGATTCGACGCGTTCGGTGAGGGTGCGGCCGTCGTGCAGGCGCGCGGTGAGGACCGCGGGGAACTGCGTGGGAAAGATGTCGTCGCTGCGGAGATCGGGAACGCAGCGCACCCGAGCGGCCAGGTCCAGGCGGTCGGGGTCGCGGGCGGCGGTGTCGGTGAAATCCTCATGGAACACCCCGAGTCCACCGCCGCCGGTGAGGGCCGCCGCGACGGTGTAATGCCCGGAAAAGGCGGCGTGATAACCGGATTCGGGACGAGACTTCAGTTCCGGTGGATAGCCGATGGTGCGCAATGCCGCCGCGGGTGCGCCCAATTCCAGTTCCGCGATGTCCTCGGGCCGCACACCCTGCGCGCGCAGGCGCAGTGCCGCGTCGATGCCGGCATGGGTGAAGTGATTGCAGGGGTAGGGCTTGAAGCACACCTCGGGCAGCCGCCACCGGTCGCCGAGCCCGTCGACCAGTGCGGCGGGATCGGCCTGATCGCCGCAGAAGGCGTGCAGCAGACCGAATCTGCCCTCGAAGACCGTCGGGGGGCCGGTGAGCCCGGCGCGTGCCAGCCCCGCCGCGGCCACCGCGGCATGTGCCGCCCATCCACAGTGCACGCGCTTGACGGTGCCACCGGTGCGATTGGCCTCCAGCAGACCCGAGCCCATACTCGCCGCGATCGCCATGGCATGGGCGATGCCGTCCGCCTCGAGACCGGACAGCATCGCCGCGGCCGCCGCACCCCCGACGGCGCCGCAGATGGCGGTCGCATGCAATCCGCGTTCGAAGAACACCGAATTGCGCAGCGTCGCATCGTATCCGGCCATTCCGGCTCGCACCGTGATCTCGATTCCCACGGCCACCGCGTCGAGCAGGGCGGCTCCGCTCGCGTCGCGGGATTCGGCGACCGCGAGCGCCGCGGGTACCACCGACGCCGACGGATGCAGCACCGACGGCAGGTGGGTGTCGTCGAAATCCAGAGCGTGCGCGAGCGTGCCACCCAGCAGTGCGACGCTGGGCGCCGGATATCCGCCCTCCAGTCCGAGCGCGGTCGCACCGGTGTGGCCACCCCACTCGGTGATCACCGCGCGCACCGCCACCGCGGGCGGGGTGTCCAACGCCGCAATGCTGTTACCGAGCACATCCAGCACTCGGCGCGACGTATCGGCGCGCAATTCGGCTCCGACTCCGGTGACTCGCGCGGCCGCGGCGAAGTCGGCGAGCCGGGCGAGAATCGTCTGTTCGGTCATCGGCTCACCGCCGCGAGCGGGCGCACCGGTGATCCGGTGCCGCCGACAATGCGCAACGGTGCCGCCAAGAAGACGAATTCCGGAAGCTTCTCGGCGGCAAGCTCTTCCAGGGCCAGATGCTCCATGATGTAGATCCCCGACTCCACCAGCAGCACCCGGTGTACCGGCAGCACCCTGTGCCCCGCGCCCGGCCGGACGCATTCGTAGGCGGTGGTGTCGCAGCCGGTGGCCACCACCCCGCGGCCCGCCAGCCAGCGCGCCGCCTCGACCCCCACGCCCGGCACACCGGTGGCCGCACCGAGGTAGGCGTCGCCTTCATCGAACAATCGCGACCATCCCGTCCGGATCAGCGCGACGTCGCCCGGCTGCGGTTCCGATCCGGTCGCTTTCGCCGCCCGCCGCAGATCCTCGACCGTGATCTCGTACCCGCCCGGCAGCGTCGGCACCCCGTGCAGGGAAGCCACGTCGAGCAGCACCCCGCGCCGCAGCAGTCCCGGCAGGTTCTCCGCCCCGAGTTCGTGGAAGAGACCGCCGCGCTGTGCCTGTGCGGCATCCACCCCGCCGTGCAGCAATCCGTCGTGGCTGACGTGGCTGAGCGCATCGATATGCGTCCCGACATGCCCACCGGTGACGATGATCTCGTTGGCGGCCGAACCACCGTCGGGGCGCGTCATGTCACCGTGGCGGCGGATGAGGGTCATGCGGAAACCGGGGTGATTCGGTGAACACGGCATCCCGGTGAAGAACGGCTGGCCCAGTTCGATCAGTCGCACTCCGCCGGAGACCGCCGCCGTCAACGGATCCCGCGCGCTCATCGGATCACCCCCGCTGTACGCAGCCGGGCCAGGTGCGCCTCGCCGACCCCGTAGGAGCCCAGGACCTCCTCGGTATGTGCCCCCAGCGGGGGGCCGGTCCAGCGGATGCGGCCAGGGGTGTCGGAGAGCCGGAACAGCACGTTCTGCATCCGCAGCGCACCGAGTTCCGGATCATCGAGGGTGATGATCGATCCCAGCGCGCGGAACTGCGGGTCGGCGAGGATGTCGGCGGCGGTGTAGATCGGGGCGACCGCCGCCTCGGCCTTCTCGAACGCGCGCACCACCTCATCGGTGTCGCGGTGGGAAATCCATTCCCCGACAGCGGCATCCAGCTCGTCGGCGTGCGCGGCGCGGCCGGTGCCGGTGGCGAACCACGGCTGCTCGATGTAGTCGGGCCGTTCGACCAGGCGCATCACTCGTTCGGCGATCGATTGCGCGCTGGTCGACACCGCGACCCAGCCACCGTCGGCGGTGCGATAGGTATTGCGTGGCGCGTTGTTGGTGGAACGGTTGCCGGTGCGCGGCGCCATCTCCCCGAGCTGATCGTAGGCGAGGATGTGCGGGCCGAGCAGGGTGAGGATCGGCTCGATGATGGCCAGATCGATCTGCTGGCCGCGACCGTCGCGATCGCGGGCCCGCAGTGCGGACATGATCGCGAAAGACGCGGCGAGAGCGGCGATCCCATCGGCCAAGCCGAAGGGCGGCAGCGTGGGTGGGCCGTCGGGTTCGCCGGTCATCGCCGCGAAACCGCTCATCGCCTCCGCCAGGGTGCCGAATCCGGGCCGGCGAGCATACGGCCCCACCTGCCCGAACCCGGTCACCCGCGCCAGGACGAGACCCGGATTGTGTTCCCGCAGTGCGGAATAGCCCAATCCCCACCGTTCCAGGGTGCCGGGCCGGAAGTTCTCGATCACCACGTCGGCGTCGGAGGCCATCCGCCGGAACAACTCCTGCCCCTCGGCCGACCCGAGATACAAGGTCACCGACTTCTTTCCGCGCCCCAGCATCTTCCACCACAGACCGACACCGTCGCGCTGCGCGCCGTGCCCGCGCACCGGATCGCCATCCGGATGTTCGATCTTGATCACCTCGGCTCCGAAGTCGGCGAGCAGCGTCGCCGCGAGTGGGCCCGCGAACAGCGTCGCCGCATCGATGACCCGGATTCCCGACAGTGGTCCCGCCATGACTGAACTCCTCATCGACCAAACGTTTCTCAGAGCGAAACATGCGCAAGCCGCTGTACCGATTGACTACCTGCGAATAGTACTGCGATGATCGCTTCGTTGGTAAGAGTGTTTCGCAGGACGAAACTGGAGAAGGTTGTGGCGGAGATCGAGCTGCTGATCCGGAATGCCCGCGTGGTTCACCCCGATGGCGACGCGGAGGTGCCGGAGCCCGTGGATATCGCCGTCGCCGGAGGAGTGGTCCGCCTTATCGCCCGCGACATCGCGGCCGGGCCGGCGACCGAAGTCGTCGATGCCCGCGGACTGCTGGCGTTTCCGGGGGTGGTCGACGCGCATCAGCACTGGGGCATCTATTCCGACCTGGCCGCGGACACCGAATCAGAGAGCCGGGCGTGTGCGCAGGGCGGGGTGACGACGTCGTTGAGCTATCTGCGCACCGGCCGCTACTATCTCAACCGCGGCGGCCCCTACCGCGACTTCGTCCCCGAGGCGCTCGACCGCATGTCCGGACGCTCGTATGTCGATTTCGGTGTCCACCTGGCGCCGATGACCCGGGAGCACATCGGCGAAATCCCCACGCTGGTCGAGGATTTCGGTATCACGTCGTTCAAGATCTTCATGTTCTACGGTGGTCACGGCTTGCACGGACGCTCCGGCGACCAATCCGAATTCCTGATGATCGGCCCGGACGAACGCTACGACCTGGCGCATTTCGAATTCGTCATGCGCGGGCTCGCCGAGGCCCGGGAACGCTACGGCGATGTCGTCACGCTGTCGCTGCACTGCGAAACCGCCGAAATCATGGCCGCCTACACCGAACTCGTCGAACGCGAGGGCACGCTCAGCGGGCTGCGCGCCTACAGCGCCTCCCGCCCGCCCCATTCGGAAGGACTGGCCATCACGATGGCCGCCTACCTCGCCCACGAAACCGGTTTCCCCAATATCAACCTGCTGCATCTGTCATCGGCGAAAGCGGTAGATGCCGCGTTGCGGATGGCGAAGGCGTTTCCGCACATCGACTTTCGGCGCGAGGTGACCATCGGGCATCTGCTCGCCGACGTCGACACCGCAGACGGTATCGGCGGCAAGGTGAATCCGCCCCTGCGCGAACGTCGCGACGTCGAGGCGCTGTGGCAGCATCTGCTGGCCGGCGATATCGACTGGGTGGTCAGCGATCACGCCTGCTGCCGCGACGAACAGAAGTTCGCCACCGACCGCGCCGACGTCTTCGGCGCCAAATCCGGATTCGGCGGTGCCGAGTACCTCCTGCCCGGCCTGGTGAGCGAGGGAACCAAACGCGGATTGCCCCTGGCCCGGGTCGCGGCCCTCACTGCCACCGAACCCGCCCGTCGCTACGGCCTCACGCGCAAGGGGCGCATCGCACCCGGCTACGACGCCGACGTCGCCCTCGTCGACCTCGGCGCCCGCTGGACCGTCCACGCCGAATCCTCCGAATCAGCCCAGGAATATACGCCTTTCGAAGGATTCGACATGTCTGCCCGCGTCACCGACGTTTTCCTGCGCGGTCGGCGAATACTGCGTGACGGAGCAGTCTGCGGACCGCCGCGCGGTGAGTACCTGCGTCGCGCGGCCCTACCGTGATATCTGCTCGACATTCGCCGATGAATTTCGGGCGCGCACGACGTCTGTCCCGTTATGAGGAGACTGAGCTACGGGATCAGCATGTCCCTGGACGGTTACATCAACGACCGCGACGGCAGCATCGACTGGTCCCATCCGGACGACGAGTTGCACCAGTTTCACAACGACCGGTATCGGGACATCGAGATGTCGCTGCACGGTCGTCGCCTGTACGAGCTGATGGCCGATTACTGGCCGCATGTGCCCGAGGACGCGCCGCCGATCCAGCGTGAATTCGGCAGGTTGTGGACGGAGAAGCCGAAGGTCGTCTTCTCGCGGACACTGACCGAGGTGCACTGGAACAGCACGCTGGTCAGCGAGAACGCCGTGGAGGAGGTGCGCAGGCTCAAGGCCGAGGGCGACGGCGTCATGGAGGTCGGCGGCGCGAGTCTCGCGGCCTCGCTGATTCCGCACGGGCTCATCGACGAGTATCAAGTGTTCGTCCTGCCCGTGGTGCTCGGCGGCGGTACACCGATGTTTCCCCTGCTGGACAAGCGTATTCCGCTCCGGTTGGCGGAGACGAGGCATTTCGACACGGCGGTGATGCTGCGCTACATCCTCGACTGAGGTCGGGTCCGGTTCGAGGCGTCGCCATTGTGCACGTGCTCCGACTCGGGCACAGTTCGGTGCGGCGGTGACGGGGTCGTCCACCGCCGGTTGGGATCGTTCGAGGCTCGGGTAGCGGAAAGCAGGCGATGCGGTGGGTGTGTACGTGGTGACCGGGGCGGCGTCCGGAATGGGACGGGCCGCGGCGGAGAAGTTGCGCGAGCGGGGCCATACGGTGGTCGGGGTCGATCTGCGGGACGCACAGGTGGTGGCGGATCTGTCGACTCCGGCCGGGCGCCGCACCGCGATCGACGGTGTGCTCGCACAGGTGGACGGGCATCTCGACGGCGCGATCCTGGCGGCGGGGGTGGGCCCGGCGCCCGGTGCGGACCGGCCGCGGCTGATCTTCGAGGTGAACTATCGCGGCGTCGTCGACCTGCTCGACGGCTGGCGCTCGGCGCTGGCGCGCGCGGACGAGGCGAAAGTCGTTGTGTTCGGCAGCAATTCGACGACCACCACGCCGCTGGTGCCGCGCCGGGCGATTCGAGCGCTGCTGGCGGGTGACACCGAGAAGGCGCTGCGAGCGTTGCGGATCTTCGGCAGGAATGCGCCGTCGATCGCGTACGGGACGTCGAAGATCGCGGTGAGTCACTGGGTGCGCCGCCAGGCGACGACCGCGCAGTGGGCCGGGGCGGGAATCCGGCTCAACGCCCTGGCGCCCGGCGCGGTGCTGACGCCGCTGCTGGAGAAGCAGCTCGCGACTGCGGCCGAGGCCAAGAATATCGAGCGTTTCCCGGTTCCGATCGGCGGATTCGGCGATCCGGGCGACCTGGCCGAGTGGGCGGTGTTCATGCTGTCGCCGGCGGCGCGTTTCCTGTGCGGCAGTATCGTTTTCGTCGACGGCGGCAGCGACGCCTACTTCCGTGCCGGCGATTGGCCGCGCGCTGTCCCGCTGCGCAAGCTGCCCGGGTATCTGTGGCGATTCTTCGGCTCGGGACCGCGCTGAACGCTTCGGCCCTCAGACCGCGGCGAGTTCGTGTCGCAGTACCTCGCTCGCGGCGCGTTCCCCCGAGCGAACCGCTCCGTCGACCCACCCGCACATCACGGCCGAGCTCTCGGTTCCGGCCCAGTGGATCCGTCCGCACGGTTCGCGCAGCGCACGGCCGAACCCGGTGAGCACCCCGGTCGGGAGGTGACTGAGCATTCCGCCGCCGGAATAGCGTTCGGCACTCCAGTCCTGCTCGACGTAGTCGACCGGGGAACCGGCTCTGTTCCCGAACCGGGCGACCAGCTCACGCACGATCGCGGTCCTGCGTTCGCTGGCGTCGAGCCGGCCGATCCGTCGTGCGGTGGGCCCCTCCGTGATGACGCACAGCACTCCGGGGCGCGCGGTATCGGTGCAGGCGTCGATGGTGACGGTGGCCGGTGACCCCGGCGCGGCCGACTGACCGGACAATCCGTCGTACCGCCAGAACGGCTCGTCGTAGACGACGGAGGTTTTGATGATCGAGCCACTCGGCACGCGCTGATGCAGCAACGAGCGATCGACCGGCAGCATCGGCTCGTACCGGATCTGCCCGGCGACCGCGAGCGGGACGGCGACGATCGCCCGAGGAGCGCGCAGCGTCGACGCTCCGGCGTGCACGGTCACCCCGGACTCGTCCTGCTCGATGCCGTGCACCGGATGCGACAGGTGAATGGAGTCGCCGACCTGGTCGGCCATCGCACCGTAGATCGCGCCCATGCCGCCCACGGGCCGCGAGTCCTGGGCGCCGCCGCGGACGCTGAACATGAAGTTCGGCCCGCCCCCGGACGCCATCTGATACAGCGCGAACAGCATGGACACTTCCGAGGCGGCGGAGGTATAGCTGCCCGCGATGGCGGTCTCGAGCAGATCGTGGGCGGTCTTCGACCGGATGCGAGTCAGCCACTGCGCCACCGTGATCCGATCCCATTTCTCGGCCTTGCGGGCATCCCACGGCGCCTCGAGCGGGATCGACTTGCACAGGTAGGCGAGCTCGGCGAAGCCGGCGCCGAGGTTGATGGCGGCCCACGGACTCATCGTCCACGGGATCGTGCCGGTGTAGCGGTACTGCTCGCCGTCGACGACCATCATCGCCTCGCCGTCGGTGTACTGCCGGTAGCTCCCGATCCCGAATTCGGCCATCAGGGCACGGATGCGGTCCTGTCCGGGCCCGATCCAGGCGCCGCCGCGGTCGATCCAGCAGCCGTCCGTGCGCACCTCGGTGAACGTGCGCCCGCCGAGCCGGTCGCGTGCTTCGAGCAGCGCCACCGATCGACCCGCCTGTTTCAGTCGCAGCGCGGCGGTCAATCCGGCGAATCCGCCACCGATCACGCAACAGTCCACGTCTGTCATCGAGAGCCGCCTTCGTGTCGACGTTCTCCGGGCCACTGTCGGGCCACGGCACGGCTCGCATCCACGATTTCGTCGCTACGAACCACTTCGGTCGGATCGACATCTCAGGTGGGCAATTTTATAGCAAACTTCGAGGGTGGCAGACCGGAAATCCGGTGGCTATCCCTGTCGGCCGGTCGAGACGGCTGCCGGGGAGCCGGCGCGGGGAACGAGCGCGACGCGCCTGCCCGAGATCTGTAACCGCAGACCGGCGGCACGGGCGAGGACGACACCGATCAGCGCCGCCGATGCCGCCGAGACCGCCCCGCAGGCGAACAGCCCGAACCGGGGGCCGAATTCCTCGGTGAGCCATCCGACGATCGGGCCGCCGATAGGGGTGCCGCCGGTGAAGACCATCATGTACAGCGACATCACCCGCCCCCGCATGGTGGGGTCGGTCTCCAGTTGCACCATCGAATTACCGGACGTGTTGAAGGTGAGTCCGAGCAGACCCACCACCGCGAGCAGGACGGTGAAGAGCCAGAAGTCCGGCGCGAAGGCGGTGACCGCCTCGAGTGCGCCGAAGCCGACCGCGGTGGCGACCAGCGTGCGCATCCGAACCCGCCCGCGGCGGCTGGCCAGCAGCGCACCCGCGAGCGAACCCACGGCCAGTGCGGTGTTGAGCAGCCCGTACTTACCGGCGTCGACATCGAAGACGTGATAGGCGAAGCCCGACAGCACGGTGGGGAAGTTGTAGCCGAAGGTGCCGATGAAGCCCACCATGACGATCGGCCAGAGCAGTTGCGGATGTGCTCTCACATAGCGGAGACCGTCGCGCAGTTGACCTTTCCGCCGAGGCAGGCGCGGCACCGGTGTCAGCTCCGACGGTCGCATGGCCAGCAGACCGGCGATCACGGCGGCGAAGGAGCAGGCGTTGATCGCGAAGGCCCAGCCGGACCCGACGGCGGCGATCAACGCTCCGGCGACCGCCGGCCCGACCAGTCGCGCGGCCTGGAAATTCGCGGAGTTCAGGCTGACGGCATTGCGCAGTCGCTGCCGGCCGACGATTTCCGGGACGAACGACTGGCGGGTCGGGTTGTCGACCACGGTCACCATGCCCAGCAGCAGCGCCAGCAGGTAGACGTGCCACACCTCGACCGTGCCGGTCAGTGTCAGGACCGCGAGTACCGCGGCGAGCACGCCCATGGTGGCCTGGGTGAGGACCAGAAGCCCCCGCTTGGGAAAGCGGTCGGCGATGACGCCGCCGTAGAGACCGAACAGCAGCATCGGCAGGAACTGCATGGCAGTGGTGATGCCGACGGCGAACGAGCTACCGGTGAGGCCGAGCACCAGCCAGTCCTGCGCGATCCGCTGCATCCAGGTGCCGGTATTCGAAACCACCTGGCCCGCAAAGTAATAGCGATAGTTCGGGACGGTGAGGGAGGCGAACATCCCGCCCGTGCGTTCCGGCGGTGCCGGTGGTGGTGCGGGCAGATCGGGCGGAAGCGAATCGGGGGCGGTGGTGGTCTGGAAGTCGTCGGTGCGGGTCGCGGTCAAAACTGCCTTTCCTGCGTTCAGCTCCTTGTTCGGTGAAGAGCAACGTTCGGTTGCCTCGGATGGGCCGGAGGGTGGATGCGGCGTGGTGCCGGACACCGATCCATGTTGCTTAGCCTATCTAATTAATTATACTGCACCGGATCCCGTCACCGGCCGGCGAATTCTGTGCGGTTGGCGACACGGCGGCGGCGGATTCTTAACGTTTTCCCTACGGCTCGCGGCGGCCGGGTTCGGGTTTGCCGGATTTAGGCTGATTAATCGTGGTTTCACCGATCGACGTCGCCAAACGAGTTGTGCTGGGACGACCGTTCCGCAGCGATCGGCTCGGGGAGACGCTGTTGCCCAAGCGGCTGGCGTTGCCGATCTTCGCGAGCGATCCGCTGTCCTCGGTGGCGTATGCGACCCAGGAAATTCTGCTCATCCTGACGTTGGGCGGCCTCAGCTACCTGTATCTGACCCCGTGGGTGGCCGGCGGTGTCGTGGTGCTGCTGGCGGTGGTCGCGTTGTCGTATCGCCAAGTCGTGCGCGCCTATCCCTCGGGTGGCGGATCCTATGAGGTGGTCGCCGAAAACCTCGGTGCGATACCGGGTTTGGTCGTGGCGGCGGCGCTGCTGGTCGACTACGTCATGACGGTGGCCGTGTCGGTCGCGGCGGGGGTGGACAACATCATCTCCGCGGCGCCGGCGTTGAACCCGCATCGGGTGCTGATCGATATCGGGTTCATCGTGGCGCTGACCGCGATGAACCTGCGCGGGGTGCGAGAATCCGGCCGCGCGTTCGCCGTGCCGACCTACGGATTCGTCGCCGGCGTCATGGTGATGATCTCCATCGGCCTGATCGAGACACTGATCGGACACGCACCGGTCGCCGAGAGCGCGCACTACCAGATCAACGCCGCGCACGCCGGCCTCGGGACGGCCGCGGTGGCGTTTCTCGCGCTGCGGGCGTTTTCCTCGGGATGCACGGCGCTGACGGGCGCCGAAGCGATCTCCAACGGCGTCCCCGCGTTCCGGAAACCGAAGTCGCTCAACGCGGCCCGGACGATGACCGCGATGGGTGTGCTGGCGATCGCCATGTTCACCGGTGTGACCGCGCTGGCCATGATCACCCACACGCGGGTCGCCGAGAACACCTGCGACCTGATCGGATTTCCCGGGGATTGCCGCACCGACGCCCAGAAAACCGTGATCGCGCAGATCGCGGGGGCGGTGTTCGGCGACACCAGCCCGGGTTTCTACTACCTCATGGTCACCACCGCGCTGATCCTAATCCTCGCCGCGAACACCGCCTACAACGGGTTCCCGCTGCTGACCTCGATTCTGGCTCAGCATCGCTACCTGCCGCGCCAATTGCACACGCGCGGGGACCGGCTCGCCTACTCCAACGGCATCATCCTGCTCGCCGCGGTCGCCGCCGGGTTGATCTACGCCTTCGACGGGCAGACCACCAGGCTGATTCAGCTGTATATCGTCGGCGTGTTCACCTCGTTCACGCTGTGCCAGACCGGCATGGTCCGGCACTGGAATCGCGAGCTACTCGACGTGACGGCCCCGGCGCAACGACAACGCATCCACCGAGCCCGGGCGATCAACGCGTTCGGCGCCTGCTTCACCGGTGTGGTGCTGGTCGTGGTCATGATCACCAAATTCGGCCACGGCGCCTATCTCGTGGTCATCGCGATGCCGTTGCTGGTGCTGATGATGTATTCCATCCACACCCACTACACGAGCGTGCGCGCCGAACTCGATATCGATCCGGACGAGGAAACAACTCTGCCCGGCCGGGTGCATGCGATCGTGCTGGTTTCGGACTGGCACAAGGCCACTCGGCGAGCGGTTCAATTCGCGCGCGCGACCCGTCCCGACACCCTCACCGCGATCACGGTCAACGTCGACGACAGTGATACGAGGGCACTGACCCAGTCCTGGGAGAGCCACGATGTCACCATCCCGCTGAAGGTCGTGGAGTCGCCCTACCGCGAAATCACCCGCCCCGTCATCGAATACATCAAGCGAGTCCGCCGCTCAGGGCCCCGGGACGTCGTCAGCGTCTACATTCCGGAGTACGTCGTCGGGCACTGGTGGGAAAACCTGCTCCACAATCAGAGTTCGCTGCGACTCAAGGCGCGCCTGCTGTTCGAACCGGGTGTGATGGTCACCAGCGTGCCCTATCAGTTGCGCTCTTCGCGAAACCGCAAGCCGCCCACTGTCACACCGAGCCCCGGGCAGGTCCGCCGCGGAATCGTCGCTCCCTGATCCGTGACCTCCGCCGCGATCAGCGAGCCTCTCCGCCGATGACGGAGTCGACGTCGACGAGCAGATGCCGTGGCCCCCGGAAGATCTGGCTGCGCCGATACGGTGGCGGATCGACGACCAGCCGTGGGGTCGCCACGCGGCGCAGGAAAATCTCGAGCGCGAGATTGACTTCCAGTCGGGCCAGTGGGCCGCCCGGACAGGTGTGAATGCCACTGCCCCAACCGAAATGCTCGTTGTCGGGGCGCTGGAGGTCGAATCGGTTCGGGTCGGCGAATCGGTTCGGGTCGCGGTTGGCGGCGGCGTAGACCAGATGCAGCGCGGCCCCTTCCGGGATGACGGTGCCGGCGATCTCGATATCGGCGGTGACGCTGCGGCTGGGGAAGAACTGCACCGCCGCCTGCAACCGCTGGACCTCTTCGATCGCGTGGGGAATCAGCTGCGGTCGATCGCGTACCTGATCGTAGGAGCCGGGGTTGCGCAGGAGCGTCATCACACAGTTGGCGATGGTGTTGACCGTCGAGTCGTGGCCGGCGATCAACAGCAGCACCGCATTGGCCAATACCTCCTCGGCCGGCATCGGGCCGTCGGGGCCGTCGTCGTGCAGTAGTCGCGACAGCAGCCCCGGCCCCGGCTCGTGCTGGAGCTGTTCGATCAGGTCCGCCAGATATCGCGTGAGGGCGTCACGGCCGGCGTGGGCCTTACCGGCGCGAATTCTGCCGTCTTCGGTACCCGCGTCCGGACCCAGATCGGTGCCGGTGAGCATGTCGTAGATCCAGGCGTGGAACCGGGGCTCGTCCGCGAGCGGGATGCCGAGGATCGTGCTGATCACCGTCACCGGTACCGGATAGGCGTACTCGTCGACCACGTCCAGCCGCGTCTTGCCGCTTGCCTCGACGTCGTCGAGCAGCTTGTCGCACAACCCGACGATGACGGGTTCCATGCCGGGGATGACGTGCGGGGAGTGCGGTGGGCCGAAGTGGCGCATCACCTGCCGGCGTGCCCGGTCGTGTGCGGGCGGATCGGAGGCGATGATGCTCTGCGGGCGAGTGTGCGGCGGCGGCGTGCTCGCCGCGTCGGTGCCCGCCAGGGGATTGCCCAGCGGGCTGCGGCTGATATCGGAGCTGACCCGGGGGTCGTGCGCCAGGGCCAGCAGTTCCTGATATCCCGTCACCACGTACAGGTTGTCGGCCACACGCGCGACCGGGGTCCGGCGCAGTTGGTCGAAGTACGGGTACGGGTCGGCGCGGTGTTCGTATTTCATCGCCTCGGCCCAGGCGGTCGCCGCGGTCATCGCTGCCCTACCTTTCTGGTGTGCGCCCGCTCGGTGGAACTCGGCGCTCAGTGGAATTCGGCGCCTCGTGAGGTGGGGTCGTGGCCGGTCAGCACTACGTCGGGAATGCCGGTCGGCACGCGCGGGTCGGGGAAGCGGGCCGGTATGGGCGCCGGATCGGGGGCTCGGTCGTAGCCCGGCGGTGGCGGCGGAAACGGCGCCGACCGTTCGATCATCGCCGCGTAGTAGGGCAGCCATTTGCCGTGATCGAACGTCACCGCACCGACGATGCGGCCCCGCCTTCCGTAGACGGCGGCGAACCGATGGTTCTCGGGACAGCCCTGGGTGAACGCGATCTCGTCACCGAACGAGCAGACCCCCACGCCTTTGATGTTCACCCCGAATTGCGCCGACCAGAACGACGGCAGCGGCAGGTGTGGTCGCCGTTCGGTCTCGAGGCTGATCATGTTGTTCGCGGCGACCTGCGCACCGCACACCGCGTTGTCCCAATGCTCCATCGAGATGAACTGATACTCGTACAGCACGTGCGGCTGCCGGGCGACATCCCCGGCCACGAAGATGTTGTCGGTCACCACCCCGTTGATGTCGAAGGCACGACAGCCCGCATCACATCCGACGCCCCAGAAACCTGCGGCCAGCCCGGCACCCTGCAACCATTCGACATTGCGGATCGACCCCAGCGACGCGACCACCACATCGACGTCCAGTGTGGTTCCGTCCGAGAGGCAGGCCTGGCGCACCCGGCCCTCGGCGTCACCGTCGAGGGATCGGACGGACACACCGGTGCGCAGGTCGACCCCCGCGCCGCGCTGCATCCGCGCGGCGATATCGCCGATCACCCCGCCGAGCGGGCCGATCAGTGGTCCGCCGCCGCGTTCGGCGACGGTCACCGGCACGCCGCGCTCGCGGCACACCGAGGCCAGCTCGGAGCCGATGAATCCCGAGCCGACGACCAGGACGCGCTTCGGATTCGCGTTGAGCGCGGCCTGGAGTCCCGCCGCGTCCTCGCGGGTGCGCACCGTGAACACTCCGCGCAGCGCGCCCTCGGCGGGGTTCGGCCACGGCCGGGCTCGAACGCCGGTGGCGATGAGCAACCGGTCGTAGGGCACCGTGTCGCCGGTGGCCAGCAGGACCCGCCGGTTCACTCGGTCCAGACCGGTCGCGGCCACTCCCAGCCGCCAGTCCGCGTCGACGGCCCGCATCCGCGGAAGTGCGGTGTGATCGGCGCCGACCCACCCCTGCAGGACCTGTTTCGACAACGGCGGACGGTCGTACGGTTCGTGCGGCTCGTCGCCGATGAGGGTCAGGTTGCCGTGAAAGCCTCTCTCCCGCAACGCTTCCGCCGCGCGCAGTCCGGCCAGGGAGGCGCCCACGATGACGATGCGGCCTTCCGCCCGGAATGTCTCGACCAGGTCCGCGACCAGCGAGGCGGTCCTCATGGCGCGGGCTCGGCGTCCTCGGGAGTGTGGGTTTCCACCGCGATGGCCTGGACCGGACACGACGCCGCCGCCCGCAGGACCCGGCGGCGCTGTTCGTCGTCCGGGTTGGGGTCGTAGGTCAGCGCCTCCTCGCCCAGTAATCGCAGCACTTGCGGTGCCAGCGGAACGCACTGCGCGTATCCCTGACACTTGTTCAGATCGACCACGATGCGCATGCCCTCAGCTCCCCTTCCGAACCCGTGCGGAGCACTCACCAAGGATTCGTAGCGGCCGGGCCGACGGGTTATCGCCGGCGGCGGGGTGTTGCCGAGCGGGGTGGCGCCGCACGCATGTGGTCGCGCACCGGAGACAGCAGATCGGCCAGCGCCGTGGTGTCCTCGCGTGACAACGGCTCGAACAGTTGCTGGTTGACGACCTCGGTGTGGCCGGGCAGCACCTCGGCGAGCAGCGCCCGGCCGGCATCGGTGATCGTGACCGTGACGCCGCGCTCGTCGTCCGCGGAGGGTGCGCGCGTGACCAGGCCCGCCTTCTCGAGCAGACCTGCCTGGTAGGTCAATCCGCTGCGGCTGTAGACGACGCCGTCGGCCAGGTCGGTCATGCGTTCACTGCCGGTGGGGGAGTCGAGGCCGAGCCGCGCCAGAAGCTGGAACTGCACGTAGCTCAGATCGCCGGCGTCTCGCAGTTGTTGCTCGACCGCGTGCCGCAGCAGGCCGGCCACCTCCATGAGGGCGAAGTACGCGCCCAGTTGGGCGGCGTCCAGCGGCCGCGGGGTGTCGGACATGGCACGACTGTACCACTTGCTTCGATTTCGAACCTCTTGCTTCGAATTCAAAGCACTGCTACGGTTGCACAGTGCTTCGAGTTCGAAGCACATCACATCGAGAGTGAGGCACCACGATGAAGGCGATCCGATTTCATGAGTACGGCGATCCCGACGTTCTTCGCTACGAGGACGTCGACCTGCCCGTTCCCGGTCCCGGGCAGGTGCGGGTGCGGGTCGCGGCGACCTCGTTCAACGCCGTCGACGGCAATATTCGCGCGGGGTTCATGCAGGGCCCGATGCCGCTGACCCTGCCGCACATTCCCGGCGTGGACGTCGCGGGAACGGTCGACGCACTCGGCGAGGGCGTCGCCGAGTGGGCGGTCGGTGAGCGGGTCGTCGGCTTCCTGCCGTTCACCGACGACGGGGCCGCGGCGGAGTACGTCCTCGCGTCCGCGCAGATTCTGGCGGCGGCGCCGGCGAGTATCCCGCTCACCGATGCGGCCGCGCTCCCGGTGGTCGGTCTCACGGCGTGGCAGGCGCTGTTCGACCACGCCGGGTTGAAGCCCGGCCAGCGGATTCTGATCAGTGGCGCCGGCGGGGCCGTGGGCGGTTATGCACTACAGCTGGCCAGGGCGGCCGGCGCCTACGTGATCGCCACCGGCAGCCCCCGCAGTCGTGAGCGCGTCGCGGCGCGAGGTGCCGACGAGGTCATCGACCACACCACCACCGATGTGGCCGCCGCGGTGACCGAGCCCGTCGACGTCCTGCTCAACCTCGCGCCGATCGGCCCGGCCGAGTACGCGGCGCTGGCCGGTCTGGTCCGCGACGGCGGCGTCGTGGTCGGCACCACCGTGTGGATGCCCGCCCCGGCGGACGAGGCGCGCGGCGTGCGCGCGGTGGACGTCTACGTCCGCAGCGATGCGCGGCAATTGGCGGAACTCGTTGCGCGCGTGGATCTTCGCGAGCTGATCGTGGATGTCGACGAGCGTGCTCCGCTGGCCGAGCTGGCGTCGGTGCACACCCGGGCGGCCGCGGGGACGTTGCCGGGCAAGGTCGTCGTTCTTCCGGCCGCGGACTGATACGTCGGTGTTCAGAAACTGGACACTTCACGATGCTCGATTCATCCCACTATGGCTTGCATCACATCGTGTTGTATCCAGGAGGTTTCGATGACGGTCGTCTCCGAGTTCCCGATCCGGGCGGACGTTCGGGCGGTACTCAGCGGTCGAAAGCAGCTGCTGATCGACGGCGAATGGACCGATGCCGGATCGGGTCGGACGTTCCCGACGCACAATCCCGCCGACGGCAGCGTGCTGGCGGAGGTGGCCCACGGCGAGGCGGCCGACGTGGATCGCGCCGTCCGCGCCGCCCGCCGCGCGTTCGACAGCGGGCCGTGGCAGTGGATGAAACCCAATGAGCGCGAACGGTTGCTGTGGCGGGTCGGCGACATTCTCTCCGAACGCGCGGAGCAGTTCGGCGAACTCGAGGCGCTGGACAACGGTAAATCCGCCACGATCGCCACCGTCGTGGACACCGCGTGGGCGGCCGACGTCTTCCGCTACTACGCGGGCTGGGCGACCAAGATCGTGGGCAGCACAGTGAATGTGTCGATGCCGTTCGCGCCGCCCGGCAGCCGGTTCCACGCCTACACCCTGCGCGAGCCGGTCGGCGTCTGCGGGTTGATCGTGCCGTGGAACTTCCCGCTGTTGATGGCGGCCTGGAAGCTCGCCCCCGCCCTGGCTGCCGGGAATACGGTGGTGCTCAAGCCCGCCGAACAGACACCGCTGACCGCGTTGCTGCTGGGAGAGGTGTTCCAGGAGGCCGGATTCCCGCCCGGCGTGGTCAATATCGTGACCGGATTCGGCGATGCCGGCGCCGCCCTGGCCGCGCACGACGGCGTCGACAAGGTCGCCTTCACCGGATCCACGGAGGTCGGCAAGCTGGTCGTCGACGCCGCCAAGGGCAATCTGAAGAAGGTGTCGCTGGAACTGGGCGGCAAGAGCCCCAATGTGGTGTTCGCCGACGCGGATTTCGACGCCGCGGTCACCGGCTCGCTCAACGCCTGGCTGTTCAATCACGGCCAGTGCTGTGTCGCGGGGACGCGACTGTATGTGGAGGACAAGATCTTCGGCGATTTCACCGGCGCGGTGGCCGAGGCCGCCTCGCGGGTGAAGATCGGCCCCGGCTTGGACCCGGCCACCGAACTGGGCCCGCTGGTATCGCAGGAGCAGTTCGACCGTGTCACCGGTTATCTGCAGGCCGGTCTCGCCGACGGTGCCACGGCGCTGACCGGCGGAGGCCGCCACGGCGACACCGGATACTTCGTGCAACCGACCGTATTCGTCGATGTGCGGCCCGAATTCAGCATCGTGCGCGAGGAGATCTTCGGCCCGGTCGTGGCGGCGCTGCCGTTCGACGCCGACGAAGGTGTCGCGGCGGCCGCGCATCAGGCCAACGATTCGATCTACGGCCTCGCCGCGGGCATCTGGACCCGCGACATCTCCAAAGCGCACCGGGTGGCCCGCGAGTTGAAAGCCGGCTCGGTGTGGATCAACCAGTACAACGGCTTCGACACCGCGATGCCCTTCGGTGGTTACAAGCAGTCCGGCTGGGGGCGTGAACTCGGTCCGGACGGCCTGGACCTGTATCTGCAGACCAAGTCGGTCAACGTCGCCCTCTGATCCCAGCGCAGGAGAACTTTCGTGAAGACAACAGCAGCAGTACTCGTCGAGCCCGGCAAACCCTTCGAACTGATGGAACTCGACCTGGACGGTCCCGGTCCCGGCGAGGTCCTGATCCGCTACACCGCCGCCGGATTGTGCCATTCCGACCTGCATCTGACCGACGGTGATCTGCCGCCGCGCTATCCGATCGTCGGCGGGCACGAGGGATCGGGAATCATCGAGGAGGTCGGTCCCGGCGTCACCAAGGTCGCTCCCGGCGACCACGTGGTGTGCAGTTTCATTCCCAACTGCGGCACCTGCCGGTACTGCTCGACCGGCCGGCAGAACCTGTGCGATATGGGCGCGACCATCCTGGACGGTTGTATGCCCGACGGGACGTTCCGATTCCATTCCGGCGGAGTGGATTTCGGCGCGATGTGCATGCTGGGCACCTTCGCCGAGCGGGCGACGATCTCCCAGCATTCGGTGGTGAAGGTCGACGACTGGCTGCCGCTCGAGACCGCGGTCGTCGTGGGCTGCGGGGTGCCGACGGGGTGGGGCAGTGCCGTCTACTCGGGCAACGTGCGCGCCGGTGACATCACGGTGATCTACGGCATCGGCGGCCTGGGCATCAATTCGGTGCAGGGCGCCGTCCACGCCGGGGCCAAGTACGTCGTGGTGGTCGATCCGGTCGGTTTCAAACGCGAGATGGCGCTGAAAATGGGTGCCACCCATGCCTTTCCGACGGCCGAGGAGGCGGCCGAGAAGGTCGTCGAACTGTCCTGGGGGCAGGGTGCCGACCAGGCGATCATCACCGTCGGCACGGTGACCGAGGAGGTCGTGTCGGCCGCCTTCGGCGTCATCGGCAAGGGTGGGATCGTGGTCGTGACGGGCCTGGCCGATCCGGCCAAGCTCACCGTTCACGTCTCCGGCGCCGACCTGACGCTGAACGAGAAGACCATCAAGGGCACGCTGTTCGGATCCGCCAACCCGCAGTACGACATCGTGCGGCTGCTGCGGCTCTACGACAGCGGTCAGTTGAAGCTGGACGAGCTGATCACCACGCGATATTCGCTCGAAGACATCAATCAGGGCTATCAGGACCTGCGCGAGGGCAAGAATATCCGTGGTGTGGTGATCCACGCCGGATCGTAGGTCCGGCCGCGGCCGCCGCGACGGTGGCGGCCGCGGTCCTCATCCGGAACCGTGGGAAGGCCGGGGAACCGCGACCGGCGTGCGTGTGCCGGCAGACAGGAGGTAGCACCCGATGGCGACATCGCAGTGCGGCGATGCGACGGCCTCGGCGCCGCGCCGGGAAATCGAGTTGTCGTGGCGGCGCTCGAAAATATCCGGCGTGCCACCCGAATTCGACGGATTTCCCGATCTGCCCGCGGTGGAGGTCGATCCCCACAGCCGGCTGCTCGAGGCCGCACGACCGGTGCTCGATCAGATGGCGGTCGCCCTCGCCGACACCGCCTACAGCCTGCTGCTCGCGGATCGCGACTGCCGGCTGGTCTACCGGTGGTTCGGCGATCCGCGCTTCGAACAGGCGCTGGACACACTCGGCATCCGGAGCGGAACCAGCCTCGCCGAGGACACCTTCGGAACCAATGCGCTCGGTACCGCGCTGGAAACCCGCCGCGGCATCGCCGTCAACGGCTCCGAGCACTACATCGAGCGCTTCAAGGGATTCACCTGCTACGGTCACCCGATCCTGCATCCGGTCACGCGCCGCCTGGTCGGCGCATTGGACATCACCAGCACCAACACCCACGCCGATCCGCTGCTCGGTCCCTTCCTGCAGCGGGCGGCGCAGGACATCGAACAGCGGTTGCTGGATCAGGCCAAGGCGTCCGAACGTGCGCTGCTGGCCGCGTTCCAGACCGTGTCCCGGCAGCGGCGCGCCATCGCCGCGGTCGGTGACGACATCGTGCTGACCAACAAGAGCGCGGTGGATCTGCTCGGCCCCTCCGATTACGCGCTGTTGCGTCTGCTGGCCGAGCGAACCGTGGCACATCCGCAGGTCACCGAGGTTCGGCTCGCCTCCGGTGCGGCGGTGCGCATTCATCTGTCGCAGGCGCCCGGCGCCGGCACCGGCATGTTGTTCCACCTTGAACCCATCGACGAGGCGGCGACCATGACGATGGTGCGGACGGGCAGACCCGGGCAGCGGGCGCTGGACGGTGCGACGGCGGGGCCGATTCTGATCGTGGGCGAACGGGGCTCCGGCCGCAGTAGCGAGGCGCGGCGGATGACGCGCGGTGACGAGGTGGAATTCCACCAATGCGCAGAGGTCGCGGCGGGTGGCGCCCAGCAGTGGATCGACAGGTTGCGGGCGGACCTGTCCCGTCCCGGCGGCGCGGTGTGCATCGACGGCGTCGATGCCCTGCCGGAGCCGGTCGTGGACCAGTTGATCGACGTGATCGACGCCGCGCGCGGCCGCAGGGTGCTGCTCACCTCGCTGCCGCTGCGCGACAGCCACGGCGCGCACGCCGCGCTGGCGGCCAGGTGCGTGCAGCGGGTGGACGTGGCGCCGCTGCACGAACGCGCCGCCGAACTGCCCGCGATCACGAAAACCCTGCTGCGCGAACTCGATCCGTCCGCCGACGTCCGGTTGCTGCCGAGCGTGATCGAACTGCTCGCCACCCACCCGTGGCCGGGCAACCTGCACGAACTCAAGGCCGTGCTGGCACACGTGCTGCGGCACCGCCATCGCGGTGACGTGACCGTGGCCGACCTTCCGGACCGGTACCGCGTGTCCTCGCGGGCCCGCCGCCTCTCCGGGCGTGAGCGCGCCGAGCGCGATGCCATCGTCGAGGCGCTGCGGCGCAATCAGGGCAACAAACTCAAGACCGCACACGATCTCGGCATCAGCCGCACCACGCTGTACGCCCGGCTCAAGGCGCTGCGAATCACCGACGGCCGCACGTCGTTCGGCCGTCCCGCGTGCCGATAGCGCGGGGACGGCGTTCAGGGGCGCGAGTGCCGAAACCGTTGCGGCAGGGCCGGACTCGGCCGCTGCCGGGACCGGATCACTTGCGGGCGACGGCCGCGTAGGCGGACACCTGGGCGTCCATCTTCTTCGGGGGCGCGACACCGTCGGGGTGCCAGCGGTGCGGTACCTCGACGCCCGGTTCGATCAGCTCCATGCCGTCGAAGAAGCGCGCGAACTCGTCGCGGGTGCGGACCTGGCACGGCAGGCCGCTGCGGCGGTAGATCTCGACCACGGTGCCTATCGCCGCCGGATCGAAATCCGGGGTGACATGCGTCATCACGAGGTACGAGCCGGGGACGAACCGCTTCATCAGCGTCTCGATGATGCCGTAAGCGTCCTGCTCGTCGGGCACGAAATGCATCAGCGCGTTGAGGCTGACCGCGACCGGCCGGGTCAGGTCCAGTGTCTCGCGCAACCCGGGAGCGTCGAGAATCGCTTCGGGGGTGGTGACGTCGGCGGAGATGTAGTTGGTGCGTCCCTCCGGGGAGCTGATCATCAACGCCCGGGCGTGGACGAGCACGATCGGATCGTTGTCGACGTAGACGACTCGTGCGTCGGGGGCGACCTCCTGGGCCACCTGATGCAGATTCGGCTCGGTCGGGATACCCGTTCCGATATCGAGGAATTGGCGAATCCCCGCGTTCGCCAGGAACCGTGTCACGCGGTGGATGAAGGCCCTGTTCTGCTGCGCGGCCGTCCGCACTCCGGGCCAGGTCGCCACGACCTTCTCGGCCGCTTCCGCATCCGCGCTGTAGTGGTCCTGGCCGCCGAGGTAGTAGTCGTACATGCGGGCGGTGTGGGGCTGGTTCTGTCGCAGGTCGACAGGGGCGCCGGATTCCACGGTCGCAGTCCTTTCCGAGACGAAGTGGCCCTGGCGAATGCGGTGCGCCGGGTCGAACGTGTTGCGGGCAACGGGAATCGGCGACCCGGCCGATTCCCGCACGCCGGGTGAGTCTACCCGGCGCCCCCGGCACAGACCCGGTTCTCCGACGATCTTGCGTGTTCCGTTGAGGCGTATCGAGTTTCGGTGAAGCGGTCCAGGCTACTTGCCGCTGAAGACCGGGAATTTGCCGGCTTCGCCGTAATCGCGGAACTGTTCCATGTTCCGCAACGTGTGCATGTCGTCGTCGGAGATCGTGAAGTCGACCTGAGCGTTGCTTCGCATATGTTCCGGATTCGCCGTTTTCGGCAGCGGGAGAGTGCCGAGCTGCAGCGTGTAGCGGATGCACAGCTGGGGCACGGTGACCCCGTAGCGGTCCGCCATCGCGGCGACGTCCTGGTTGTTCAGTATTTCCCCGTGTGCGATGGGGGAGTATGCCTGCACGAGGATGTCCTTGCTCTCGCAGTAGGCGATGAGGTCGGCCGGGGTGTTTCCGACGTGGACGAGCAGTTGATTCACCTGTGGTGCGACGGTGCAGGCCGCGAGGATGTTGTCGAGGTCGTGCTGTTCGAAGTTGGAGACGCCGATGGAGCGGAGCTTGCCCGCCCGATACGCGTCTTCGAGCGCGCGCCACGCCTCCCGATTGCCGTCCGCGTAGTCTCCGCCGCGGAAATCGGCCCAGGGCTGCGGACTGTGGATCAGCATGAGGTCGATGTGGTCGAGCCCCATCGTGGCGAGGGAACCATCGATGGCGGCGGCCGCGTCGGCGTAGTTCTTGATCTCCGCCGCCAGTTTGCTGGACACGAACAACTCGTCTCGCGCTACGCTGCTGGTGCGGACCCCTTCGCCCACGCCTCGTTCGTTCCCGTACGCCTGCGCGGTGTCGATATTGCGGTACCCGATGCCGACGGCATCGACCACCGCCCGCGCGGCCTTGTCGTCGTCGATGAACCAGGTGCCCAAGCCCAGCTTGGGTGTGCGCACCCCGTTGGACAGCGTGTACGTCTCGTTCAGAACCATCGATGTCCACTCCTTCGGTCGTCGAATCGTCTGCGGGATCGACTACCCACTGCAGCCCGGCTGTACCGGCATCGAGATCGACCACTCCACTCAGGGCGGCACGCCGTCGCGGTGAACGGCTCCGCGATTCGATGCAACCTGTTCTAATCGGGGTGTCCGGGCGGCAACCCGGACCGTATCGACGCCGAGCGGAGTGAGATCGTGCCCCTAGCTCTGACCGCGGATCAGGCGGCGCTGGCGCAGGCCGTCAGCGGATTCGCCGACCGCCACCACACGCGTGAGTACACCCGCAAGCACACCGATCGGCTCGCCGCCGGCGAACTGCCCACCTTCTGGGCGGACCTGGTCGCGCTGGGACTGCCCGGTGTGCATCTGCCGGACGAGGTGGGCGGGCAGGGCGGAACGCTCGACGAGATGGCGGTGGTGCTCGCCGAATCCGGGCGGGCGCTGCTACCCGGCCCGCTACTGCCTTCGGTGATCACGAGCGCCATCGTCGCGTCCGCGGAAACCGTTGCGTCGGTGCGTGATACGTTGCGGCGTTTCGCCGAGGGCGGGACCGGCGCGACGGTGGACGCGGGTCACGGGGTGCGCTTCGCCGATGGCGGCTCGAGCGGTGAGACCGGCCCGGTGCTGGGCGCCGCCGCGGCCGATGTGCTGCTGGTGGCCGCGGCCGACGGCGACCGCACTCGCTGGTTCCTGGTGGAACGTGACGCCCAGGGTGTGCAGATCGAGGCGTGTGCCGGATCGGATCTGGGCCGTGACCTCGCCGTCGTCCGTTTGCGCGAGGTCGCCGGAATCGAGCTCACCGGCATCGACACCGGCTATGCCGAGGCGGTCGCCACCGCGTTCATGGCCGCCGAAGCCGCCGGGGTGATCCGCTGGTGTTCGGACACGGCCACCGAATACATCAAGGCCCGCAAGCAGTTCGGCCGTCCCGTCGGTTCCTTTCAGGCCGTGCAGCACCGCGCCGCGCAACTGCTGATCACCAGTGAGCTCGCCACCTCGGCGGCCTGGGACGCGGTGCGCGGTCTCGCCGACGAACCGGCCCAGCGCACGCACGCCGCGGCCGGTGCCGCGCTGACCACCCTCGGCACTGCCGTGCACGCGGCCGTGGAATGTCTGTGCCTGCACGGCGCGATCGGTTTCACCTGGGAGCACGATCTGCACCTGTACTGGCGGCGGGCCATGTCCCTGGCCGGGCTCGGCGGCCCGGCGGAGAGCTGGGAACGCAGGCTCGGCGAGGTGGCGCTCGGTGGTCCGCGCACGTTCGCGGTACCGCTGCCGGAAACCGATTCCTCGTTCCGCACATGGGTGTCGGAGATTCTGGATCGTGCTGCCGCCCTGGACAACCCGACTCCCGGCAAGATCGGTGACCACGACGCCACCAATACCGGTCCTCGCCGCACGCTGCTCGCCGATTCCGGCCTGGTGTCGCCGCCGATGCCGAAACCGTGGGGGATCGAGGCGGGCCCGCTGGAACAGCTGATCCTGCAGGACGAATACGACCGGCACGGAATCGCGCAGCCCTCCATGGGCATCGGCCAGTGGGTGGTGCCGATCGTGCTGCAGCGCGGCAACCCCGAACAGCTCGCCCGGCTGGCCGCGCCGGCACTGCGCGGCGAACAGATCTGGTGTCAGCTGATGAGCGAACCGGAAGCGGGTTCGGATGTGGCGTCGCTGAGCCTGCGCGCCACCAAGGACGGCGACGGCTGGCGGCTCAACGGCCAGAAGATCTGGACCACGCTGGCGCATCGCTGCGACTGGGGACTGCTGCTGGCGCGCACCGATCCCGAGGCCGAACGCCACCGTGGCCTGACCATGTTCCTGGTCGATATGCACGGTGCGGGTGTGACGGTCCGCCCGATCACCCAATCCAGCGGTCAGGCCGAATTCAACGAGGTGTTCTTCGACGACGCCTTCGTTCCCGACGACATGGTGCTCGGCGAGGTCGGGCAGGGCTGGGCGCTGACGCTGGAAACCCTTGCCCAGGAACGGCTTTTCATCGGCGGCGTCCGCGACCCGGGACACAACTCCCGCATCGTCGGCATCATCGAACGTGCGGAGTACGCGGGCAGCCGTGAGAACGCCCTGCGCGTGCTGGGCCGGATCAGTGCGCGCGGAGCCGCCATCTCGGCGATGAATCTGCGCGAGACCATTCGGCGCCTCGGCGGTCACGGGATCGGCCCGGCCACCAGTATGTCGAAGGCCGCGGCCTCGATACTGCACACCGACGCCGCGGCCGCCGCTCTGGAACTCATCGGTCCCGCCGCGGCGCTGAACGAGAAGGACTGCGAGGTCGTCCTGCACGAACTCGACATCCCGAGCTGGGTGATCGGCGGCGGGACACTGGAAATCCAGCTCAACACGATCGCCACCCTGGTCATGGGGTTGCCTCGGAAGTAGGGGCGCGCTCAGTTACGGACGAAGGTGATGGGCAGGCCGTCCTTGGGATAGGGCAGGGAGTGATAGTCCAGGGGCGGGACGTAGGCGGGGTCCACCCGCCAGTGGTAGTCGCGCAGCAGGCGGTGCATGATCGACTTCACTTCCACTCCGCCGAAATGCATGCCGATACATTTGTGCGCGCCCCCGCCGAAGGGCTCCCACGCGAAGCGATGCGATTTGTCCTCGCGGCGTTCGGGGCCGAAGCGGTCGGGATCGAAGGTGTGCGGGTCGGTCCAGTACTGCGGCATCAGGTGGGTGAACTGGATTCCGATGACGACATCGGTGCCCGCCGGAATCCGAACCCCTTGGATCACAGTGTCTTTCACCGCGTAGCGGACCAGGACCGGGACCGGGGCGCGCAGTCGCAGCGCCTCGCGCATCACGAGATCGATGGACTCCAGCCGCTCGAGTTCGGCCATCGACGGTGCGGGCCCCAGCGCCGATGCCTCACTGCGGCACCGTTGCTGCCATTCCGGATGCTGTCCCAGATACTGCAGGATCGTGGAGGTGGTGATGGTGGAGGTGTCGTGGGCGGCCATCATCAGGAAGATCATGTGGTTGACCACATCGTCGTCGCTGAAGCGGGCGCCGTCCTCGTCCTCGATGTGGCACAGCACCGAGAAGATGTCGTCGCTCTGTTCGGCGCGTTTCGCGGGCAGATAGTGGCGCAGAAAGTCCTCGAGCACCTTTCGGCCGCGGTAGGCCTTGCCCCAGCGGGTGAACGGCACATTGCCGCGCACGATTCCGGCCGCGGCCTGCACGCACGCGATGAACGCCTGGTTGATCCGGTCCATCTCGGCCGGTGTGGTGTCCGCGGCGCCGCCCATGAACAGATCGGCGGCGATATCGAGGGTGAGTTGCTTGAGTTTCCAATAGGCGGGGAAGGATTCGCTCTCGTCCCAGTGCGCGACACCCTGTTCGATCGCCGGATGCAGTCGCTCGGTATAGGCCTGCAGGCGGGGACGGGTGAACGCCTGCTGCATGATCCGCCGATGCCGCTTGTGCTCGTCGAAGTCGATGAGCATGAGTCCGCCGTGGAAGAACGGGCCGACCAGCCGCGACCAGGCGGGCTCGTTGGCCAGCGCCCCGTCCTTGTTCAGCAGCGCTTCCCCGCAGGCGTCGGGACCGAGCAGCAGAGCCGCGGTCCGGCCGAGGGAATACATCGGGGCGACGGGCCCGTAGTGATCCCATTCCCGCTGGAACAGTGCCAGCGGGTCCTGTGCGTATTGCAGCAGTTGCCCGAGCACCGGGTAGCCGCGATCCTCGCGCCGCTGGGTCGGGAGAGGCCTGGTCTCCAGGGCGTCAGCCGTCATCGCACACCTCGTCTCTGTGATGCCGCTCACGTCACAGCCTGATTCAGGAAGGGCGTCCTGTCAACCTTGATCGCGAAGTCGCTGTGGCATGCTGGGGCCATGGCCGTGCAATCAGGGGTCTACCGCGGAGCGACCGCCGCCGAGCGGGCCACCGAACGCCGGTCGCGCCTGCTGGACGCCGGTCTCACGGTGTGGGCCGACGCGGGAACCCGGACGACGATGACCGCGGTCTGCGCCGAAGCCGGACTCAGCGAGCGCTACTTCTACGAGAGTTTCACCGGACTCGACGCCCTGCTCGAAGCCGTCCTGAACCAGATCGCCGTCGAAATCGAGGACAACAGCCGCAGCGCCGCCGAGGCCGCCGGAGGCGATCCGGAAGCGCGTATGCGGGCATCGATCGGCGCGTTCGTGCGGCTGCTGGTCGAGGATCCGCGCAAGGGCCGGGTCGCGATCGTCGAATCGGTGGCGTTTCCCCATTTGCGCAGGCGCCGTACCGAATTGCTGCGGCACCTGGCGCACGAGTCGGCCCTCGAAGTACGAACGTGGCTCGGCGATTCCGGCCGCAGCCGGGCCGCCGACGAAACCTCCGGTCTGCTGTTCATCGGCGGTATGGCCGAACTGGTCACCGCCTGGCTCGACGGCGCCATCGAGGTGAGCGCCGAGGAGATGGTCGAGGCCGCGTGCCGGGCCCTGCGCGGTCTCTATCGCTGAATGCCGGTGGTGAGGATGGTCGCGAGTTCACGGTAGGCGTCGGCGTCGTCGAGGCCGGTTTCGGTGCGGACGCCACCCTTCTGGATGCGCACCATCATGGTCGCGGCGAGGTCCGCGGCGAAAGCGGCGTGGACTTCCCGGAATTCGCCGGCCGCGACGCCGTCGTCGACGAGTTCGCGGACTCGTCTCGCGGCGAGGCGGGTGTTCTGCTCGTACACCTCTCGGGCCGGTGCGAAGGCATCCAGGTCGGTCATGAAATGCTGGGATGCGGCGCCGAGGACGGTTCCGACGGCCGACAGGTAGGCGATGATGCGTGCGCGGGCTCCGGTGGTGGTGGCGATGCGCTGCTCGACATCGTCGGTGGCGCGCCGGAAGAAGTGCACGGTGGCGGCGCGGACCAGTTGTTCTTTACTGCCGGCCAGTGTGTAGAGCGTGCTCTTGGAACACCGCAGCCGCGAGGCGATCTCGTCGAGGGTCAGATGCGCGAAGCCCTCGGTCAGGAAGAGGTCGACCAGCGCGTCGAACAGTTCGGTACGCCGCCGGGTGCCGAAACCGCCACGAGTCGTCTGCGTCATGCCTGAATAGTACTCAAGAGAGTCTTGCAGTACTGCCCGCCGGACAGTACTCTGGCCGATAACCGAGTACTGCCATCCGTGGCCGAGAGGGAGGATGTCGTGGCTGTCGATCGATTGCTGCCCACCGACGAGGCGCACGAACTGATCCAGCTCACCCGTGACATCGCGGACAAGGCGCTCGCGCCGATCGTCGATGAGCACGAGCGGTCGGAGTCGTATCCGAGCGGTGTATTCGCCACGCTCGGCGAGGCGGGGTTGCTGAGTCTGCCGTATCCGCAGGAGTGGGGCGGTGGCGGTCAGCCCTACGAGGTGTATCTGCAGGTGCTCGAGGAGATCGCGGCGCGGTGGGCGGCGGTCGCGGTCGCGGTGAGCGTGCACAGCCTCGCGTGTCATCCGCTGATGGCGTTCGGGACCGAGGAACAGCAACGCCGATGGCTACCGGAGATGCTGGGCGGCACGACAATCGGCGCCTACAGCCTGTCCGAGCCGCAAGCCGGATCCGATGCCGCGGCGGTGGCGTGCAAGGCCGCGCCCGCCGACGGCGGGTATCGGCTCAACGGCACCAAGGCGTGGATCACCCACGGTGGTGTCGCGGATTTCTACAACGTCTTCGCGCGGACCGGTGAAGGGTCGCGCGGGATTTCGTGCTTCCTGGTACCGAAGGACCTCGAGGGCCTGAGTTTCGGCAAGCCCGAGGAGAAGATGGGCCTGCACGCGGTGCCGACGACCACCGCGCATTACGACGATGCGTACCTGCCCGCGGAGCGGCGGATCGGCGCCGAGGGGCAAGGTCTGCAGATCGCTTTGAGCGCATTGGATTCCGGGCGCCTGGGGATCGCCGCGGTGGCGACGGGTCTGGCGCAGGCCGCCCTCGACGAGGCGGTCGGTTATGCGAAGGAGCGCAGCGCCTTCGGTAAGAAGATCATCGATCATCAGGGCCTGGGTTTCCTGCTCGCCGATATGGCCGCCGCCGTCGACTCTGCCCGGGCCACCTATCTCGACGCCGCGCGGCGTCGCGATGCCGGCTTGCCCTATTCGCGGCAGGCCTCGGTCGCCAAGCTGGTGGCCACCGATGCCGCGATGAAGGTGACCACCGACGCGGTGCAGGTCTTCGGAGGCTACGGCTACACCCGGGACTTCCGCGTCGAGCGGTACATGCGGGAAGCCAAGATCACCCAGATCTTCGAGGGCACCAACCAGATTCAGCGTCTGGTCATCAGCCGCTCACTCGCGAAGTAGCCGCCACGGACCCGGTCGGCCTATCGGCCGGTGAAGAACTGCCAGATGACGGTGGCGGCGTCGAATTGACGGCTGACCTTGCCGATGAGGATGTCGGGCAGATATTGCGGGCCGCCGGGCCAGGTGTGGCCGCCGTTGTCGATCGAATACGCCGTTACCCGAGTGTCGTCGGCGCACGCGGCTGTCGCGGTGTGGACGGTGGTTCCGTCGTCGACGACAGTCGGCAGTTCAGCAGTCCTGACGGAGCCGCACCGGTTTGTCGTGCGCCACAGTTCCTGGGTGGCGTCGACGGACAGGACGGGGCTGGTGCCGGGGCCGAGGCGGCCGGAGGTCATCCGCACGACTCCGCCGTCGTAGGGGACGACCGGGTCTGCGGTGCCGTGGATTTCGAGCACCGACAGCGGGTGCGTGGGGGCGCAGTCGGCGGCATCGGCGACGGGAAGGGGTCCGGCGACCGGCGCGATGGCCGCGATCTTCGCCGAGAGCCGGCAGCCGAGGTACTCGGTGAACATCGCGCCGTTGGACAGGCCGGTGGCATAGACGCGGTTCGGATCGACGTCGTCGTCGGCGACGAGGCGGTCGATGATCGCGGAGACGAAGGCGACATCGTCGATCCGCTTCGCGCCCGCGGTGGTGTCCGCGCCGCGGCCGTCGTTCCAGCTCTTGTCCGAGCCGACGGGGTAGACGGCGAGGAAACCCTCGGTGTCGGCCAGGGTATCGAAACCGGTTGTGGCGGCCATGTTTTCGGCCGTACCGCCGCCGCCGTGGAAGATCAGGACGGCCGGTCGCTTCCCCGGCCCGGGCGATGAGGGTTCGTGGATCAGATACTGCCGTGGCAGGCCGCTCGACTCCACTGTGACCGTCCGGTCCCCGGCCGGAGCGGCGTGCAAGGGAGCACATCCACTCACCGC
Organism: Nocardia violaceofusca NBRC 14427; assembly: GCF_963869435.1. Lineage (NCBI taxonomy): Bacteria > Bacillati > Actinomycetota > Actinomycetes > Mycobacteriales > Nocardiaceae > Nocardia > Nocardia violaceofusca. The sequence continues at coordinate 79,108 of NZ_CAWMPM010000040.1, forward strand.
GGCGATCAGACCGGCTGCCGCGACGAAGGCCTGGATCGGTGCGAATCGCTTCCCCATCGCACAACGGTAAACCGGATCCGCGCCGCCTTCACCACGCGGCGCTGAGGATCGCCTGAAAATTGCAGCGAGGCCGGGACGTATCACGACGCGGTGTCCGCCGGACGGCACCTCCGACCACGAAGCGCCGACTGCGACGATGATCGGATCATGATCAGGCCGAGAGTGATCCTCAGCCGGGCTATGGAGGCAGGGCTCGTGGTGGTGGGGCTGGCCGTGTTGTGGGCCGGCGCGCCGAACGACTGGCTCGTGGTCTGGGACGTACTGGCGGCCGTGTACGTCGGGATCTGGGCGGTGCGGCTGCTGCGGAACCGGCGCGAGGAGAATCCTCAGGAATGGCTCGCCGAGGTTCAGGGCAACTGGGCGGCGCTGCTGGCGATCGGGTTGGCCAGTGCCGTCGGGCTGGTCGCGGTCGTATCGATGATCGCGGACGTCGACGAGAAGTTCGGGGCATTCGCGAAAGCCGTTGCGGCCGTTGCCGCATTGCTGGCCTGGTTTCTACTGCACCTGGGCTTCGCCGAACAGTATGCGCGAACCTATTACGCGCTGCTGCCGGACCGCGCGCTGTCGTTCCCGGGATCGGGGCAACCGAACCTCCTGGATTTCGCCTACTTCGCCTTCACCATCGGGGTTTCCTTCGCGGTCTCCGACGTCGAGACCCACCACCGGGACATCCGGGTACAGGTTCTGGTGCATTCGGTGCTCGGCTTCTTCTACAACGCCGCGGTCATCGGCGTCGCGGTCGGGGTGGTGACCGGTGGGCGGTGACCGGTGGAGGGCCCGGCCCCTGCGGTGGCGAGGTATCGAAAACCGCCATCCCCGGTTCGGTGAGCAGCACCGATTCGGCGTCCGCACGCCCGCGCGCCAGAACGCATGCCCGAAACCGCCGCGCCGGAGTTCCGGCGAACGCCGGGCAGCCGCATCCAATGGGCGGGCGCGGAGACCTCGATGTGTGGAACGGCTGTATGGACGTGTCGTGCGATCGGGTCACCGCGCGGCAGCCGCAATCCTGGACCGCTTCGACTCCTGAGGTGCTGCGGCCCTACGGCGCGGGCCAGATTCCCCGCAACCGCGCCGCGGCGACCGCGCTCTGGCGCAGTCCCGCCTCGTAGGCGGGGCGCAGAGCGGCCGGGTCGAAGACGTCCGCACCTGTGGCGGCGATGGCTTGGGCGTCGGGGGACAGGGAAACCGTTGTGGCCGAGGCGAGTTCGTGGTCGGTGTCGGCTCGTGGGTAGAGGTGGGCGCCCGGTTCCAGGATCACGATCGTCTCGGCGCCGGCCGCGACGTCGGCATTGATCGGAGAGCGCACGCCGCCGTCGGCGTAGCGGGCACCGTCGATCGGGATCGGCGGGAAAACTCCGGGCACCGCCGTGCTCGCCGCGACCGCCTCCGCTACGGACGCCGCATCAATTCGGGTCCACACTCGCAGGTCCCCGGATTCGGCATGGACCGACGTGATGACCAGATCGCGGTCCGGCCAGTGCGGCATCGCCAGCAGGGCGTCCATACGCGCGACGTGTTCTGCGGCATCGGCGGGGACGGCCGGGGCGGGGTCCTGCCCCGGCTCGGGCGGGGTGAGCAAGCGGGCGACGTCGCCGCCGTCGGCGAGTACCGCGGCGACGACCGCGCCGGCCGAGGTGCCGACGACACGATCCGCACGAGCGAGGTCGATCCCGGCTTCCCGCAGGCCGACCAGCAGCCCGACCGTCCACACGGTGCCGACCGTCCCACCTCCGCCCAGTACGAGCGCGGACCGAAAACCGTTGGGCGGCAGAGCGGAAGTCACGCGCCGAGCCTACCGGCGACCCGGAGGGCGGTGCTCTCACAGCCGAGACGACCGGATGGTCCTGGTGAGCGGGTTGTGCGGGAAAGTTGCCGGAGTACGCTGAATGGGTCGGCCTTCGATGACTCGGCCTCTCGATGAATCGAGACAACTCATGCACGAGCTGGCAATCGCGCAGGGGATCGTGAGCGGCGCGTGTGAACACGCTGCCGGGCGGCGGGTGTACCGCGTGACCGTTGCGATCGGGATGCTCTGCGCGGTGGTCCCGGATGCCCTGCACTTCTGTTTCGGCCTCGCGGCCGAAGGCACCCTCGCCGAGGGCGCCGAACTCGTAGTCGAGGAAATTCCGGGCCGGGCGCGCTGCCGCACCTGCGGCGCCGAATTCGGCCTGCCCGATCTGATCCCGCTGTGCGCCTGCGGCAGCGCCGACGTCGACATCCGCGCCGGGCGGGAGCTGCGAATCCGCTCCATGGAGGTGAGTGAGACATGTGCGCAACCTGCGGATGCGGCGGCGACGACACCCAGGCGGTGATCACCGGTCCGCACGAGCACGACCATCCGCACGATCACGATCACGACCACGGCGACACGCACGATCACCGCCACGGGCATGCGCACGATCACGGCGACGGGCGCGGGCATGACCACGGCGACGGGCAAGCGCATGACCACCACGAGGACGCGCATCACCCCCACGGGCACGATCACGACCACTCCCACCCGCACGAGCACGGCGGTCCGCCGACCGAGACGGTGACTCTGGAACAGAAGGTGCTGGCCAAGAACGATCAACTGGCACAAGAGAATCGGCGCTGGCTGGCCGAGCGGGACATCCTCGCCCTGAATCTCACCAGCTCGCCGGGCGCGGGCAAGACGACGCTGCTCGAGCGCACCATCCGTGAATGCCCGGGCATGCCGATCGCGGTCATCGAGGGCGATCAGGAGACCCTGCTGGACGCGCGGCGGATCGAATCCACCGGCTGCCCCGTGGTGCAGATCAACACCGGCGCCGGCTGTCATCTCGACGCGCAGATGACTCGCGGCGCGCTCGAATCACTGCACCCGGCGCGCGAGAGCGTGGTCCTGATCGAGAATGTCGGCAATCTGGTGTGTCCCGCCCTGTTCGACCTCGGCGAGCGCGCGAAGGTCGTCATCGTCTCGGTGACCGAGGGAACCGACAAGCCGTTGAAGTATCCCCATATGTTCGCCGCGGCCGGCCTCGTGCTGATCAACAAGATCGATCTGCTGCCGTATGTCGACTTCGATCTCGCCACCTGTACGCGCTACGTCCGGGCGATCAATTCCGGAGTGACGGTGCTCCCGGTATCCGCGACGAGCGGAGAGGGCCTCGGTGACTGGTACGGCTGGCTCGCCGGGCAACGCTCGTCGGTAGCCGCACCCATTGAGGTTCATTTGTCGCGAGACTAATATCTGTGTGGTCTGTATCACAGATTGAGACGGCTTCGAGCCGGATCGGCCAGCCCCCGCCCGGCTCGGGAAGGCGGCGTTCATGCCAACCCAGGAAGCAGTTCGGGCCGAAGAGACGCTGATACACGTCCTGTGGATCAACGCGGGCCTCAGTTGTGACGGTGATTCGGTGGCGTTGACTGCCGCCACCCAGCCCAGTGTCGAGGAAATCGCGCTCGGAGCGCTTCCCGGCCTGCCCAAGATCGCCGTACATTGGCCGCTGATCGATTTCGAATGCGGTCCGAACGGGGGAGCCGACGACTTCCTCGAATGGTTCTTCAAGGCCGACCGCGGCGAACTCGAACCCTTCGTTCTGGTGGTCGAAGGTTCGATTCCGAACGAGCAATTGCACCGCGACGGTTACTGGTGCGGTTTCGGCAACAACCCGGAGACGAATCAGCCGATGACCACCAGTGAATGGCTCGACCGGCTGGCGCCCAAGGCCACCGCGGTCGTGGCGGTCGGCACCTGCGCCACCTACGGCGGCATTCACGCGATGGCCGGCAACCCCACCGGAGCGATGGGAGTTCCGGATTACCTCGGCTGGGATTGGAAGTCCAAGGCCGATATTCCGATCGTCTGCGTGCCCGGATGCCCGATCCAGCCGGACAATCTCTCCGAGACGCTGACCTATCTGCTGTACATGGCCACCGGCCAGGCGCCGATGATTCCGCTCGACGAAGCGCTGCGCCCGAAATGGTTGTTCGGTGCCACCGTGCACGAGGGTTGCGATCGCGCCGGATACTACGAACAAGGTGATTTCGCCGAGGAGTACGGCTCGCCGAAGTGCATCGTGAAATTGGGGTGCTGGGGCCCGGTCGTGAAATGCAATGTGCCCAAACGTGGTTGGCTCAACGGTGTCGGAGGGTGCCCGAACGTCGGCGGTATCTGCATCGGCTGCACCATGCCGGGATTCCCGGACAAATTCATGCCGTTCATGGACGAACCGCCCGGCGGGAAAATCTCGTCCACCGCGTCGGGGCTGTACGGATCGGTGATCCGCAGCCTGCGCCACATCACCGGCCGCACTGTCGACAAGGAGCCGCACTGGCGGCACAAGGGGGAGAAACTCGATACGGGCGCGACTCGCACCTGGTAGGAGAATCTCGCGATGACACAGATCATCCCGGAGGCGTCGCACAAGAGGATCGAGCCGGATTCGCTCGTCGAAATGGCGTGGGACCCGATCACCCGGATCGTCGGCAGCCTCGGTATCTACACGAAAATCGATTTCGAGAACCGGGAAGTGGTCGAGTGTCACAGCACGTCGTCCATCTTCCGTGGCTATTCGATATTCATGCGCGGCAAGGATCCGCGGGATGCGCACTTCATCACCAGCCGCATCTGCGGAATCTGCGGTGACAACCACGCCACCTGTTCGTGCTACTGCCAGAACATGGCCTACGGCGTGAAGCCGCCGCATCTGGGCGAGTGGATCGTCAATCTGGGCGAGGCCGCGGAATACATGTTCGACCACAACATCTTCCAGGAGAATCTGGTCGGGGTGGACTTCTGCGAGAAGATGGTCGCCGAGACCAATCCGAGTGTTCTCGACGCGGCCCGCAAGGCCGAGGCGCCGCACGCCGCGATGCACGGCTATCGCACCGTCGGCGACATCATGGAAGCGCTCAATCCCTTCACCGGCGAGTTCTACCGTGAGGCGCTGCAGGTGAGCCGGTATACGCGAGAGATGTTCTGCCTCATGGAAGGCCGGCACGTGCATCCCTCGACGCTGTATCCCGGCGGCGTCGGCACCGTGGCGACGGTCCAATTGATGACCGATTACATGTCGCGGCTGATGCGCTACGTCGAATTCATGAAGAAGGTCGTGCCGATGCACGACGACCTGTTCGACTTCTTCTACACCGCGGTGCCCGGATACGAGCGGGTCGGGCTGCGGCGCACCCTGCTGGGATGCTGGGGTTCGTTCCAGGATCCGGAGGTCTGCAATTTCGAGTACAAGGATATGGAGGATTGGGGCCGGCGGATGTTCGTGACGCCGGGTGTGGTGGTGGACGGCAAACTCGTCACCACCTCGCTGCTCGATATCAATCTCGGTATCCGAATCCTTTTGGGCAGTTCGTATTACGACGACTGGACCGATCAGGAGATGTTCGTGAAGACCGATCCGCTGGGCAATCCGGTGGACCGGCGCCATCCGTGGAATCAGCACACCAATCCGAAGCCGCAGAAACGCGATCTCGACGACAAGTACAGCTGGGTGATGTCACCGCGCTGGTTCGACGGCAAGGACCACCTGGCCCTCGACACCGGCGGTGGGCCGCTGGCCCGGTTGTGGTCGACGGCGCTGGCCGGGCTGGTCGACATCGGCTATGTCCGCTCGACCGGGCACAGCGTGCAGATCAACCTGCCCAAGACCGCCTTGAAGGGGCCGGTCGAATTGGAATGGAAGATTCCGGAGTACGGCAGCAACACCATCGAACGCGATCGTGCCCGCACCTACTTCCAGGCCTACGCGGCGGCGTGCGCACTGCATTTCGCCGAGAAGGCGCTCACGGAGATCCGGGCCGGGCGGACCAAGACATGGGAGCATTTCGACGTGCCGGCCGAGGGCATCGGCTGCGGTTTCACCGAGGCCGTGCGCGGTGTGCTGTCGCATCACATGGTGATCCGCGACGGCAAGATCGCCAACTACCACCCCTATCCGCCGACGCCGTGGAATGCCAACCCGCGCGACAGCTTCGGCACGCCGGGGCCCTACGAGGACGCGGTACAGGGACAGCCGATCTTCGAGGAGAACGACCGCGAGCACTTCAAGGGCATCGACATCATGCGCACGGTGCGCAGCTTCGATCCCTGCCTGCCCTGCGGTGTGCACATGTACCTCGGAAAGGGCACGACCCTGGACCTGGTGCATTCACCGGCACAGATATCGACCGCCGAATAACCGGAGATCCGGTACCGACGGCAGGAGGAGGCGGTATCCACGCGTCCTGACGGTGAGTCCGCGGCGACGGTCGGCGACGACCGGTGGCGCAGCGCGGGTGATCGCATCGAGACACTGCTCGATGCGAGTTCCGCGGGTGGTGCGGTGGCCCGGGAACGGGCCGAGGCGCTGGTCGGCGAGGTGGTCGATCTGTACGGCGCCGGACTGCGGCGCATCCTCGCCGTCCTCGACGACGCCACGGTGCAGCGGCTGCTCGCCGACGATCTGGTCGCCAGCCTGCTGCTGGTGCACGGGCTGCATCCCCACGACGTGCGGACCCGGGTCGCCGGCGCGCTCGACAGCGTGCGGCCGTATCTGGGGTCGCACGGCGGCGATGTGCGCTTGCTCGAGGTCGGCGAAGATGCGGTGGTCCGGCTGGAGCTGACCGGAAGCTGCCGCAGTTGCCCATCGTCCTCGGTGACATTGGAATTGGCGGTGGAGGACGCCGTGCGCGCGGCCGCACCGGAGATCACCGCGATCGAAGTGGTCGCCGCCGAGGCGGCCGCCGACCCGGCGGTGATCGCCCCGGAGACGCTGTTCGCGCACGTGCGCTCCGGCGGAAACTGGATCGGCGCACCGGAATTGGCGGATTTGGCCGCCGGTGAGGTCGGCGGCTTCGCCCTGGGCGGGCTGACGGTACTCGCCTGCCGGGTCGGCGACGAGATCTACGTCTACCGCGATCACTGCCCGAACTGTGACCGGACGCTGGCCGGCGCGGTTCTGCACCGCGGGGTCCACGGCGACCCGGTGCTGCGCTGTCCCGGGTGCCGCGCCCATTTCGACATCGTCCACGCCGGTGCCCGGCTCGACGGGAGCGGACATCTCGAACCGCTGCCGGTTCTGGTGCGCGACGGCGAACTGTCGGTGGCGATTCCGGTGGGGGTGGGCGGATGAATCCGACCGTGCGCGCACTGCGCCGCTTGGCGGCCGAACGCCCTCCGGCGCCGGTCGCGGGGGAGCGGTGCGAGATGTGCGCGGAACCGGTCGGCGCGGCGCATCAGCACGTCGTCGACACCGAGAGCCGGCACATGTTGTGCGTATGCCGGGGTTGTTATCTGCTGTTCACCGATCGGGCCGCGGCACTGCGTTACCGGGCGGTCCCGCAGCGGTACATCTCGTTTCCCGATTTCCGGATGAGCCTGCCGGAATGGGACGGCCTCGAGATTCCGGTCGGACTGGCCTTCTTCTTCCACAGCTCGGCGGCCGGGCGCACCGTCGCGTTCTATCCGGGACCGGCCGGGGCCACCGAATCCGAACTGCCCCTGGATAATTGGCACGCGTTCACCGAGTCGCACCCGGAATTCGGCGATCTCGCCGACGATGTCGAGGCCCTGCTGATCCAGGTCCCCGAACGCGACGCCGGCGCGGCACGCTGCCTGCTGCTGCCGATCGACGCCTGCTACGAGTTCGTGGGCCGGATCCGTTTGCTGTGGCGCGGTTTCGACGGAGGGTCGGATGTGCGCGACTACATAGCGCGATTCTTCGCCGAGATGACGGCGCGGGCCCGCGCATTCGATCCGGGAAACAGGGGGGAGGCGCCGTGAGCCCCGCCTACGCCACCACCTTCGCGGTGCTCGGGATGAAGCCCGAACCGTACGCGGTCACTCCGATCCTGTCCGCGCGGATCGGAATCGCCTCCGTCGGTGACGAACCCGTCCACGCCATCGCCTTGCGCGCCCAGGTGCGCATCGAGCCGAACCGCCGGTCCTACACCGACGCCGAGAGCGCGGGACTGCTGGATCTGTTCGGTCCGCGCGAGCGCTGGGACCACACCCAGCGCTCGTTTCTCTGGATGCACTGCGCCACAACGGTTCCCGGCTTCACCGGCGGCGCGGAGGTGGATCTGCCGATGCCGTGCACCTACGACCTCGAGGTGGCCGGATCGAAGTATCTGCACGCGTTGCACGAGGGTGAGGTGCCGCTGGTGTTCCTGTTCAGCGGGACCGTATTCATCCGCGGCAGTAAAGGTTTCGCGGTGCAGCAGATTCCCTGGGATCGCGACGACCGCTACCGGATGCCGGTCTCGGTGTGGCGGGAGCTGATGGCGGCGCACTTCCCGGGCACGGGCTGGCTGCGGCTGCACGAGGACACCCTGGCCGCGCTCGCGGCCTACAAGGGCGAGCACGGCCTGCTCGGCTTCGACGAGACGGTCGCACGGTTGCTCGCGGGCGCACAGGAGTCGGCGTGAGTACCGCGCGCTCGAGCCGAGAACGAGCCCGCGCGGTCGCCGACGCGGTGCTCTACGAGGGCTATCTGCTCTATCCGTACCGCGCCGACGCGCGAAAGAACCGGTGCCGCTGGCAATTCGGCGTCCTCGGCCCCGCCGGCGCGCACGCGTCCGGACTGGGGGAGGAGTCCGAACTCACCGGGCAGATGCCGTTGGTCCCGGACGGCGACCCGGTCCTGCGGTTCACGCTCCGATTCCTGCAACTGCAGCACCGCGCTGTGCACGACGCGGACGGCACGCCCGTCGCGGAGACGACCGTCGCGGGCGACACCTGGCCGGACTGGGACGAGGCCGTCGAACGGGAGGTCACCGTCGGACCGTGCGCCCCGGCCGACACGACGGTGCCGTTCGAGATTCCAGGGGGCCGCGAGACCGAACCCCTGGCCGATCCGGCGACCGGAGCGGCGGGCACGGTCGTGCGCACTCGCCGCCCGCTGCGCGGCGAATTGGAGCTGGCCGTCGCCATCGAGGCCGGATATCGGCTCGTGCGGGTGACCGTGCGCAACACCGGGGAACCGGCCGTCGATCGCCGCGACGCCCTGGCCCGTTCGCTGCTCGGCGCGCACGTGATCGCCGAGACGACCGGCGCGGAATTCGTCTCGCTGCTGGAACCGCCGCCGGAGGCCGAGGCCGCCGTGGCGCGGTGCGCCCAGCATCGCTGCTTCCCGGTGCTGGCCGGACCGCCCGGTGACCGCGGCCTGATGCTGATCTCGCCGATCATCCTCTACGACCATCCCGAGATCGCCGAGCAGAGCCCGGAATCGCTCTACGACGCCACCGAGATCGACGAAATTCTCACCCTGCGCGTCATGGCCATGACCGACGAGGAGAAGGCGGCCGCGCGCGCCACCGATCCGCGCGCGGCCCGCATCGTGGACAGCTGTGACGCGATGACCGCCGAGCAGATGGCGCGACTGCACGGCGTGCTGCGCGACCCCGGCGCCGGGGAGAACCGGCTGGTGCCGGAGATCCCGCCCGGCATCGACTGGTGGGATCCGGTCGCCGACGGCGCGGTGCGGCCGGATTCGGATGCCGTGCCCATCGCCGGGACGCTGGTGCGCAAGGGGAGCCGGGTGCGGCTGCATCCGGCCCGGCGCGCCGATATCCACGACATGTTCTTCGACGGCCGCGACGCGCGGGTCACCTCGGTGCACGCCGACGTCGACGGGCGCACCCACGTCGGTGTGGTCATCGCCGACGATCCCGGAGCCGATCTGCACGAATGGTACGGGCGTTACCTGTATTTCGATCCCGACGAACTGGAGCCGCTGGACGGACCGGGCGAGTAGCGCGGCCGGAGGAAAGGACGGATGTCATGGAGACGGTGGGAATGGTGGCGACGGGAGTCGTCGCGGCGGCGGTCGTCGTCGCGGCGCTGATCGGAATCCGCTCGATTCCGGATATGCGCCGCTATCTGCGAATGCGGCGCATGTGAGCAGCCGGGTGCTGGTCGCCGGAATCGGCAACATCTTTCTCGGCGACGACGGCTTCGGCCCCGAGGTGGTGCGGCGGATACCGCCGGACCGCGAGGACGGCGTGCGGGTGGTCGACTACGGCATCCGCGGCATGCATCTGGCCTACGACCTCCTCGATGCCTGGGATGCGCTAGTCCTCGTCGACGCGATCCCGAATCGGGGCGCGCCGGGCCGCATCGAGGTGATGCGCGCCGAACCGGGCCGGCAGGCGCCGGTGGGTCTGGACGCCCACGGTATGGATCCGGTCGCGGTGTTCGCGGGGGTCCGGGCGCTGGGCGGGGAGGTACCACCCACCGTGGTCGTCGGCTGTCAGGTGCTGTCGACCGACGAGGGGATCGGCCTGTCCGCACCCGTGGCGGCCGCGGTGGACGAGGGCGCCGCGACCGTGGCGCGGGTGGTCGCGCAAGTGCGGATGTCGCGAACGGAGGTGTGATCGTGTGCCTCGGGATTCCGGGCCGGGTCGTGGAGATCGTCGACGGCTACGGCGGTCAGCTGGCGCTCGTCGATGTCTCCGGCGCCGAGCGCAAGGTGAATATCGGCCTGCTGGAAGACGATCCGGTGGCACCGGGGGATTGGGTGATCATCCACATGGGTCTCGCGGTCGAGCGCACCGACGAGGCGGGCGCCCGCGAGGCACTCGCCGGACTGCGACTGCTGAGTCGAGGCGAGCCGTGAGCACCGAGGCGAGGCGAGTAGTGGGTACCGAGGCGGGCCGAGTAGTGGGTACCGAGGCGGGCCGAGTAGCCGACGCCGGGCGCGCTCGGTGCCGGCTGGTCGTGCGCGGTGTGGTGCAGGGCGTCGGATTCCGGCCCTTCGTCTACAGCACCGCCGCCGAACTCGCGCTGACCGGCAGTGTCTCCAACGACAGCGACGGGGTGATCGTCGACATCGAGGGAACACCATGGGCGCTGGCCGAATTCACCGATCGGGTGCGCCACCACCCGCCGCCGCTGGCGGTGGTCGACTCCGTCGAGCGCACCGATCTTCCGGTGCGCGGGGGCACCGGATTCCGGATCGCCGGCACGACCCGCGGCGGCGGTCGCACCCTGGCCTCGCCCGATGTGGCGATCTGCGCCGACTGTGCGCGGGAGCTGGCCGATCCGGCCGACCGCCGCTACCGGCATCCGTTCGTCACCTGCACCAATTGCGGCCCCCGCTTCACGATCATCGCGAGTCTGCCCTACGACCGTGAGCGGACCTCGATGGCCGATTTCGCCATGTGCGAGCGCTGTGCGCGCGAGTACCACGATCCCGCCGACCGCCGTTTCCACGCTCAGCCGATCGCCTGCCCCGACTGCGGGCCCACTTTGCGCTACTCCGGTCCCGGAACCGGTGACCCCGTGGCCGCCGCGCGAAAGATGTTGCGCGAGGGCGGAATTGTCGCGGTCAAGGGCATCGGCGGCTATCACCTGGCCTGCGCCGCCGACGACGAGGACGCGGTGGCGCGGCTGCGCGCCCGCAAGCGGCGCGGCGCGAAACCTTTCGCCGTCATGGTCGCCGATCTCGCCGCGGCCCGCACCCTCGCACGTGTCGACGCGGCCGCCGCGGCGGTGCTGAGCGGACCACAGCGGCCGATCGTGCTGCTGCCGCGCGGTGAGCGAGCACCGGCGGAATCGGTGGCGCCGGGCCTGCGCGAGCTCGGGGTGATGCTGGCCTACACGCCGCTGCATCTGCTGCTGTTCGGACTGCCCGGCGACCCGCCCGGTCCGATCGCGCTGGTGATGACCTCGGCCAATCTCGGCGGCGAACCCCTCTGCTACACCGACGAGGACGCCGCGCGACGTCTGCCGGAACTGGCCGACGCGGTGCTGGACCACGACCGCCGCATCCTGGTGCCCTGCGACGATTCGGTGGTCCGGCTGGTCGACGGAATCGAACTGCCGATCCGGCGCTCCCGGGGATACGCGCCGCTGCCGCTGGCACTGCCGCAGGAGTCGGCGCCCGTTCTCGCGGTCGGCGCGGATGTGAAGAACACCTGCGCGGTCGCCGAGGGCCGATATGCGTGGCTGAGTCAGCACATCGGCGATATGGACGATCTGGCCACGCTGCGCGCCTTCGGCGCGGCCGAACACCATCTGGAGGAACTGACCGGCGTGCACCCGGCGCGGCTGGCGGTCGACGCCCATCCCGGCTATCGCTCCAGCGCCTGGGCGCGGCGCGCCGCCGCCGGGCGGCCGATGCACACCGTGCAGCATCATCACGCCCACATCGCGGCGGTGATGGGGGAGCACGGCCTGCCCGGATCGTCGACCGTCCTCGGAATCGCTTTCGACGGAACGGGTTTCGGGCCGGACGGGGCGATCTGGGGCGGTGAGGTGCTGGCGGCCGGCTACAAGGGATTCCGCCGCCTGGCACATCTGGCCTACGTCCCCCTGCCGGGCGGTGACGCCAGTGTGCATCGCCCCTACCGGATGGCGCTGGCCCATCTGCGCGCCGCCGGCATCGCGTGGGAGGAGTCCATCGCCTCGGTCGCGGCGTGCCCGCCCGCCGAGCGCCGGGTTCTCGCCCATCAACTCGACACGGGGCTGGGCTGTGTCCCGACCTCGAGCATGGGGCGGCTGTTCGACGCGGTGGCGTCGCTGGCGGGTGTGCGCCACGTGGTCGACTACGAGGCGCAGGCCGCCATCGAACTGGAGGCCCGCTCGCGGGACGCGGACCCCGGGCACGGCTACCGATTCGCGCTCGGCGCACCCGACCCCGACGCCGGTGCCGTGCGAATGGATCCGGCTCCGGTGCTGGCCGCGGTGCTCGCCGACCTCGCGGCAGGGGCCGGTGCGGATCTCGTCGGCGCGCGCTTCCATGTCGCGGTCGCCGAACTCGTGGTCGCACTGGCGCGCCGATTCGGCGAACCGGGTGTGCCGGTGGCTCTCTCCGGTGGCGTGTTCCAGAACGCGCTGCTGCTCTCGCTCTCGCGAAACCGGCTGCGGGACGAGGGCTTTCAGGTCATCACTCATCACAGAGTGCCACCCAACGACGGCGGCCTGGCATTCGGGCAGCTGCTCGCCGCCGGGGCTCGATGAGCGAAAGGAAGGAACCGATCATGTGCCTGGCAGTCCCGGGGAAGGTGCTCGACCTGTACGAGCGCGACGGCACGCTGATGTCGGTGGTCGACTTCGGCGGTGTCCACAAAGACGTATGCCTGCAATACATTCCGGATGCCGCGGTCGGCGACTACGTCGTCGTGCACGTCGGATTCGCCATTCAGCGCCTCGACGAGGAATCGGCGCTGGCCACCCTGGCCGAATTCGAACACCTCGGTGTATTGAACGAGGAATTCGGTGACGGCTTCGCCATCGCCGCCCGGCAGTCCGGTCTTCCCGATCCCACCTCCGGCGCGCCGTCGGAGCCCGCTCGTGACGACGAGGTGAACCGATGAAATATCTGGACGAATTCAGCAATCCCGATCTGGCTCAGCGTCTGCTCGAACGGATCCGGACCGAGTCCACGCGCCGCTGGTCGATCATGGAAGTCTGTGGCGGACAGACGCATTCGATCATCCGGCACGGCATCGACCAGCTGCTGCCGGACACCATCGAGATGATCCACGGCCCCGGCTGCCCGGTCTGCGTCACGCCCCTGGAAGTGATCGACAAGGCACTCGAGATCGCCGCCCGCCCGGAGGTCATCTTCTGCTCCTTCGGCGACATGCTGCGCGTGCCGGGAAGTTCCAAGGATCTGTTCCGGGTCAAGAGCGAGGGCGGCGATGTGCGGGTGGTGTATTCGCCGCTGGACGCGCTCACCCTCGCGAAACAGAATCCCGACCGGCAGGTGGTGTTCTTCGGGATCGGTTTCGAGACCACCGCCCCGGCCAACGCCATGACCGTGTATCAGGCCCAGCGGCTGGGCATCGAGAACTTCTCGCTGCTGGTCTCGCACGTCCTGGTCCCGCCGGCGATCGCCGCCATCATGGAATCGCCGGACTGCCGGGTCCAGGCGTTCCTGGCCGCCGGTCACGTGTGCGCGGTGATGGGTACCGGCGAATACCCGCCGCTGGCGGAGAAGTATCGAGTTCCCATGGTGGTCACGGGATTCGAGCCCCTGGACATTCTGGAGGGGATCCGCCGCACGGTGATCCAGCTCGAACAGGGCCGCCACGAAGTCGAGAACGCCTACCCGCGTGCGGTACCGGCCGAGGGCAATCCGGCCGCGAAGGCCATGTTGCAGGACGTCTTCGAGGTCACCGACCGGGCCTGGCGCGGGATCGGCGTCATTCCGCGCAGCGGGTGGCGGCTCTCGCCGCGCTATCGCGACTACGACGCCGAATACCGATTCAGCGTGGGCGATATCCACACCGCCGAATCGTCGGTCTGCCGCTCCGGAGAGGTCCTGCAGGGGCTGATCAAGCCGACCGATTGCGCGGCGTTCGGCACCCGCTGCACACCGCGAAATCCGCTGGGCGCCACGATGGTGTCCTCCGAGGGCGCCTGCGCGGCCTACTACCTGTATCGCCGCCTGGACCTGCCGGCGGAGGTGGCTCATGCTTGACCATGCCCAAACCTCCACTCCGCCACCGGTATTCGATGCGGAGAGCTGGGTGTGCCCACTGCCGCTGCGGGATTCGCCGACGATCGTGATGGCGCACGGCGGCGGGGGCGCGATGTCGGGCGAGCTGATCGAGCATCTGTTCCTGCCCGCGTTCGGCGCCGCCGCCGACGCCGCGCTCGGGGACGCGGCGGTGGTCGAGGTCGGCGGCACGAGGCTGGCGTTCTCCACCGATTCGTTCGTGGTGAAACCGCTCGTCTTCCCCGGCGGCACGATCGGCGAGCTGGCGGTCAACGGCACCGTGAACGACCTGGCCATGGCCGGTGCGCAGCCGCTGGTGCTGTCGACGGCGTTCATCCTGGAAGAGGGCACCGACCTGGCCGAGATCGCCCGGGTCGCCGAGGCCATGGGCGAGGCCGCCGGCACGGCCGGGGTGAAGCTGGTGACCGGCGATACGAAAGTGGTCGACGCCGGCCACGGGGACGGCATCTTCGTCAACACCGCGGGCATCGGGCTGGTGCCCGCGGGGGTCGACATCCGTCCCGAGCGCGCCCGGCCCGGCGATGTCGTGCTGGTCAGCGGCGACATCGGTGTGCACGGGGTGGCGGTGATGAGCTGCCGCGAGGGCCTGGAATTCGGCACCACCGTGCGCAGCGACACCGCCGCGCTGAACGGTCTGGTCGCCGCCCTCCTCGCCACCGGCGCCGATGTCCACACGCTGCGCGATCCCACTCGCGGCGGGGTGGCGGCGACCTTGAACGAGATCGCGAAAGCCGCGAATACCGGTGTGCGACTGGACGAGCGCGCGCTGCCGATCCCGGACGCGGTCCGCGATGCCTGCGGACTGCTGGGACTGGATCCGCTGTACGTGGCCAACGAGGGGAAGGCGATCGCCTTCGTCGCCGCCGAGGACGCGGACCGTGCGCTGGAGGCCATGCGGGCGCATCCGCTGGGCGCGCGGGCCCGCGCGATCGGCGTCTGCGTCGACGAACATCCCGGGATGGTGGTCGCGCGCACCGCGCTCGGCGGTACCCGGGTGGTGGATCTCCCTGCCGGCGAACAGCTTCCGCGGATCTGCTGAGCGCCCGGCGGGGTCGCGGGCGGGAGATACGATGCGGCCGACGATGACGGTATCGCCCCCTCGGGAGTGGGCGCGGGAACAGCGCGCCCGGCGCCGCGGCGTGACCGGTATGGCCGTGACGGTGGTCGCGCTGCACGTCGCGGGCTGGGGGCTGCTGGCAGCCCTGGTCATCCCGAACCACTACGCGGTGGGCAATGTGGTGTTCGGCGCCGGCCTGGGCGTGACGGCGTACACGCTGGGGATGCGGCACGCCTTCGACGTCGACCATATCGCCGCGATCGACAACACCACCCGCAAGCTGGTGGGCGAGCGCAGGAACCCGGTGTCGGCCGGATTCTGGTTCTCGCTCGGCCATTCCACCGTCGTCTTCGTCATGGTCGGTGCGCTGGCACTGGGCGCGCGGGTGCTGGCCTCCGGCGTCGAGGACGACGGCTCCGGGCTGCGGCGCTGGACCGGTACCTTCGGCAGCGGCGTCTCGGGAACCTTCCTGCTGCTCATCGGTGTGCTGAACCTGGTGTCGCTCATCGGTATCGGGCGGGCACTGCGCGCGGTGCGCCGAGGGGAGGGTGACGAGCGGGAACTGAATTCCCGGCTGTACGCGCGCGGGGCGCTGAACCGGGTGCTGGCGCCGCTGGTGCGCGCGGTGCGCAGGCCGGGGCAGATGTATCCGATCGGTGTGCTGTTCGGACTGGGATTCGACACGGTGACCGAGGTGAGCCTGCTGGTGCTCGCGGGCGGCGCGGCGGCCGACACCGATCTGCCGTGGTACGCGATCGTGGTGTTGCCGCTGCTGTTCTCGGCCGGTATGACTCTGTTCGACTCGCTGGACGGGGCGTGTATGAACGCGGCCTACGGCTGGGCCTGCGCGGCGCCGGCCCGCAAGATCTACTACAACCTGCTGGTGACCGGGCTGTCGGTCGCGGTGGCTCTGCTGATCGGCGCCCAGGAGATCGTCTCCGTGGTCACCGGCGCACTGGGCATCACCTCCGGCCCGCTGGCCTGGATCGGCGGTCTCGATCTGGGGGCGATGGGATTCGTCGTGGTGGCGCTGTTCGTCGCGACCTGGCTGCTGGCGCTGATCCTGTGGCGACGCGAGGAAACATGAGCGGGCCGCAGATGTTCGCACGCTACGCCTACGCGCCGAACGCGCTGGGCTACTGCGGGCCCGCCGACGCCCCCGCGCTGGCCGGCGGGACCGATGCCGAGATCCGGGCCGTGGCACGGCGCTTCTCCGGGGCCTGGCCGTACCTGCGGGTGCTGTCGTCGATGACCGGAATCGCCGATCCGCTCGACCCGCGACTGGTCGAATCCTATTGGCTCGGTGGGGGAGTCGGCGCCCGGATCGACAGGACGGAATTCCTGTCGAGGCTGTTGTCGGTGATCGGCCCGATCGCCGGCGGATACTGGCGTCACCTGGGGCCCGAACTGGCCGAGGAGAGCGCGGCCAACCACAACTTCCATGTCTTCGGTATCTACCCGTGGACCCGTCTGCTCGGCCGGGGTCCCGCGGATCTGCCGCTGGGGGTGCTCGACAACTGCCGGATCACGTGGGCACGTGTCTGCGCGCGCGACGCCACCACCGCGACGGTGCGCATGCGGCGGCTGTGCTGGAGCGATTCCCGGCTCTCGCTCTCCGCGGAGACGTCGCGCCGCATCGAATTGGCCGGGGCGGGCATCGATGCCGCCGATATCGAGGTGGGCGACCATCTCGCGCTGCACTGGGAGCACATCTGCGCCCGGCTCGACCACACCCGGCTCGATCGGCTCACGGCCGCGACGGCCTGGCAGCTGGCGGCCACGAACCGCCGCCTGGACCCGAACTCCGCGACACCGGCCCGGCGCTCACGGGCCTCGTGACGGCGACAGCGATCACTGCGCCGAGTCCTTGCGCAATGTTCTCTCCCGGGTGATCTGGGCATCGACCACCGCGCCGAGCAGGATCGCGAAGTTGGTGAGCCACAGCCACATCAGCAGGACGATCGCCGCGGTCAACGATCCGTACACGCGATCGAGCGAGTCGAAATGGGCGGCGTAGAGCGCCAATCCGGCCGATCCCGCGATCCAGATGCCCACGGCGATCACGCTTCCGGAGGTCAGCCAGCGCAACCGCTGCCCCTCGGTGTTCGGCGCGACCCAATACAGCAGCGCCAGTGCGACACTCACCAGCAGGGCCAGCAGCGGCCACTTCACGATCGACCAGACGAGCAGGCCCGCCGAACCCATCCCGATCCGGTTGCCGGCGTGTTCGGCCAGGCCCGGAGTGATGGCGAAGCCGAGCACGGTGACGACCACGGCGACCACCAGCATCAGGCCCAGGGCGAATCGCAGTGGCAGTGTGCGCCACAGTGATCGGCTCTCCCGCACCCCGTAGAGGTCGTTGGCCGCGCGGATGAACGCCCCCAGATAGGTGGATACGGTCCAGAACGCCGACAACAGGCCCACGACCGCCATCGGACCGGACAGCGACTTGACCGACTGCAGGTGGTGGATCGAGTCGGAGATCAGTGACGTACCGCCGCCGGGACCCAGCCGACCGGCCGCGCCCGCGAGCGAGTCGGCGGGGGCGGGTCCGGCGACACTCAGCACGACGATGGCGATCAGCAGGGCCGGAAACAGCGACAACATGCTGTAGTACGTCAATGCCGCCGCCCAGTCGGACAACTCGTCCGACCACGCCGCGCGCACGGTACGCAGGACCACTCTGACCTCGGCCCGGCGAAACATCCGGTACCGAAGCGCCGGCTCCGATCCGACCGCCACAGCCTCTACCTCCCAGCAGTTTTCGATCCGCGCACAGTCGGATCGACGGCGCATGTGTTCGGAATACCACTACCGCATCCCGCCACGCGCGGCCGGTGCGGTTTCCTTTCGGTGACGATGTCGAGCTCGGCGACGCGACCGGATGCGGTGAGGGCTTGCGAGACAACCTCTTTCACCGTGGCGGCCGGTTTCGCCGCGCGTGTTCGCTGAATGGCGCAGGTGTCCCGGTGGGCGAGATCGAGTGTGGGTGTGTCGTGGATCACGGCTGATGCTGAACCGCATGATTCGGATCGGAATGCTGTTGCCCTATGTGGACGGAATGATCGGTTCCGGCGGATTTCTGCAGGATCTGGCGGGGACGCTGGAGGCATGCGGGGTCGAGTCGGCCTGGGCGGTCGAGCACGTGGTGGTGGCCGACGAGTACGACCCGCGGTACCCGTATTCGCCGGACGGGCGGATGCCCGGCGCCGAGCACGGGGCGCCGATGACCGATCCGCTGGAGACGATCGCCTTTCTGGCCGGTTCGACGCGCACGCTGCGCTTCGGCACCGCGATGATGGTCGCGCCGCTGCACAGTCCGGTGGTCCTGGCCAAGCGGGCCGCCACCATCGCGCTGCATTCCGGTGACCGGCTGCTGCTCGGGCTCGGAATCGGCTGGCAGAAGGAGGAATACGCGGCGATCGGCGTGCCCTTCGCCGATCGTGGCGCGCGCCTCGACGACGGGATCGGCGCGATGCGTGCGCTGTGGGCGGACGCTCCGGCGAGTTACGCGGGCAAGCACGTGCGTTTCGATCGCGTCTACTGCGAACCCCGCCCGTCGAAGGGCACGGTGCCGATCATCGTGGGAGGCAACAGCTCGCCCGCGGTGCGGCGGGCCGGTCGCCTGGCCGACGGCTGGTTTCCGTACACGATCACGCCGGCCGATTTCGCCGCGCGCGCCGACGAAGTGCGTGCGCACGCGCGTGCCGCGGGGCGTGCCGACAGCGCGGTCGAATTGACGGCGTGGCCCGGATCATGCGATCCGGCAAGGGAATTCGACGTCGACTTCGTCCGCGGCTACACCGATGCGGGCGCGTCGCGGCTGGTGGTGAACCCGCCCCTGTTCGGTGACGAGTCGCTGTTCGCCGCCGGGATCGCCGGGCTTCCCGGATATATCGCCCGGTACCTCGACGAGGTGGTGAGCAAGCTGTGACCACGACGGTGACGGTGATCGACGAGATCGCCATGCCCCGGGATCGTGTCGAGGAGTGGTCGCGGCGCTGGCGCAGCGACTATCTGCCCGGCGCCGGTGACCGCGGCATGCGCGTGGTCCGGCAGTGCCGCCGCTTCACCTCCCCCGACACGGTGATGCTGGAGATCCAGTGGGAACTGCCCGGAATCTACGAGTTCTACGGGATGCGCGCGGCGGCGGGCGCCGACGACGCGGTGAGCAGCTTCTGGCAGTGGACCGATTCGCTCGCGCTGTCGCGGGCGCGTCGCGTCCTCGAGGAGGTGCGGTGATGTCGCGCTGGGTTGTTCGCACACCGGCGGGAGTCGACGGTCCGGCCGGGGCCGAGGGCGGAGACGATCTGCCCGGTAGCGTCGGCGGACTCGGGATGACCTGGGATGTGAGCTGTGACGATATCGACGCGGCCTGGCCGGGTCGACCGGCGGGCGCCGACGCCGTGGCGCTGACCCGCCTCGTCGGCGCGCGGGTCGCGATGTCCGGCAAGCGCATCAAACGCACGTTGCTGCTGCGGGTGCGTCCGGGAACCGAACCGGCCGTGGTGGACCGATTCGAAGCCGACCTGGCCGCGATGCCCGGCCACATCGCGGCGATCGGGTCGTGGACCCTCAGTCGCGCCGACCACCCGCGGTGGACACATGCCTGGGAGCAGGAATTCGCCGACCTCGACGGCCTCAACGCCGACTACCTGCTCCACCCCTACCACTGGACCTGCGTCGACCGGTGGTTCGACCCGGAAATCCCCGGCTCCATCGTCGACCCGGCCATCGCCCACCTGTACCGCTGGGCCGAGGGACCAGTGCTGTCCTGAGAGGCGCGACCGGCCGTCGCCTACTCGACGCCCGCGTCCGTGGTGGATGTGGCGGCGACGCGTTCGAGGGCGCGGAGATCCCTTCCGATGACTCCGTAGAGCAGGTAGGCGAGGATGAAGCCGAGGATGCCGCCGACGCACAGGATGCGGACCGCCCAGATGATGGACTCGATGTCCGGCGCCGGCAGGAACGTGATCCCGGTGACGCCGACCAGGGGTACGGCGGCGGCCGCGGTGAGGTAGATGCCGGTGCGCCGGGCGAGCCGGCGCAGGTGTTCGACGTCGGCGGCGTCGGACCGGCCGTGTGCGAGGAAGATCGGGTACAGGAACCGGACCACGTACCAGGTGATCGCGAAGTACGGGTAGGCCAATGCGACCGCGCCGCAGACGACCAGCGACAGCAGGAAATGCGCGTAGGTGCCGCGCGGAACGCTGCCGGTGACGAGATTCAGCATCACCGGAAACAACACGCCGCCGGCGAACCAGAA
Source organism: Nocardia violaceofusca NBRC 14427 (assembly GCF_963869435.1). Taxonomy (NCBI): domain Bacteria; kingdom Bacillati; phylum Actinomycetota; class Actinomycetes; order Mycobacteriales; family Nocardiaceae; genus Nocardia; species Nocardia violaceofusca. The sequence continues at coordinate 99,911 of NZ_CAWMPM010000040.1, forward strand.
CACGAAAGCGATCGCCGCCACCCGGTTGGGGAGTCGCAACGCATCGATGCGGGCCCCGGTGAGGACCGCGTCGGGATAGCCACGCCCCTTGTGCAGTCCGATGGAAATCTCGAGGAGGTGGCGCGCGGTGTAGAGAATCAGCAGGGTGGCCACGACGATGGCCAGCGGATACAGCACCCGGGCCACATCGTGGAAGGACTGCTGCACCTCGGGCGTGAGTTTGCCGACGATCAACGTCCTATTGTAGTAGTAGTTGTACCAAGCGGCGGTCAGGTTCGGCACGGCGATCGCGAGCGCGAGAATCGGTATCGGCCACAGCGGTCCGCGCGGCCGGTGGCTGTGTGAGGGCGCGTCGACCAGATCGCGGGCCTGCGGGTCGAGGCACAGCTCGAACTGCTGGGCCAGCTCCGCACCGTTGTTCCAGCGGTCGGTGCGCTGCGGTGCCAGACAGGTCAGCAGCACGCGGCGCAGCGAGGCGGGGCAGTCGGCGGGAAGGTCGTCGAGGAATTGCGGCACTATCGGACTGCGTCGCATCTCCAGCAGCTGTTCGACCGAGCCCTGGGAATCCTTCGCCTCGGTCACGGGAAACGGCCGCCGCCCGGTCAGCAACTCCCACAACATGACCCCGAGTGCATAGATATCGCTGCGTGTGTCGAGGTCGTCCACGGTGCCGGGCAGCTTCGGGTGGCTGGCCTCGAGATGTTCGGGAGACATATAGGCCAGCGATCCGCCGAAGTACGCCACCGGGCTGCTGCCCGCGACGTGGTCGCTGAAACTGATGTTGAAATCGGCCAGTTCGGGTGTGGCGTCGGCGGCGAGCAGGACGTTCGCCGGTTTGATATCGCGGTGCAGCACACCGCGCCGTTCGGCGTACGCGAGGGCTTCGGCGAGCCGGCGTCCGAGCCAGGCCACGGTTTCCGGCCAGGACCGGGCCGCGATCTCGTCCCGTGTGCGACTGCTCGACATCGGAAGCTCGCCCTTGTCCTTCAACGCTTCGTCGACGGCGTCCAGCAGCAGCCGGCCGCTGCGCCGCTCCGGTGCCGTCGCGCGGACCCGCGTCAGCACCGAAGCCAGCGTTCCGCCCGGGACGTATTGCATATACAGCATTTTCAGCCCCAGGTCCGGCAGCACCCGCTGGTCGTACACCCGGACGATGAATTCGTGGTCCAGCTGGGCGAGAGTCTGGGGTTCGGCGCCGTGGTCGGCGGAGATCTTCACCGCCACCAGACGTTGCATCGACCGCTGCCGCGCCAGGAATACCTTGGCGAAGGCGCCGTGCCCCAATTCCAGCAGCAGATCGAAATCGTCGATCCGATCACCGGGTTCGAGGTCGGTGCCCGGCGCGGCCACGGTCGGCTGCGGCCCGATCGTGCCGGTGGATTCGTCGGTGTCGGCGGGTCGCCGGACAGTGTTCACCGTCCGATCGGCCAATGGGTCGAAGGCGGCGGTGGCATCGCCTTCCGGTCGAGCGCCCATATGCTGGTCACTCCGGGATGAGACGTCGAGACATGGTGAATTTTATCGCGCCCGGGACGGTTATCCGACAGCGATCTTCCAGCATTTCGGGGGTTCGAATCCCACGCAGTCGACCGGCGCACCGTAGCCGGTCGATTACTTTTCGGTGACGATTGTTATGGCGGATGTCGACCGGTTATACCGTCGTTACAGCGAGTGAAGAGCTTTTCTGGGCGTTGCAGGCGTTTAGGAGGTTCGAATGGTAGCGCTCGTACAACGCCGACCGGCACCGGTGGCCGCGGCGGCGAATCTATTGCTCGACAGTGAATCGAATTCGGCAGATTCTTTTCGGCGCAAGCGTTTTCGGTGGCCATGGCAACTGGCCGACATGTTCGTCTCGGCGGCGGCGCAGCTGTATGTCGGTGAGGGGCGATCGCAAGTGTCCGCCGTGCGCACGCTGGCCGATATCGCCGACGCCTCCGCGTCCACACCGCGCCAGCAATGCGTGGACGTACTGTGCGGTTATCTTCGGCTGCCTCGCGCGACCGGGCGGCTCGGTGGCGACGACCGGACGGTCCGGCGGACCATTGCGGCCGTCATCGCCGAGCACCTCCGCCGCGGCGCGCGGCGCAGCTGGTCGCGCGCCACATTCGATTTCCGCAATGCCCAGCTCGACGATGCCGATTTCACCGACGCGGTTTTCGGCGGCCCCGCGATATTCGAGGGTGCGAATCTGGCGGGCGTCACCCGATTCGACGGTGCGAGATTCTCCGCGGACACCCGATTCCAGGATGCGGCCTTCGAGACCGCGTGGTTCCGGGAGGCGGTGTTCACCGATTCCGCCAGATTCTTCGGGGCGCGATTCGCGCGGGCCCGGTTCGACGGAACGACCTTCCGTGGCAGCGCCCAATTTCCTCTGGCGGTCTTCGCCGGCGACGCTCGATTCCACCGGGCGGCATTTCGCGGCGGGGCGTACTTCGACAGCGCGCAGTTTCGCGGCCATGCCGACTTCGGCGCGGCCGGCTTCACGGGACCGGCCCGATTCGACGGGGCCGCGTTCACCGTCGGCAGCTCGTTCGAACGCGCCCGGTTCCACGACCCGATCCTCTCGGAAGAGCTGCCGACCGCTGCGGCCGGGTGGTTCATCGCACCGGCCCCGCACGAGGTAGCCGACCGGATGCCGGTGCCCGCATGCCGGTAGCCGCACCGCGTCGGCCGCGGAAACAATCTGCCCCGCTCAGACTGCCGGTTTCGCGGTTGGCCGCCGCAATCCTGGGTAGTAGCTCGGACGACGGTACTCGTACGGGCTTGGAGGTCCGGTGTTTCAGGCGTTGATCGGTGTGGTGTCGGGGGTCGGCCGGACGGGGACGGCTCTCATCGGCGGCTCTGCGCGGCTGCCCGTGCGCGCGGTGTCCGCCGGGCAGACCGCACTGCGGCTGACCGAGGTGGCCGACGATATCGCCGGGCAGTTGCAGCGCGAGGTGCGGTCGTTGCTGAACCCGGCGTTGCGCCGGGACGGGAGGCGGATCGCCGCCGTCGAGGATCGGATGGTCATCGAAGTGCGGGGCCTGTGTTCGGAGCGCAGTGAACAGGTCGCCGAGGCCGTGCACCGGCGCGTGGGCTCGTTGCCGGGTGTGCGCTGGATGCGAGTGAACGCGGTCACCGGGGATGTGGTCGTCGCGGTCCGCGACGATCGAGCGGTGCCCGGACTGGTCGACGCGATCGCCGCCGCCGAGGAGGACGTCGGCGTCGCCGACACCGTCTGGGACCCCAGTGCCGAACATCCCGCCGATCTGGAACCCGTTGTCTCGGCGGCGATTTCACTGGCCGGGGACTTCCTCTCCGCCGGTGTCACCTTCGTCGGAGCGGCCATTCCCGGCCGCAACGGCGTGGCGACGCTGCAGTCGCTGGTCGCGCTGGCCGACTCCCAGCCCCGTATCCGGCGGCTGCTGGAACAGCGTCTCGGCCGGGCCCGCACCGATCTGCTGCTCACCACCGCGAACGCGCTGGCCCAGGCCGCCGGCGACAGCCCCGCGAACGTCCTGGTCGATGCGCTGCACCGGGCGTTGGCCGTCACCGAACACGGTGTGCGCCATGCCCGTTGGCGATTGTGGGAGGTCGAACACGGTCACCGCCGGGCCCGCGACATCCTGCAATCCCCGCCACACCGGCAGCGTCCGGTCGAACTGCCGCCCGGCCCGGTCGAGCGGTGCGCGGACGAGGCCTCGGC
>NZ_CAWMPM010000041.1:0-95291 GCF_963869435.1 Nocardia violaceofusca NBRC 14427
GGAGTCAGCCGGTGGCGCGGCCCGGTCGTCCGGCGAGCCGCGTCGCCGTGGCGCGGAAGCCCTCGCCGCGATGCGGGAGAAGAAGAGCGCGCCGCATCCGGCGCAGCGGGCGCAGTCGCCGACCGGCCCGCAATCACCAGCGGCGCCGCAATCGCAGAACGAATCGGAAGATCAACGGCCGCAAGAAGTTTCGGATGGGACGCAGGATGCGTACCCGGCGGCGGCCGATCGTCCGGTTCCGGATGACCGACCCGGTGCCGCCGGTATTTCGATGAGCGGTGAGCAGGTCTCCGGGACCGGCTCCGTAGCCGTCGGTGCCGTATCGGCCGACAGCGAAGCTGTCCGCCCGGCGTCGGTCGGTGTGGAAACAAGTGAAATCTCCACGGCGACAACCGATTCCGGTGCCGAATCAGGAAATGCGGATCAGGTCGCCGGGTCCGGGCCGGAGGGTGCGTCTCCCTCCGGCGCGCAGCCGGTGACCGACACCGAGCGACAGGCCGAAACGGAGGAGTTGGCTCCCGACCTGGGCGCAGCCGAGTCGGTCGCCGTCCACCGGCCCGCTGCGGATTCTGTGGCCCGGCCGGAATCATCCGACCCGATGCATCCCGCGCCCGGCGACGCCGCCTCCACTGTCCATCGAGGCGAATCGGTGTCGGCCGGATCCGACGACGCCGCCGAGCGCGGCCACCGTGGGCCGAACGCGACCGCTTCCGGCGACGTCGCCAACCGCCCCGAAACGGGAGGCGAGTCGGGCGCGGGCGCCGAAGGAACCGTCGAGTCCGATCGCGACTCGGAGCCGGCCGGTGTGGCCGCCCGGTCGACGGGTGCCGCGAGTTCGAGCGGCCCGGATGCCGTCGCGGGGTCGGATGCCCACGGTCCCGCGGTCGATTCCGTCACCGATTCCGACGCTGCCCGGTCTGCCACCCCGGAGTCGGCTTCGGCCGACAGCCCGGAGAGGCGGGATCCGTCGGATGCCGACGAGGCGGACCGGATCGCGGATGCGCCCGCGGAGCCGGTGACGTCGCCCGCGGAGGCCGGCAGTGGCGATGTCCTGCGGGAGATCGAGGCCGCCTGGGCCGATATCCGAGCCAAGGCGCGGGAGTCGAGTGCCGCCCTGCCGGCGCTGCTGTCGGGTGCGGTGGGGGCCGTCCGGGTCGAGGGCGACACGATCGTGTTCGCCCATCCGCATGCTCCGCTCGCGCAGCGGTTGTCCATTCCGCAGAACATCGACGCCGTGCGGGCCGCGGTGCACGCGGTGATCGGCCGGCAGTACGGCGTGCGGTGGGAAGTCGGGTCGGGCGATGCCGGTGGTGCGCGCACCGGTGGTGCGGCGTCCGAGCGACCTGCGCGAGGCGGCGCCGAACCGTCGGCCGGCCGTGGTGGGCGTGGGGACAATCCGGGGCAGTCGCAACCGCCGCGATTCGTCCGGCCCAGCCAGAGCCAGGCGCAGTCGGCGGAAGGTGAGACCCGTGGTGGTCAGACCGATACCCGGGGCGCCGCGGCCGATCGGCGCGACGGTCAGGGGCAGGGACAGCGACGGGAGTTCCGCCCGCCGCGCGGCGCCGGCGCCGGCGACCGAACCGCGCCCGACGACGATATTCCGCCGCCCGAGGCGCCGGACCTTCCGGACGACCCCGGGCCGTCGGACTACTCGCCGGTAGGTTACGACGGTGTCCCACCTGCGTTGACGCCGGAAGAAGAGCAGGAGATGCTCGCGGAATCGGCGCGACCGGTCCCGCCGGAACAGCGCCGCGACCCCGATGAGGTGGCCTTGGAGTTGCTGCGAACTGAGTTGGGTGCCACACATCTGGGTGGTTGACAGTCACCTGCCGGAATACGTTAAGTTAACCGGAGTTCGCATCCCGCTGTACTATGAACGGGTGGTCGTCAGCATCGGTGCTACGAGGTTCTATGGTATGCCCAGGCATACGGGCATCCCGGAGCCTCGTAGGTCGATGCGTGTCGGCGTTTGTACAGCGTTATGCGCTCGGCGGACTTCCGGAGGAAACCGTGTGTGACCTCCCGGTTCGCCGGTGTGGTGTGCCCGAGGGCTCGCCGGGATCGAACACGGTCGGTCGGATGGCCGGTCGGCACCTTTAAGGAAGGAAACACTCCGATATGACCACAGAGGCCTACATTTTCGAGGCCATCCGCACCCCGCGCGGCCGCAACAAGAAGGGCTCGCTGCACTCGGTCAAGCCGATCGATCTGACGACCGGTCTGGTCCAGGAGCTGCGCAACCGCTTCCCGAACCTCGACGAGGATCGCATCTCGGACATCATCCTGGGTGTCGTGTCGCCGATCGGTGACCAGGGTGCCGACATCGCCCGCACCACCGTGCTGACCGCGGGCCTGCCCGACACGGTCGGCGGTGTGCAGATCAACCGCTTCTGCGCCTCCGGCCTCGAGGCCGTGAACATGGCCGCGCAGAAGGTCCGCTCCGGCTTCGAGGACCTGGTCATCGCCGGTGGTGTCGAGTCGATGTCGCGCGTGCCGATGGGCTCCGACGGCGGTGCGCTGTTCGCCGACCCGGCCACCAGCTACGACCTCTACATCGCGCCCCAGGGCATCGGTGCCGACCTGATCGCCACCATCGAGGGCTTCACCCGCGAGGACGTCGACAAGTTCGCCGTGCGCTCGCAGGACCTGGCCGCGCAGGCGTGGTCCGGCGGCTACTTCGCCAAGTCCGTCGTGCCGGTCAAGGACATCAACGGCCTGACCGTGCTGGACCAGGACGAGCACATGCGTCCCGGCACCACCGTCGAGGATCTGGCCAAGCTGAAGCCGTCCTTCGCGGGCATCGGCGAAATGGGTGGCTTCGACGCGGTCGCGCTGCAGAAGTTCCACTACATCGAGCAGATCGACCACGTGCACCACGGCGGTAACAGCTCGGGCATCGTCGACGGCGCCGCGCTGGTGCTGATCGGCTCCCAGGAAGCAGGGGAGGCCTCCGGTCTGACCCCGCGCGCCCGCATCGTCGCCACCGCCACCAGCGGCGCCGACGCCACCATCATGCTCACCGGCCCGACCCCGGCGGCGCACAAGGCGCTGGCCAAGGCCGGTCTGTCGGTCGACGACATCGATCTGTTCGAGATCAACGAGGCCTTCGCCTCGGTCGCGCTGAAGTTCCAGAAGGATCTGAAGATCCCGGACGAGAAGCTGAACGTCAACGGCGGCGCCATCGCGATGGGCCACCCGCTGGGCGCCACCGGCGCGATGATCACCGGCACCATGGTCGACGAGCTGGAGCGCCGCAACGCCCGCTACGCCCTGGTGACCCTGTGCATCGGCGGCGGCATGGGTGTGGCCACCATCATCGAGCGCGTCTGATCCCCACCCTTCACATTCTCCAGGAGAACGAAAAACTATGACAGAGAACATGATCGGCTGGGAAAAGGACGCCGACGGCATCGTCGTGCTGACCATGGACGACCCGAACCAGGGCGCCAACACGATGAACGAGCTCTACAAGAGCTCGATGCACGCCACGGTGGACCGCCTGGTGGCCGAGGTCGACGACATCACCGGTGTCGTCATCACCTCCGCGAAGAAGACCTTCTTCGCCGGCGGTGACCTCAAGAACATGATGAAGACCACTCCGGAGAACGCTCCGGACATCATGGAAGAGCTCACCAGCATCAAGGCCGACCTGCGTCGCCTCGAGACCCTGGGCAAGCCGGTCGTGGCCGCCATCAACGGCGCCGCGCTCGGCGGTGGCCTGGAGATCGCGCTGGCCACGCACTACCGCATCGCCGCCGACGTCAAGGGCGTGCAGATCGGTCTGCCCGAGGTCTCGCTCGGCCTGCTCCCGGCCGGTGGCGGTGTCACCCGCATCACCCGCATGCTCGGCATCGCCGACGGCCTGATGAGCGTGCTGCTGCAGGGCAACAAGTTCAACGCGCAGAAGGCCAAGGCCAAGGGCCTGGTCAACGAGGTCGTCGGCAGCGTCGAGGAGCTCGTCCCGGCCGCCAAGGCGTGGATCAAGGACAACAAGGACAACGCCGAGGCCGCCACCCAGCCGTGGGACCGCAAGGGCTACAAGATCCCCGGCGGCTCGCCGTCGAGCCCGGCGCTGGCCGCCAACCTGCCGGCCTTCCCGGCCAACCTGCGCAAGCAGCTCAAGGGCCAGAACATGCCGGCGCCGCGGGCCATCATGGCCGCCGCGGTCGAGGGCGCGCAGGTCGACTTCGACAACGCGTCGCTGATCGAGTCGCGCTACTTCGTCTCGCTGCTGACCGGCCCGGTCGCGAAGAACATGATCCAAGCGTTCTTCTTCGACCTGCAGGCCATCAACAACGGTGGTTCGCGTCCGAAGGACGTGCCCAAGCGGGACATCAAGAAGATCGGCGTGCTCGGCGCCGGCATGATGGGCGCGGGCATCGCCTACGTCTCGGCCAAGGCCGGCTACGAGGTCGTGCTGAAGGACGTCTCCCAGGAGAACGCCGACCGCGGCAAGCAGTACTCGGTGAAGATCGAGGAGAAGGCGCTCTCGCGTGGCAAGACCACCGAGGAGAAGTCCAAGGCGCTGCTGGATCGCATCCACCCGACCGCCGACCCCAAGGATCTGGCCGGTGTCGACTTCGTGATCGAGGCCGTCTTCGAGAACCCCGACCTGAAGGCCAAGGTCTTCCAGGAGATCGAGGACGTCGTCGACGCCGACGCGCTGCTGGGCTCCAACACCTCCACCCTGCCGATCACCCTGCTGGCCAACGGTGTGAAGCGGGCCGAGGACTTCATCGGCATCCACTTCTTCTCCCCGGTCGACAAGATGCCGCTGGTGGAGATCATCCGTGGTGAGAAGACCTCCGACGAGGCGCTGGCTCGGGTGTACGACTACACCCTCGCGATCCGCAAGACCCCGATCGTGGTCAACGACAGCCGCGGCTTCTTCACCTCTCGCGTCATCGGCACGTTCATCAACGAGGCCATCATGATGCTCGAGGAGAACATCGACCCGCAGACCATCGAGCAGGCCGGTCTGCAGGCGGGCTACCCGGCCGCGCCGCTGAAGCTGAGCGACGAGCTCAACTTCGAGACCATGCAGAAGATCTTCAAGGAGACCAAGGAGGCCGCCGAGAAGGACGGCATCGCGATCTCCGCCGCTTCGCTGGCCTCGGGCCGCGTGGTCGAGACCATGATCGACAAGTTCGACCGCAAGGGCAAGCTGCACGGTGCGGGCTTCTACAACTACGCCGACGGCAGGACCGCCGGCCTGTGGGAGGGCCTGCGCGACGCCTTCAACTCCAAGCGTGAGCTGCCCGAGGGCGTCACGCTGCAGGATCTGAAGGACCGCATGCTGTTCATCGAGGCCATCGAGACCCAGAAGTGCTTCGACGAAGGCGTGCTGACCAGCACCGCCGACGCGAACATCGGCTCGATCTTCGGTATCGGCTACCCGGCCTGGACCGGTGGTGTGCACCAGTTCATCGTCGGCTACCCGGGTGGCACGGAAGGCTTCGTCGCCCGTGCCGACGAGCTGGCCGCGAAGTTCGGTGAGCGCTTCCAGGTGCCGGACTCGCTGCGCAAGTAAGGTTCTCGCCACGCCGAGATTCCCTGCGACGGCCCGGATCACGTTCCCGCGTGATCCGGGCCGTTTGCTGTCTCGTCGCTCTCACCGGTGTGGCCGCGGCCGACGGAAACGGTCGCGACTCGAAGCGAGCGGAACCGCGCCCGGATGCGCATCGACCGCGCTACGTTGGAGTGAGGGCGGAACGTTCGAGGTGGCCAGATGAATCCACAGACGGGCAAGGTCCGCAGCGACGACGATCCCGATCCCGCGGCGGACTCGGAGGCAGCCGCGGGGGCGAATACCCAGCGCTACCAACCGATTCGCATCGCCGATGAACTCGAGGCGATGGGGCTGTTCGATGCCCAGGAGATCGGGCGCGGCGGTTTCGGGGTGGTCTATCGCTGTGCGCAGCGGGCGCTGGATCGCGTGGTGGCGGTGAAGGTGCTGTCCTCGGAGATCGACGAGGAGAGCCGGGAGCGGTTCCTGCGCGAGGAACATGCGATGGGCCGGCTGTCGGGCCATCCGAATATCGTCGACGTCCTGCAGGTCGACGTCACGCCCAGCGGCTTGCCGTTCCTCGTCATGCCGTTCGCCGCGCACGGCTCGCTGGAACAGCTGATTCGCGATCACGGCCCGCTGAGCTGGTCGGATTCGCTGCGGGTGGGCGTGAAACTCGCGGGCGCGATCGAGAGCGCACATCGCGTGCACGTCCTGCATCGCGATGTGAAACCGGCGAACGTGCTGCTGAGCCGCTACGGCGAACCGCAGCTGACCGATTTCGGCATCGCGCGCATCCCGGGTGGCTTTCAGACCTCTACCAGCATGATCACCGGATCGCCGGCCTTCACCGCGCCCGAGGTGCTCAAGGGCGAGGAACCGACCGTGCGGTCCGATGTGTATGGTTTGGGCGCCACGCTGTTCGCGCTGCTGACCGGGCACGCCGCCTTCGAACGTCGCTCCGGTGAGCGCGTCGTCGCCCAATTTCTGCGGATCACCACCCAGCCGGTCCCCGACCTGCGCGAACAGGACATTCCGGCCGATGTGGCGGGCGTGATCGAATCGGCGATGGCTCAGGATCCCGCCGATCGCCCGGCCTCGGCCCTGGAATTCGGGCAGGAGATGCGTGCCGTGCAGATCGCGCACGGCGAGACGGCCGACGAGATGGCTCTGCTCGACGGCGAAACGACCGACGGCCGCACGGCCGAACCCGACGCGACGGCGTATCCGATCACCTCACGCCGCAGCCGCGCGGTCCTCGGCCTGCCCGCGCTGCGCACTCCGGGGCCGCCCGGTCTCGCCCAGCCCCCGACGCTACCGCCCACGGCCGCAACGAAATTCCGTCCGCCGACCCCGGCCCGCGAGCCGATTCCCCGGCCCCGGCTGCTCGATATCCTGCGCACGGGTGGCCGCCGCCGGCTGGCCGTGATCCACGGACCGGCGGGCTTCGGAAAAAGTACGATCGCCGCCCAGTGGCGCACCGAACTCACCGCCGACGGCATCGCGGTGGCGTGGATCGGAATCGATCACGACGACGACAACGAGGTGTGGCTGCTGGCCCATCTGATCCAGGCGATCCGGCGGGTGGCGCCGGATATCGGTTCCGGGCTGGCGGAGGTGCTCGAGGAACGCCCCGCGGAGGCGGTGCCCTATGCGATCTCCACGCTGATCGACGAGATCCACAGCGGCGGGCAGGTCGTCGTGGTGGTGGTGGAGAACTGGGATCGGGTCACCGACGAAGGCGCGCATCGGGTGATGGATGCGTTGCTGGAGAACGGATGCCACCATCTGCGCTTCGTGATCACCACCCGCGAGCAGGCCGGTCTGCCGCTCAGCCGGATGCGGGTATGCGACGAGCTGGTCGAGATCGGCAGTCACGAACTGCGGCTCACGCTCGCCGAGACGCGGCAGATCCTGTTGGAGCGCAACAAGTTTCCGCTCACCGATGAACAGGCCGAGCAGATCCACGCCGCGACCGACGGATGGCCGGCCGCGATCCAGCTGGTCAGCTTGTCGCTGCGCGGGGCCACCACGGGCGCTCCGGTGGATCCGGCGCAGCTGATCGCCCATCTGTCCGGCGGAAACCAGGCCATTCGGGAATATCTGGCCGAGAACGTGCTGGCGGGGCTCGAACCGCGCATGCTCGAATTCCTGATGTCGATCTCGGTAGCGGAGAAGCTCAACGGCGGGCTGGCTACGGCGCTCAGTGGCGAGCCGGATGCCGAGCAACTGCTGGAGCAGGCGCAACAGCGCGAATTGTTCGTCACCCGCGTCGAACACGATCCGGGCTGGTTCCGGATCCAGCCGCTGTTCGCCGAGCAGTTGCGTGCCCGGCTCGAACGAGTGCATCCGGGCAAGTTGAAGTCGTTGCACCGCAAGGCTTCTCGCTGGTACGCCGAACATCAGCAACTGCGCAAGTCGGTGGATCATGCGCTGGCCGCCACCGACCTGAAGATGGCGGTGGATCTGGTCGAGAACGGCGGCATGGATCTGATCGACACCTCCCGCCTGGCGACCCTGCTCGGCACCGTGTCCAAACTTCCTGTGCAGCAGGTGACTTCGCGGTCGAAGCTGTTGATGACACTGGCCCGGGCCAATATCAATCTGCAGCAGTCCGGAGCGGCTCGCACCGCGCTCGGGCGACTGTCGAATATGCTCGCCCGCAGCTCACCCTCGGATGCCGATGCCACCCGCCAGCGGTGTGAGGCCGCGGTGTTGTCGGCCGCCGACCTGGTGGCCCGCGACCGCACCGACGGTGTGCTGGAGAAGGTGCTGCCGTGTCTGGAGGAGCCCGACGAACTGCCGCCGTGGACGGTGTCCACCGCCGCGAATCTGGTGTCGTTCGTGCGGCTGTGCGATTTCGATTTCGACGGTGCGCTCTCCATCCAGGACTGGGCCGCGCCCTATCACAGCAGGTCCAAGGATCCGCTCGGTGTGGTGCTGGGTCTGCTCAACACCGGCGCGGTGGCCTATGAACAGCTCGATATCGACACCGCCACCCGGTGTTTCGAGAAGGCCTGGCAGATCGGGCGGGAGCGCTCGGGCCCACGTTCGCACGCGGTGCGGGTGGCCGCGGCGCTGCTGGGGGAGCTGACCTATCGGCGCGGCGACCTGGAGGCGGCGGACCGGTTGCTCGAGCAGAGCCATCGGTTGCCGGCGCGGATCGGTGCGGTGGATTTCATGATCACCACCTTCGTCGTGGGTGCGCGGGTCAAGGCCGTGCTCGGCGATACCGAGACCGCGCGCGCCCGGCTCGACGACGGCGCGCGGATGGCCGCCGAGCGCAAACTTCCGCGCATGGCCGCCCACATCCGGGCGGAACGGCTGCGGTTGGGGCTGGTCGAACCACCCGCCGGGCCGGAGCCGCCCGCCCCGGTGCTGCGCCAGTCCGCCGGCACCGTCGCGCTCACCGCGGAGGCCGAGGAGGTCGCGGCCGTGCGCGTGCTGCTGGCGCGGCACTATCGCGGTCTGGACGGGAAGAACGTGGCGGCCGAGGGCCTCGAATCGGCGGTGAAACGGGCGCGCGCGCTCTACGGCCGGATGGTCGAACAGAACCGTCCCCGGGCGGAATTGGATGCCGCGCTGCTGCTGGTCGAATGCCTCTCGGTCGCCGGATGGAACGGCGAGGCGATCACCTCACTGCTGCCGGCGCTGGATCGCTGCGCCCGATTGGGCTGGACCAGACCACTTCTCGACGCCGGCCCGGAATTGAGCTATCTGCTGCATTCACTGCGTGACGACGTACTGCTCGCCGGTGAGGGCACCGGATCGTTCGATATTCCGCGGCCGTTCCTGAACGCGCTGCTGCACTGAGAACGCCGGCGGGCCGGATTCGTCACCACGAATCCGGCCCGCCGGCAACGCTTTTCGTGCAAGTTCAGGCGTTCCACCACGGACGCAGCGGCACGTCCCAGGTCTGCTTGTCGCCGAGCTTCATCCCGAGCACCTGGTGCAGCTGCACCACGTTGCGCTCGAAGCCCAGCTGGGAGCCGGCCATGTACAGACCCCACACCTTGGCGGTGCCCTCACCGACCTCCGCGACGCACTCGTCCCAGTTCGCGACCAGGTTCTTGCACCATTCGTGCAGGGTCAGCGCGTAGTGCGGGCGCAGATTCTCCTCGTGCACCACCTCGAGCCCGATATTCTGGATATCGGTGATGATGCGCCCGGATCCGATCAGCTCCCCGTCCGGGAAGACGTAGCGGTCGATGAAGTCGCCGGCCTTCGTCGTGCGGGTGTTGTCGGGGCGGGTGATGCAGTGGTTCAGGAACAGGCCGCCGTCGCGCAGCTTGCTCTTGATGAAGCCGAAGTAGCTCGGGTAGTTCTGCACCCCGATGTGCTCGGTGAGGCCGATCGAGGACAGCGCGTCGAAACCGGATTCGGCGATATCGCGGTAGTCGCTGTGGCGGACCTCGGCCAGCTCCTGCAGACCCTCCTCGACGATCTTGGCCTGCGCCCATTCGGCCTGTTCCTTGGACAGGGTGGCGCCGATGACCTTGACGCCGCGCCGGGCCGCGTAGCGGACCATGCCACCCCAGCCGCAGCCGATATCGAGAAGTCGATCGCCTTCCTTCAGCCGCAATTTCTCGAACACCAGGCGGTACTTGTTCTCCTGGGCTTCTTCGAGGGTCTGGTTCTCGTCGGCGTAGCAGGCACAGGTGTAGGTCATCGACGGGCCGAGCACCAGTTCGTAGAACCGGTTGGACACGTCGTAGTGATGGTGGATCACCTCGGCGTCGCGGTTCTTCGAATGCCGCAGCCCCTCGAGCGCGATGCGCCGCCAGCGCGGCAGCGTCTCCTGCGGCGGCGGCGCGATCGGCTTGAGCGCGTCCCAGCCCAGCGAGCGCGCGATGGTGACCAGCGCCAGCGCCGACGGGCGCCGGAACTTCAGGTCGGTCATCGCCTTCAGGATGTCGTACGGATCGCCCGGGTGGACGCCGTCGACCGCCATATCACCGGAGATGTAGGCCCGCGCCATGCCGAGATCGCCCGGTGCGGTGGCGATGTAGTTGATACCGCGCGGAGTCGTGATCTCGAGGCTGAACTTCGAATCGTCGGGTCCGGTGCTGCTGCCGTCGTAGGCGGAGAACCGGATCGGGACGCCGCCGTCGACGAGCGTCTCGAAGATTTCGGCAATGCTGAGTTTCGTTCCCAGCTCCGAGAACGGGGGCAGCTGGGAATCCTTGAATGTCGTCACTTGCGTTGCACCGCCTTCGAATACAAATCCAGCAAACGATGATCGGGGTCGTATCGTTTCTTCAGATTCGCGTAGTGATCGCCTCCGTAGAGGCGCGCGAAATCGTCTTCTGCGTAGTAGGAGTCCGAGTAGAGGGACTTGTGGCCGTCCAGGCGGGCGACCTCGTCCTCGATCGCGCGATTGGCCGCACCCTCGATCTGCCCGGGTTGTTTCGGCACCGCCGACCAGAAACCGACATTGACGTAGGTGCGATCCGGCTCCAGCGGATACAGCGGCCACGGACGCGACGGATCCTCGGGCTTTCCCGGTACTTCCGCGCTGTCGCGCAGCCGGAGCGGGCACAGCCACAGCGGTTCGATCGGAATTTCGCGCAGGAACCAGTGCAGGAAATCGGCGGTGCGCTCGATCGGCACCTCGATGTCCTGTACCACGCGCTCCTGTGGCGGATTTCCCTTGCGTGCCTCGAGCTTGTCGCCGATGTTGTATTTGTGATCGAGCGCGATCAGCTTCCAGTAGAAGCTCGAACGGCGGTACTGCTTCGGCCAGAACCGGCGGATTCTCGGATTCTGGGTGCCGAATGCCCGTGAGCACCAGAACCAGTCGGTGTCCCAGCGCCACAGATAGTCGTGGATGGTCAGCCGGTCGCGCTTGGGCTCGGCGCTGTCGTGCCGCAGGGACTGGTAGTAGATATCCATCCCGGTGTAGTCGCTGACCGGGCCCGGTTCGTCGGTCTGACGGCCCAGGACGAGATAGCTCTCCTCGGCGGTGAATACCGCGCCGTCGAGATAGTCGACCCGCTCGCCGTCGTAGCTGCGGTCGATGACGATCTGTGCCATCACGGTTTCGAGTTCGCGCAGATCGTGGAAACGTACATGGCGCAGCGCCACATACGGCTGCACCGATTCCAGTTCGATCTTCAGTCGAGTCGAATAGCCGAGCGTGCCATAGGAATTCGGGAAACCGCGGAACAGATCGGCGTATTCGCCGTCCGGTGTGGCGGTGATGATCTCGCCCGCACCGGTCAGCACATCGATCTCGAGGACGGATTCGTGCGGCAAACCGTTGCGGAACGAGGTCGATTCGATTCCCAGGCCGGTGACCGCGCCACCCAGCGTGATCGTCTTCAACTGCGGAACCACGAAGGGCGCCAGACCGTACGGCAGGGTGGCGGCGACGAGATCCTCGTAGGTCGTCATACCGGCCACATCCGCGGTCTTCGCCTGGGGATCGACCGCGATCACCCGGTTCAGGCCCGAAACATCCAGTCCGGGTGCGGGGTTCTTCGCCCGGGCGCGAAACAAGTTCGACGTCTTTTTCGCCAACCGCACGTTGGCATCCGAAGGAATCGCACGATAGCTGGCGAGCAGACGCTCGACACCTTCTCGGTGCGCGGCAAAACCTGATTCGCGTGCGGCCGCCGCGCGGCCGGCCTTCCCCAACAGACTCACTGCCACCCCCTGACGCTATCTCTCCTGGTTTCCCCCGGCCACCGCGAGGGTACCTATGGGCGCGATTCTTCACGCATATGTTGCATTGCGTTCGATCACGGGCCGGGCCCACGCTTGTGGGTCATCCGCCCAGCTCGCGGACATGTTTCCGAGCGGAATCGTGCGGCTGTGGGCTGACCCGGGGCTTGTGACGAACCCGTCGAAATTCGTCGCCGGTCCCGGAACGAGCGTTCCGGTTCGGCCGTGAACGGATGCCGCCGAAGGGTCTCGATCGATCATCCGTCACACCGGCGGCCGGTCCGTATTCGAGCGCCGATGATCGTGGACCGTGCCCGTCGCCGATGCCGGTCGCTACCGCTCGGCCGGGAGTGCGCGGTGCGACAGACAAGAGCGATGGCTCGAGTTCGGTGCGACGCAGCTCAGTGCGACGGATAGCCGGGGCGCATCCCATCCGGGCCGGCCGGCGGATAACCGGGTGGCGCCGGAGGGTAGCTCCCCGCCGGCCCGCTCGGCACGAAATGCGGTGCGGCAGAAAGGTATTCCGCGTGACCCGACGCGCCCGAGTGGGCTGGATACCCCGGTGGCGGCGGAGGATAGCCGGTTCCCGCCGGAGCGTAACCGGGCGCAGGATATCCGCTCGCACCGGACGGATAGCCGGGAGCAGACCGGCCGGCCGCCGGATTCGCGGGCGGTTGCCCCCCATTCGCGACGCCCGGATATGCGGGCGCGCCGGGTGGCGTGGAATGCGTCACCGGATACGCGGAACCGCCGGGGGGATAGGCGGCCGGGTTCGGTACCACCCGCATACCGGTCTTGGTGCCGAGACCGCCCGAGCGGCGCAGTTCTCCGGCCAGGAACGCGCCCCCGCCGACGATCATCAACACGCCGAAGCCGAGCAGCAGCCAACCGGTCCGGGTGTTGTCCGACGCCTGCTCGTCCATCGAGCGGGTGGTGCGGTGGCCGTGTTTGCCCACCTCGACGCACTGGTCCCCGGACCGCATGGTCTCACCGCCGCAGTCGACCCTGCCGTGACTGTTCAGCATCGTGATCGCGCCGACGATCATGACGACGCCGACGACCATCACGCCGACCCACTTGAGCACATTCTTGACACGGCGCGCGCCGATAGCGACGTTCGACACCTCATCCCCCCGGGCGTAGCTGCGGGCAGAGCGAAACCGCGTCTGCCGGTCCGGAACTGCACCGGACGCGGCGTAGCATAGCCCCGCAGAACGGCTCGAATAAACCCGAACGACCCCGGATCGACTAGGAGCTCATTGTGGGACAGGTCAGTGCATCCAGCTCGACCGTCGTCGCTGCGGAACCGCAGCGTGCGCTGGAAGCGATCGCGGACTATCAGGATGTGCGCCCCCGCATCCTGTCTTCGCACTACCACGACTACAAGGTGCTCGAAGGCGGAAAGGGCGCCGGAACCGTCGCCGAATGGACGCTGCAGGCGACGCAGAAGCGCTCCCGCAACGTCCACGCGGTCGTCTCGGTCTCCGATTCGATGGTGACCGAACGGGATTCGAATTCCACGCTGGTCACCACCTGGACCGTCACCCCCTCGGGTGAGGGTTCGCAGGTGACGGTTCGCACCAGCTGGAAGGGTGCGGGCGGCGTCCCCGGCTTCTTCGAGGGCATCTTCGCCCCGCTCGGCCTGAAGAAGATCCAGGCCGAGGTTCTGGAAAACCTGAAGCGCGAGTTGAGCTGAACCTTCGGCCTCCGCTTCGCTCCGGCGGGTCTCGGCCCCTTGGGCCTCGTTTTTTCCCTCCTCCGCTCAGTCGCTGCGCTCCCTCGCTCCGTCAGTCCAAAATCGAGGCGGGCCGAGACCATTGGGGTGCACGGACTGGGTGACCGCTATCTTCGGTCGCTTCGGTCAGTGCTGGTGGGCGATGTCGAACAGGTTGCCCTCGGGGTCGGCGAGGGTGACCCATCGCACGCCGTATTCGTCGAAATCGCCGATGTGTTCGGCGCCCAGCGAGACCGCCCGCTCGATCTGAGCGCGCCAGTCCGGTGCGCTCAGATCGAGGTGGACCACGTTCTTGCCCGGGGTCTTGTCGGGAACCTGGATGAACATCAGCGCCGTATCGCCGTCGTCACCGCGGCCGATCGAGGCGAAGTACTCGTTGGCCTCCGGGTCCACCGGACGCTCCAGCAGCTGTGCGTAGAAGTTCGCCAAGGTGGCGGCGTCACGGCAGTCGAAGGTGACGGCGGCCAGACTGATCGACATGAAATATCCTCTCTTCGTGGGAAATTCGTGAATACGCGAGGCGTGTCGCGCGGTTCGCCCGATCAGGCCGATGCGATCGGCCAGCAGACCTCGGTGCGCTGCGCGGCGGGATCCGCGCAGTCCTGCGGGCCGACCACGTAGATCTCGCGAATCGGCTCGCTCAGCGCGGTATCGTGTTCGGCCACATGCGAACCCAGCGCACCGTAGGTGCGATCGAAGTCGGTGAACGGTCCGGCATGCACCGCAATCGCGAAGCGGCGCTGCGGAAATCGGCGGACCGCGACCTCACGGTGTCGGTCGAAGGCGGTGCCCGGATCCGCTGCCAGCGGCGCGAACGCCACCACCTCGCCGATCTCGTTCTCGAAGAAGTCCGCCGAATACGTCCCCCCGCTCGGGCCGCCCGGGGCCACCCCCGCGACCGCGAGCACGTCGTACAGCCGGGGGAACACGGCACCGCACCACTCACCGATCTCCGCCCGCGACACCAGCGCGCGAATCGTCACGGCGGTGAACTCCGGAACCAGGCGATACCGCACGTCGATCGGCGCGCCGGGTGACAGCAGCGCCCGCAGCGATGCCACCACATCGCGTGTCCGCAGCAACTCCGCTTCCATTCGCTCCAGATGCGCTGCCAGCGCGGCATCGCGGGTCGACCGATCCGGCGCGGCCAGGACCGCGCGGATCTGCGGCATCGGCATATCGAGATCGCGCAGGCGGCGAATCAGATGCGCCTGCTCCACCTGGGCGGTCGAATACCGCCGATACCCCGAGCCGGGATCGACCGACACCGGCTCGAGCAACTCGATCTCGTGGTAGTACCGCAGCGTTTTCACGCTGAGATAGGTGAGGCGGGAGAACTCGCCTATGGAGACTGTCGCGGGCATGAGGACAAGCGAACACCCTCCAGCAACAGGAGAGTCAAGTCCTACTGCTCGGTGAGGGCGAACGTCAGCAGCAGCGTGGTCTGGAAGAACCCTCTCCACCAGGAGTAACCGAACCAGACACCGGGGGTCACCTGGCGGATCTCGTCGAGGATCTGGGGTGTGATCGAGGGGCGGTAGTCCAGTAGCCAGGCCGGTTGGCCGTCCAGACGGGCGGGTCCGGAATAGACGTCGGCGGGGAAACCCTCGATGCCGGCCGCGGTGATGCGGTTGGTGAGGGTGCCGCCGTCGGGGCCGGTGTAGAAGTTCTTGCCGATCCAGAACGGCGGCGCCACCGCCTCCATCACCGGCGGGCGGGTCACCCAGCCGTTGGTCACCCCGGTCGGCACGTCGCCGCGAGGTGCGTCCCGGAAGATCTGATCCTGCTGTTCGGCCGAACAGTGGTTGTGCAGCGCGTCGATCGTCGCCGCCGGATCGTCGGTGTAGAGCACGCAGCCACCGCCGTAATCGGTATCCGCCGAGGCGGCCGGGGCCAGGACGGCGGACCCGAGGCCCAGAACGGCGATCGCGACGACGGCCGTCAGTGCCGAACTCCGCCGCCCGCGACGCGGCGGTGGTGCGGATGGGGTGTGCGCAGATGCGGAAGACATGTGTTGATCTTGATCCCGATACATAACCGGCCTCCACCGGATTGGCCCGACCCGTGTGCCGACGTCCGGCCCTGTTCCGATGGTAAAGGCGCCCGGACCGGGCCGGTACCGGACGGGATCCGAACGTGACTACGCTGGTGCACATCCGCATCCCGCAGAGAGGACATCCCCGTGGAGCCTGGTGGACAGCTCGATATGCAGGCCCTGCTCGCGCAGGCGCAGCAGATGCAGCAGGCGGTGATGGCCGCGCAGGCCGAAATCGCCGCCACCGATGTGACGGGTGAGGCCGGCGGCGGTCTGGTGCGGGTGACGATCAAGGCCAGCGGCGAGGTGCAGTCGCTGCAGATCGATCCGAAGGTGGTCGATCCGGAAGACGTGGAGACGCTGCAGGATCTGATCGTCGGGGCGGTCAACAACGCGATGGCCAACGCGCAGCAGCTGGCCGCCGAGAAACTGGGCCCGCTCGCCGGCGGCATGGGCGGCGGTTCCGTGCCCGGCCTGCCGTTCTGAGCGGCCCGATAGGACGAATCCGTGTATGAGGGTCCGGTCCAGGATCTGATCGACGAACTGGGGAAACTGCCCGGCGTCGGTCCGAAGAGCGCCCAGCGCATCGCCTTCCATCTGTTGTCGGTCGAGCCGCCGGAGATCGATCGGCTGCAGTCGGCGCTGCAGAAGGTGCGCGACGGCGTGCGGTTCTGCGCGGTCTGCGGCACCGTCTCCGACGGAGAACTGTGCCGCATCTGCGCCGACCCACGCCGGGACCGGACCATGATCTGCGTCGTCGAGGAACCCAAGGACGTCCAGGCCATCGAGCGCACCCGCGAATTCCGCGGCCGCTACCACGTGCTCGGCGGTGCGCTGGATCCGCTCTCGGGGGTCGGCCCGGATCAGCTGCGCATTCGAGAGTTGTTGGCGCGCATCGGAAATCAGGAGGACGGTGTCGATGTCACCGAGGTGATCATCGCCACCGATCCCAATACCGAGGGCGAGGCGACGGCCACCTATCTGGTGCGGATGCTGCGGGATTTCCCGGGCCTGTCGGTCACCCGGCTCGCCTCCGGTCTGCCGATGGGCGGCGACCTGGAATTCGCCGACGAACTGACCCTGGGCCGCGCCCTGTCGGGACGCCGAACGCTCTGACGGCGCGGAGGCGCCGATCGCAACGGCCGTCAGTACGTCTCCGTCAGAACGTCTCCGTCAGAACGTCACCGCCTCCCAGTCGAGCTCATCCAGGCGGCCGCGCTCCCCGGCGGTCCAGTCCCAGACGAGTGCGGCGACCTGGTCGCCGTCCTCCAGCTGCACCGCGAAATGCCGGTCGGGGCCGCCGTCGCGGTATTCCAGCGTGTACAGCCCGGGCTCGTCGCGATAGGTCTGGATGTAGAGGTGGTCGGCGCGCTCCACGATCAGGTACGGATTCGGTTCCGCGAGTTCGGTGATCCACCGGTGCGCGAGCTGCTCGGTGAGATAAGGGAATTCACCCGCACCGCCGTGGGTGACGGTGACGTCGATGCGACCGGTCGGATCGATCAGCCAGTTCAGCTGCGGATCGTAGAGCGCGTAGTCACGCGGGGTCGCGAGTTCGAACAGGAGGTTGCGCACGTGGCCGATGGCGTCGTAGCGGGCGGCGACGTACAGCGCGCCGCCGGTGCCGTCGCCGCCGGTGGCGACACTGAGGAACGCCTCCTCCTCCGGCAGCGCGTCGTTGCGCCGGTTCACCTCGGCCGCGATCGCCGCCACGGTGTCGGTCTGCGGCCGTCCCTGCTGTGCGGCCAGGTAGGTTTCCACCGCATCGGGCGAGGTGGCGATGCCCGCGGGGAGCAACACGTGGTCGTAACTCATCCGGCCAGGCTACGTGGGGGTGTGGCGAGGGTCCTTTTCCCGGCCGCGGACCGACCTGTAAACTGGCCGACATCATGCAGCGGGCACTCCTCCTCGGCCGCCGCGACGGGGTCTGAATCGGACCGGCTCCCGTCGCGGGGTTCAGCTGTGCCGGTCGACCCCATACTTGGGACACCCACCCACACCCTCGGAGAAACGCCATGTCACCCGCTGACGCCTTCGTATCCGGTACGCGCACCATCACCGCGCCGTCCAAACCCGCGCCCGCCGATCAGCCCGCGTGGAACCAGCAGAAGAACTCCTCGATGCCGACCTTCCGGTACCGGCCCTTCGCCGAGGAGGTCGAGCCCATCACGCTGCCCGACCGCACGTGGCCGAACCAGGTCGTGGACCGGGCTCCCGGCTGGTGCGCGGTCGACCTGCGCGACGGCAACCAGGCCCTGATCGACCCGATGAGCCCGGCCCGCAAGCGCCGCATGTTCGACCTGCTGGTGCGGATGGGATACAAGGAGATCGAGGTCGGCTTCCCCTCGGCCAGCCAGACCGACTTCGATTTCGTCCGCGAGATCATCGAGGACGGCGCGATTCCGGACGACGTCAGCATCCAGGTGCTGACCCAGTGCCGCCCCGAGCTGATCGAGCGCACCTTCGAGGCCTGCCAGGGCGCCGCCAATGTGATCGTCCATTTCTACAACTCCACCTCGATCCTGCAGCGTCGCGTGGTGTTCCGCGCCGACCGCGACGCGGTGAAGAAGATCGCGACCGACGCCGCGACGTTGTGCCTGGAGATCGAGCAGCGCTATCCGGACACCAACTGGCGCTACGAGTACAGCCCGGAGTCCTACACCGGCACCGAACTGGACTACGCCCGCGAGGTGTGCGACGCGGTCTCGGAGATCATCGCGCCGACCCCGGACAAGCCGCTGATCATCAACCTGCCGGCGACGGTCGAGATGGCGACGCCGAACGTGTACGCCGATTCCATCGAGTGGATGAGCCGCAACCTGGCCCGCCGCGATTCGATCGTGCTGTCGCTGCACCCGCACAACGACCGCGGCACCGCGGTCGCGGCCGCCGAACTGGGCTATCAGGCCGGCGCCGACCGCATCGAGGGCTGCCTGTTCGGCAACGGTGAGCGGACCGGCAACGTCTGTCTGGTCACCCTGGGGATGAACCTGTTCTCCCGCGGTGTGGATCCGCAGATCGACTTCTCCGATATCGACGAGATCCGCCGCACGGTCGAGTACTGCAACCAGCTGCCGGTGCACGAGCGCCACCCCTACGGCGGCGACCTGGTCTACACCGCCTTCTCCGGCAGCCACCAGGACGCGATCAACAAGGGCCTGGACGCCATGAAAGCCGCGGCGGACGGCGCCGATTCCGATATCGACGACATCGTCTGGGAGGTTCCGTACCTGCCGATCGATCCCAAGGATGTGGGCCGCACCTACGAGGCTGTGATCCGGGTGAACTCGCAGTCCGGCAAGGGCGGCGTCGCCTACATCATGAAGACCGACCACGGGCTGGTGTTGCCGCGGCGGTTGCAGATCGAGTTCTCGCAGGCGATTCAGAAGATCACCGACGGCGAGGGCGGCGAGGTCACGCCCAAGGAGATGTGGGACGTCTTCGCCGACGAGTACCTGAACCCGATTCTGCCGCTGGAGCGCATCCGGCAGAAGATGTCGGCCGCCGAAACCGATTCCGGCACCGACACCATCACCGCGGTGGTGAAGGTGGACGGGGCCGAACAGGAGATCGTCGGTTCCGGTAACGGCCCGCTGGCCTCGTTCGTCGACGCGCTGGCGACCATCGGCTACGACGTGCGGGTACTGGACTACTCCGAGCACGCGATGTCCTCCGGTGACGACGCACAGGCCGCCGCCTACGTCGAATGCGCGATCGGGGACAAGGTGACCTGGGGTGTGGGCATCGCGACCTCCATCACCACCGCCTCGCTGCGCGCGGTCGTCTCCGCGGTGAACCGCGCACAGCGCACTCGCTGATCCACACACCCCGCTCGACAGCCGGGACCGCCCACCGCCGGGAAGGCGGTGGGCGGTGTTCTGCGGCAACCCGTCCGGTACGGGGTGCGGCCCCTGTTCACCGGGGGACTCGTATTCGGCCAGCGTGCTAGCGTTGTGGCGCATTGGCCGCGAGCTCTCTGCTCGAACTCTGTCGAGCAGATGGGGGAAACGTGACGACTAACGACAACTCCACTTCACCGCCTTGGTTGCAGGGGCAGGGAATGGGCGATACAGCTGCCGACCAGGACAATCCGACCTCGCTGCCGTCGCAGGACGAATCCGACGCGGACACAACGGCATCCGACGGGACGGCGAACGTGACATCCGACGCCGAACCGAACGGCGCACCGGCCGACGAATCCGCGGAATTCGAACACGCGGCGTCCGGGATCATTCCGCCGGTGCCCGACGGTATCGAGCAGACCACGTTCGCACCCGGTCCGCAGTTCGGGCCCG
Source organism: Nocardia violaceofusca NBRC 14427 (assembly GCF_963869435.1). NCBI lineage: Bacteria > Bacillati > Actinomycetota > Actinomycetes > Mycobacteriales > Nocardiaceae > Nocardia > Nocardia violaceofusca. The sequence continues at coordinate 20,235 of NZ_CAWMPM010000041.1, forward strand.
ACGGCTTCGCCCCGCCCGAGCAGGGGGGATTCGCACCGGGCCCGTTCGCGCCGCCGGGAGCGAACCCGTATCCGCCGAATCAGGGTTTCGCGCCGCCGGGCTTCCCGATGAACGACCATGGCGGTCCCTTCGCCCCGCCGGGAGATCCGAACGGATTCCCGCCGCCGTGGGCGGGCGGTCCCGGCCCGGATGGTTTCGCGCCCAATGGATTCCCCGGTGAGCAGGGCGGTTTCGCGCCGCCCGGCGGCCCCGCCGATCAGGGCGGCTTCCCGCCGCCCGGCCACCCCGGCGAACCGGGCTTCGCACCGGCCGCATACCCCGGTGAGCAGGGTGGTTTCCCGCCTCCCGGAAATCCCGGTGAACAGGGTGGTTTCGCGCCGGGCGGATTCCCCGGCGAGCAGAACGGTTTCGCGCCCCCCGGTGAGCAGGGCGGTTTTCCGTCGCACGGAAACCCCGGTGACCCAGGTGGATTCGCGCCGCACGGCAATCCGGGTGACGCGGGTGGATTCGCGCCGCACGGCAATCCGGGTGATCCGGGTGGTTTCGCCGCGCAGGGCAATCCCGGTGAGCAGGGCGGTTTCCGGCCCGGTGCCGGTGAGCCGGGACCGGGGTACGGCGAGGTCCGCCAGGAAACGCCGTACGGTGAAATCCGCCAGGAGATCGGCGCCGACGGCATGGTCCGCCGGGTCTTCGACGAGCGGCAGGCCCCGCCCGGTCCCGAGCAGCAGGGCGGGGACGCCGATGCGGGCGGACCGATCTTCAGCTGGGCGCCGCCGCCGCTGCCCTCGACTCCGCCGCAGCAGCCCCAGCAGTATCAACCGCAGCAGCAGGGCGGCTGGCAGGGCGGCCCCGGGCCGCAACAGCAACTGCCGCAGGCGTATCAGCAGCAGCCGCCGCAGTCGACGTTCCAGCCGCAGCACATGACCCAGCCGGTGCAGCCGGGCAGTTCGGTCAACGACCTGAATCTGCTCAAGCGGGCGCGGCGTTCACCGCGCAGCGGCTGGCGCCGCGCCGTGCACAAGGTGACCGGTGGCGCCATCAATCCGGGCGAATCGTCGGCCGATGTGATCTACCGCGAACTGGTGGACCGGGTGAATCAGCCGGTGCGCGGCGACTACCGGATCGCCATCCTGTCACTCAAGGGCGGCGTCGGAAAGACCACGACCACAGTCGGTTTGGGTTCGACCTTCGCCTCGCTGCGTGGTGACCGCGTCATCGCCATCGACGCCAATCCCGACCTCGGGACCCTGGCCCACCGGGTGCCGCGCCAGACCCGCTCGACGGTCCGCAATCTGCTCGAGGATCAGCACATCGGCCGCTACTCGGATGTGCGGGCCCACACCTCGCAGGCGCCGAGCCGGCTGGAAGTGCTTGCCAGCGAACAGGATCCGGCCGTTTCGGAGGCCTTCAGCGAGGCCGACTACCGGCGCGCGATCGGCATCCTGCAGCAGTTCTACAACATCATTCTCACCGACTGCGGTACCGGCCTGATGCATTCGGCGATGGCCGGTGTGCTGGATATGGCGAGTTCGCTGATCCTGGTCACCTCCCCGGCCATCGACGGCGCGCGCAGTGCCTCGGCGACGCTGGACTGGCTCGAGCACCACGGCTACAGCAAGCTGGTGGAGCGGACCGTGGTGGTGGTCAACGCCTCCCGCCGCGGCGCCTCGACCGTCGACCTGGATCAGCTGCGCAAGCTGTTCCTCGACCGCACCCGCGCGGTGCAGGTGGTGCCGTTCGACGATCATCTCGCCGAGGGCGCGGAGATCGATCTGGAACTGGTCGGCAAGCCGACCCGGCGGGCGCTGCTGGAATTGGCGGCCATGGTCGCCGACGATTTCGGATATCACGTCCCGCAGCCGCCGTTCCCGGGTCCGCAGACCCAGTATCCGGGTCCGCAGGGGCACTATCCGGGCCCGCAGGGCTACTGATTCGCGCCGGGCACCGGTTTTGCGAGGATTTCTCCCCGCCGAATCGCTGCCCGGCCGAATTGTCACCCCGATCGAGACAGAGCCCGGCCGCACCGCATACAGTTACCCGCGGTGTGGAGGTCCCGATAGATGGCAGAGAAATACGGGGCCGTCTCGCGAAGGACGGTACTTCGCGGGGCGGCCGGCGCGGGTGTGATAACCGCGGGCGCCATGATGCGCCCGATTCGTGCGAATGCCGATCCCGGTCGGCGGGTCGCGATTTTCGGTGGCGGCGTCGCCGGACTGACCGCGGCGCACGAATTGGCCGAACGCGGATTCGACGTCACGGTCTACGAACGCCGGGCGCTGGGCGGTAAGGCGCGCAGCATTCCGGTGCCGGACACTGGTCGCGGCGGCCGTGCCGATCTGCCGGGCGAGCACGGTTTCCGATTCTTCCCCGGTTTCTATCACCACCTTCCCGACACCATGCGGCGAATTCCGTTCGCGGGTAATGCCAACGGTGTCTGGGACAATCTGGTCCCGGCCGCCGAGGCGCGATTCTCCCGCGCCGGCGCCGACGACACCATCGTGCCGATGGGTCGCGCCGGAAAACCGTGGGCCACCCCCGACGATTTCCGTCAGACCGTCGCCTCGGTGATCTCCACCTCGATGAAGATGCCGATGACCGATGCGGCGTATTTCGCCAATCGGCTCCTGGTTTTCAACACCAGTTGCGACGATCGCCGTTTCGGCGAGTGGGAGAAACTCGCCTGGCGCGATTTCGTGGGCGCCCGCGGTCGCTCACAGGAATTCCGCATGCTGATGTCGCGCACCCTCACCACACTGCTGGTCGCGGCGAAGGACGATCACGCCAGTACCCGGACCATCGGTTCCATGGGCGAGCAGTTCCTGGGCAATCCGCTGGAGACCGGTAACGACGGACCGCTGGACCGGCTGCTGAACGGCCCGACCAACGAGGCCTGGATCGACCCGTGGGTGGCCCATCTGCGCGGCCTGGGGGTGCGTTTCGACACCGCCGAACTGCGCGGGCTCGACGTGCGCGAGCGGCGCATCTCGGGCGCCCGGGTGGCCGTCGGCGGCGGCGAGCGGGCGGTCGACGCCGACTACTTCGTGCTGGCGGTGCCGGTCGAGGTCGCGCGCACACTGTGGACGCCGGAAATCCTCGCCGTGCAGCCGGAATTGGCGGCCATGGACGGCCTGGTGGTGAACTGGATGAGCGGAATGCAGTTCTATCTGCGCCGTCCCACCCAGATCGCGCGCGGCCACACCGCCTATGTCGACTCCCCGTGGTCGCTCACCTCCATCGCGCAGAATCAGTTCTGGTCGCGCACAAGGCTTTCCGAATCCGGGGACGGTTCGGTGCGGGATTGCCTGTCGGTCGACATCTCGGACTGGAATACACCGGGCATCCTGTACGGCAAGCCGGCGATCGAGTGCACCCACGACGAAATCGCCCGCGAGGTCTGGGCGCAGTTGCAGCGGCATCTGGAAGGCCGTGCGGCGCTGGATGATTCGGATCTGGTGTCGTGGTTCCTGGATACCGGCGTGAGCTGGGACGCCGCGCAGAACCGCAACACCAACGCCGATCCGCTGCTGATCAACACCGCCGGTTCGTGGGCGGCGCGCCCGAATGCGCATGGTGGTCTGGAAAACCTGTTCCTCGCAGGCGATTACGTCCGCACGAACATCGATCTCGCGACGATGGAAGGTGCCTGCGAGGCTGCTCGCACCGCGGTGAACGCGCTGCTGGACGTCGCCGGGTCGAATGCCGCCCGCTGCCGGCTGTTCCAGCTGTACCGGGCGCCGCAGCTGGAGCCGCTGCGCCAGGCCGACAGCGCGCGCTACGCGGCCGGACAGCCGAATATGTTCGACGTCCCGATGTAGGTGGCGCGCGGCGGATCTCGCGCGTTCAATGGGGTGATGAGCGAGATCACCAGCGCCGCCGAACTTCGGGAACTGCTCGGTGAGCCGGCGCCGCGCGCCGCGACGAAGGAGCGGACGCGCCTGCATCCGCTCGATCGGGAGTGGATCGCGACCGCGCCGTTCGCCATCCTCGCGACCAGCGACGCCGACGGGCGTTGCGATGCCTCCCCGAAGGGCGATCCGGCCGGCTTCGTGCACGTGATCGACGACCGGACGCTGGCCGTCCCGGAGCGGCCGGGCAACCGCCGGGGCGACGGATACTTCAACATCCTGTCCAATCCGCACGTCGGTGTGCTCTTCCTCATCCCCGGACGCAACGAGACGCTGCGGATCAACGGCCGGGCGCGGCTGCTGCGCGACGCACCCTACTTCGACGACATGGTGGTCAAGGGGCACCGGCCGATCCTCGCCATCGAGGTGGCGATCGAGCAGATCTTCTACCACTGCGCCAAGGCGTTGCTGCGCAGCGAGCTGTGGCGGCCCGAACGCTGGCCGGAGGATCCGTTGCCCGGCCACGCGGTCCTGGTGAAGGAGGTACAGCGCAACACCACCGAATCGCTGGAAGAGCTGCGGGACTACTACGCACCGGAGAACTACCGGCGCATGCTCTACTGACCGCCTCCCGCTCCCGGTCGCAGATCACATCGGCCGGTCGCACACGGGTGTCCGTCCACCAATACACTCGCGTGGTGGCAGACATCTCGGTGCGCGGACGGCTGGCGCTGCGGGCGGCGGCAGCGGCGTCGTGGGCCTCGCAGAAGGCCGGACGCGGTAAGGGGTCGATGATCGGCGGGCTGATCGCCCTGCAGATCGCCCCGGACATCATGACCCAGCTGGGCCGCGATCGGCGGACGGTGCTGGTCACCGGCACCAACGGCAAGTCGACGACGACCCGGATGACCGCGGCCGCGCTGGCCGAACTGGGCCGCGTCGTCACCCAGGCCGACGGGGCCAATATGGATGCCGGAATCGTCGCCGCGCTCAGTGTGGACCGCGCGGCGCCGCTGGCCGCCATCGAGGTCGACGAACTGCATCTGCCGCACGTGGCCGATGCGCTGAACCCGGCCGCGGTGGTGCTGCTGAATCTGAGCCGCGATCAGCTCGACCGGGTCGGCGAGATCAACATGATCGAGCGCAAACTGCGCGAGGGTATGGCCCGCCATCCCGACACCGTGCTGATCGCCAACTGTGACGACGTGCTGATCACCTCGATCGCCTACGACCATCCCAATGTGGTGTGGGTGTCGGCGGGCAGCGGCTGGGCGGTCGACGCCACCAGCTGCCCTCGCAGCGGCGAGCCGATCGTCTGGGAGGGCAACCACTGGCGCAGCACCGGTGCCGACTTCCATCGGCCCGCTCCGCAGTGGTGGGTCGACGCGGAGTATCTGTGCGGGCCCGACGGGCTGAAACTGCCTTTGCACCTTGCACTTCCGGGGCGCGCCAATCGCGGTAACGCCGCACAGGCGGTGGCCGCGGCGGTCGCGCTGGGCGGCCGTGCGGAAACCGCGGCGCAGGCCGCCGGAACCGTTCGCGAGATCGCGGGGCGCTACCGCACCGTCCAGGTGGGTGAGCACTCCGCGCGCCTGCTGCTGGCCAAGAATCCGGCCGGGTGGCAGGAGGCGCTGTCCATGATCGACCCCGACGCCACGGGTTTGGTGATCGCGGTCAACGGCCAGGTGCCCGACGGCGAGGATCTGTCCTGGCTGTGGGATGTGCGCTTCGAGCACTTCGAAGGCACTCAGGTGGTCGCGGCAGGCGAGCGCGCCACCGACCTGGGCGTGCGGCTGACCTACGCCGGTGTCGAGCACACGACCGTGCCGAATCCGTTGCGCGCCATCGCTTCCTGTCCGCCCGGGCGGGTCGAGGTGCTCGCCAACTACACCGCCTTCCGGGATTTGAATCGCGATCTGGACGGAAACCACTGATGGCTGAATCGACGGTACGCATCGGGCTGGTGCTGCCCGATGTGATGGGCACCTACGGTGACGGCGGCAATGCGCTGGTGCTGCGGCAGCGGCTGCGTATGCGCGGTATCGATGCCGAGATCGTGGAGATCACGCTCGCGGACCCGGTGCCGGAGACGCTGGACATCTACACCCTCGGCGGCGCCGAGGACTCCGCGCAGCGCTTGGCGACCAGGCATCTGCAGCGTTATCCGGGTCTGCAGCGTGCGGCCGCGAAAGGTGTTCCGGTACTTGCCATCTGCGCCGCGATCCAGGTGCTGGGCAACTGGTACGAAACCTCGGCGGGGGAGCGCGTGGACGGTGTCGGCCTGTTCGACGTGACCACCGCGCCGCAGCGGGTCCGGTCCATCGGCGAGGTCGCCACCACACCGCTGCTCGCCGGCCTGTCCCAGCCGCTGACCGGCTTCGAGAATCACCGGGGCGGAACGACTCTCGGTGCGGACGCGACCGGACTGGGCCGGGTCACCAAGGGCGTCGGCAACGGTGTGGGCGACGGCCTCGAGGGTGTGGTGCAGGGCTCGGTGCTCGGCACCTACATGCACGGCCCGGCACTTGCCCGCAACCCCGAACTGGCCGACCACCTGCTCACGCGGGCCCTCGGCGGTCGCGAACTGGAACCGCTCGATCTGCCCGAGGTCGAGCGGCTGCGTCGCGAACGTCTGCGCGCCTGAGTCCCTCTACTACGTGATATAGCGATCGCGCATGTAACAGCGCGGTCGCCGGCGCCGATCCTGTTGAGAGATAGGAAGTTCGGCGGTAATCTCGCGCGCGGCCATGCGTGATGAGGGAGGTGGCCGGTGCGGAGACGTGCCTTTTTACAGGCGGCCGGTGCTGCGGTTTTGCTGGGTGCCACGGGCGCGTTGCGCGAGACCGGAACAGCCACCGCCGATCCGGCGTGGGACGGGATGTTCCGCAACTGGGTGTCGGAGATCTTCGTGCCGCTCGCGGATCCGCCGGAGCATACCGAGGCGATCGTGATCGGATCCGGCTTCGGCGCCGCGGTCGCGGCACTGCGACTGGCCGAGGCGGGTATCGCCAATACCGTGCTGGAGCGCGGGTCGCGCTGGCCGAACGATCCCTGGCGAGAGATCTTCACCGGCGACGATCTGCCCGACGGCCGCGGATTCTGGCATCGCACCAGCTTCACCGGCATCACCAAGGTCGCCATGCATTTCGCCGATTTCGGCGGTGTCCTCGATGTCACCGAATTCGACGGGATCGATGTGTGGCGGGCCGCGGCCGTGGGTGGCGGATCGGTGATCTTCTCCGGATGCATGATCGCTCCGGAGCGCCGGCACTTCGACGAGATCTTCGGTGGCACAGTCGATTACACCGAATTGGAGCGCACCTACTATCCGCGCGTGCGGCAGATGCTCCGCCTGTCGGTCATGCCGGCCGACATCTACAATTCGCCGCCGTTCGCCCATTCCCGGATGTGGGACGATCAGGTGCGCGCGGCCGGATACGAGCCGGTGCCCAACGAGTCCATCTTCAAATGGGATACGGTGCGCGCCGAATTGGCCGGTGCCACGCGCGCGTCGGCCACCGCGGCCCGCAGCAATCTCGGCAACTCGAACGGCGCGAAGTTCGACCTCAACCAGAACTATCTGAAGTACGCGCATGCCACGGGCCGCTCGTCGGTGTTTCCGGGACATCGGGTGGACAACATCGGCCGCGACGGTGACCGCTACGTCCTCCAGGTCTCGAAAATCGACCCGACCGGCAAGGTCCTGGGCATCCGCACTCTGACCTGCGACAAGCTGTTCCTCGGCGCCGGATCCATCGGCACCACCGAACTGCTGGTTCGCGCCCGCGCCACCGGCACGCTGCCCAACCTCGACGAACATGTCGGCGACGGCTGGGGCACCAACGGCGACGTCGCGCTGGCCCGCGGTGAGAGCCGGCTCTCGGGGCTGGGGCAGGGCGTGCCGAGCGCCAGCCGGATCTTCGACGAATCCGGCATGCCGTTGACCCTGGAGAGCTGGTACATCCCCGGAATTCCGGTGGAGACCGGCGCCTTGGCCTCACTCGGGCTGGTGATCGATCCGACCCGGACGCGCATCACCTACGACGCCGCGCGCAATGCCCCCGCCCTGAGTTGGCCGCGTGCGGCTCAGGATCGGATCGTGGCCGCCTGCCGCGCGGTCGACCAGCGCATCGCCGAACGGTCGGGCGCGCTGTTCGACTATCAGGTGCTCGGCTACGACGCCAATGCTCCGTTCACCGCCCATCCCCTGGGCGGTGCGGTGCTGGGCCGGGCCACCGACAACTACGGCCGGGTCAACGGCTACCCGGGGCTGTACGTGGTCGACGGCGCGGCGATCCCGGGCAGCACGGGCGCGGCCAATCCGTCGCTGACGATCACCGCGCTGGCCGAACGCAACGTCGAGGCGATCATCCGCGCCGGGCGCTGATTCCGCCGCCCCGAGCTTCGGGGCGGCTTCCCGGCGCCGCCGGTGCCGCTACTCTCGGCAGGTACCCGTTCGATGTGGAAGGGACCGTTGTGGCGCAGTACCCGGCTGGATCGTTGCCCGAGGGATATCCGCGCAAGCCGCCGGCGCTGTGGACCGACCTGCTGATGCTGGTGCTCGCCGTGGTTTCGGTGGCTCTGGTCACCTGGATCACCTTCTTCACCGTGCCGCAGCACACGTATCACGTGATCGTGGTGGTCGACATCTCGATCTGCGCGGTGTTCGCCCTCGAATTCCTCTGGCGCTGGCGGCGGGCGGACTGGTCGTGGACCTTCCCGTTCGTCTACTGGTACGAGGTCCTGGGCATGATCCCGGTGACCAGCCCGTTCTTCCGGGGTTTCCGGCTGCTGCGCATCATCGTGATTCTGGTCCGGCTGGCCCGCGTCGCCGACCGGGCCTTCGGCGACCGGGTCACCGCCGCGGTGGTGAACCGATCGGTCGGCGTGATCGTCGACGCGGTCAGGCGCCCGGTCACCATGGCCGTGCTGGAGGAGGTCGCCGATGTGCTGCGTCGTGGGCGGTACACCCACAACATCGCCGCGGCGCTGGAGGAGAACCGCGACGAACTCGACGGCATGATCCTCGAGCTGATCAAGAAGGATCCGGCGGTCGGGCGGGTGCGCTACCTGCCGTTCCACGAGGAGATCATCCGCGGTATCGCCGACACCAGCTTCCGGATCGTCTTCCAGGTGCTGGCCGATCCGCGCACCGACGAACTGGTCGGAGATGTGTTGCGCGAGAACATCAATCAGATGAGGGACGCGGTGCGCGAGGGCGGGCACGTGCCGGAGGCGGTGGATCACAAACTCCAGCAGCGTATTTCGCCCGATCGCGCACCGCGCTAGTCCGCTTCGGCGGTCAGTGCGCGTGCCGCACCGCGTCGCGGGGCTGCGCGTAACGCACTGTCTCCCAGACGATCAGCACGGTGAGCACGGCACACAGCAGTCCCAGTGCGGCCATCGCCGGCAGCTGTCCGGCGATCGGAACCAGAGCGATCAGCACCGCCGCGGTGGCCAGGCGCGGCCACAGCACCACCCGGGTCGCGTAGTGCCGGAACCAGACCAGTGCCAGCAGGTACAGCACTACGCCGCCGTAGAGCGCGAACAGGGGAATGCCGTGCAGCCGATCGTGCAGGGTATGGCCGGCCGCGCCACCGAGATAGTTCAGCGTCTTCTTCAATCCGAGCGACATGGCGACGATGCCGGCCACCATCGGGAAGTGCAGAAAGGTGTAGCAATTGCGCGCGATCCGGATCCGGCGCGGACCCGAGGCCTCGGTCATCGCGCGTTCCACGACGGTCGCGGCGACGTCGAAGTAGGCCCACCACAGCAGGCCCGAAACCGCCAGTGCCAGCAGCGATCCCACGGTGATCGGCCACGAGATCGGCAGCCCGGCCACGCCGACGCCGATGGAGACGATCGATTCACCCAGCGCGACGATCACGATCAGGCCGTGCCGCTCGGCGAAGTGCGAGGCCGAATTCACGCGCCAGTCGTTACCGGCGAAGAAGGTCCAGACCATATCGCCGGCGATGGCCGCGATCCACAGCACGATCTGCACCGTGCCGTGTTCGACGGCCGCCACGATCAGCAGTGTGGTTCCGATGGTGATCGAGCCGCCCGCCCAGCGGCCGACCTGGCCGCGCAATTGCCGGTCCTCGGTACTGGCCAGCCAGAACATCCCCAGATGGACCAGCCGGATCACGAGATATCCGATGGCGAACACGAGCGGTCCGTACCAGCCGCCCGGCATGTCGTGGAACGCCTCGGGAATCACCTCGGCCACGATGAGTCCGGCGCCCATGGCCGCGAACATCGCCACCCGGGCCAGCCCCTCGTCGGCCTTCACCACATTGCCCAGCCAGGCGTAGGCGATCCACACCCACCACATCACCGCGAGCACCAGCACGGCCCGCAGCATGTTGAGCGCGGTGACGTCGTGGGCGGCCAGATCGGTCACCTGGGTGAAGGCGAAAACCAGGACGAGGTCGAAGAAGAGTTCCAGCTGGGTTACCGAGGCGTCCTCGGTGACCGCTTGAATGCGTGTGCGTCTGACACCGGTCATTCGCACATCGTGGCAGGAAGCCGACGTCAGCGCCCGCGACGGCGAACTTCTCGGTCAGCCGACCTCGTAGTTCTCGCCGAAGGGAAATTTTTCGATGTACTCGATGAGGTTCTGCACGGCCTCGTCGTTGGCCCGCGACAGCGTGCGCTTGAGCAGCAGACCGGGAACGGGGATCGGCAGGTACACCTCGGAGTGGTACCAGACCTCGGTGCCCTCGTCGGTCTCCTCGATGTCGAACCAGCCCTTGCCGCCGCCACCGGCGGCGCTCTCCACCACTTCCCAGGAGATGCGTTCCGGGGTGCAGTGGTACTCGAGGACCTGACGGTCGGAGTTGTTGAGGGTCGTCACCGTGGCGTAGACGCGGCGGGGACGGTCGAATTCGTCGCGGGTCGCGACGCGCACATCTCGATGCGCGGGCGACCATTCCGGAATCCGCTCGACGGCCAGCAATGCTTCCTGAACCTGATCGGGTTCGACATCGATGATGAATCGGTGATCGGTCTTCGTGCGCATGTCTTGCCCTCCACTGCTTCGGCCGATTGTCTCCGCCGTCACACGCGGTCGTCAACCGTGTGGTCTGTTCCTCGAGTTACAGAGACCGACCAGTCTGATTAGGTTCGGTCGGGCGTGCCGCGTTTGCGGTCGCGCTGCCGGGGCGGATCGGCGGCGTACTCGGCGCCGGCGCGCCGCGTCGGTGGCCCGGCGATTGCCGGGTGAGTGGTGACTTGCCCGAAGAGGGACTGCCCCCGGGTGGGAAAGGGGGCTTGACGTTGCTCGTCCGCACAGCTACCGGTGGTGGAGGACCTCCCAGTCGGGCCCCGGAAAGACCAGACTTTCGTGTCCGTCCTCGAACCGTACGACGTAGGGCGGGGCGCCGTCGCTGCCGCGCGCCTCGATGATTTCGCCGGTGCGTTCGGGCATTCCCACAGCATTGCTGTGGACGAGGATGTGATCGCCTACATGCGCCTGCATGACCGCCATTATCGTTCGATGTGATACTGCTCACAAGTCGATGCCGCAGTTCCCTGTCGTGCGAAATCGCCCGCTCTCAGCGATCCCCGGAACCGGCGCGCGGCAAACCTGCCACCCCACTTGACACCACTGCGGCTGTAGTACTACGTTTCAACCACTACAGTCAGAGTGCAACAATCAAGGCGGTATCGGTATGCGAAAGCTCGTCTACTACGTCGGCGTCTCCCTCGACGGCTATATCGCCGGCCCGGGCGGCGAGTTCGACATCTATCCCGTGTCCCAGGAGATGTCGGACTGGTTCAACGAGCGGTATCCGGAGGTGGTGCCCACCCATATCCGCCCGCACGTGAATCTGCCGGTGGACACTCCGAATCGGGAATGGGACACGCTGATCATGGGGCGCGGGACCTACGAACCCGCGCTGGAGATCGGTATCACCAGCCCGTACGCGCATATGAAGCAGTACGTCGTCTCGACCACCCTGGACCCGGTGGACGATCCGAATGTCGAGGTCGTGGCCGACGATCCGGTCGCGCTGGTGCGGAAGTTGAAGCAGCAGGACGGCAAGGACGTCTGGTTGTGCGGCGGCGGCACACTCGCCGGCGCCCTGATCGGCGAGATCGACGAGGTGATCATCAAGAGCTATCCCGTGCTGCTCGGCGCCGGGATCTCGGTGGTGTCGGGCAACTTCTCGCCGACCGCCTTCCGGCCGGTCCGGCGGCAGGAATTCGGCAACGGTGCCCAGGTCGCCTGGTTCGAGCGCGGCTGAGCAGGATCACCCGGCATCGCGCAGGAAGGACAGGCGCACCCGGCGGATCGGGTTGTCGACGTTGAGGTCCACGAAGGCGATGGACTGCCAGGTGCCGAGCGTCAGCTCGCCGCCCAGCACCGGCACGGTGGCGTACGGGGCGATCAGCGCGGGCATGACGTGCGAGCGGCCGTGCCCGCGCGAGCCGTGGGCGTGGCGCCAGCGATCGTCGGCCGGCAGCAGATCGCGCAGGGCGCGCAGCAGATCGTCGTCGCTGCCCGCGCCGAGCTCTATCAGGGCCACGCCGGCGGTGGCGTGCGGGACGAAGACGTGCAGCAGTCCGTCGCCGCCGCCGGCCTCGCGCAGAAACGTGGCGCACTGCGGGGTGAGGTCGTGGACGACCTCGCGATCACCGGTGTGCAGCTCGATCTCGATGCTCTTCATAGGCCCATCGTGCGCTTTCGCCGCGAGGTACACCGGGAACTCGCGGGAAGGGGTTCGCCGACCGGGTGCTAAACCGGTCGGTGTGATTACTCACACCGGTACGCCGGCTGTTCGGGCGGGATCGGGTCACGGGCTCCGGCGGATCCGGAAAACCGCTGATGAACGAGGCTGTTCGCGCCGATTCCGATGCCCCGCAAGGGCTCTGCCGTCGCGGCCGTGCCCCGCCGCGCCGTCCCGGGGCGGGATCGCCGCTGGTCCGGGTAGCGAATTCGGTGGTCGAACCCGCCGGCTCCCGGTTGCCGCTCGGAGGTAGCCGACCACCGAGCGGACTCCGATCGGTAGTCTTATTGGCTGTAACAGCAGCTAGTCGATCTTGGAGGACCCCACTGTGGCTCTCGTCGTTCAGAAGTACGGAGGATCTTCGCTCGAGTCTGCCGAGCGAATCCGGCGCGTCGCTGAGCGGATCGTCGAGACGAAGAAGCAGGGGCACGACGTGGTCGTCGTGTGCTCGGCCATGGGTGACACCACCGACGAACTGCTCGACCTGGCCCAGCAGGTGGCGCCCGCGCCGCCGGCCCGCGAACTCGACATGCTGCTGACCTCCGGTGAGCGTATCTCGAATGCGTTGGTGGCCATGGCGATTCACTCGCTCGGCGCCGAAGCGCGGTCGTTCACCGGCTCCCAGGCGGGAGTCATCACCACCGGCACCCACGGCAACGCCCGCATCATCGACGTGACCCCGTCCCGGGTTCGCGATGCCCTCGACGAGGGTTTGATCGTGCTGGTCGCGGGCTTCCAGGGCGTCTCGCAGGACAGCCGCGACATCACCACGCTGGGCCGCGGCGGCTCCGACACCACCGCGGTCGCGCTGGCCGCCGCGCTGGAGGCCGACGTCTGCGAGATCTACACCGATGTCGACGGCGTGTTCACCGCCGATCCGCGGATCGTGCCGGATGCGCAGAAGCTGGAACAGGTGAGCTTCGAGGAGATGCTCGAACTCGCCGCCACCGGCGCCAAGGTGCTGATGCTGCGCTGCGTCGAATACGCCCGCCGCTACAACGTTCCGGTGCACGTGCGGTCGTCCTATACCGACCGCAAGGGCACCTATATCTACGGATCGATGGAGGACATCCCCTTGGAGGACGCAATTCTCACCGGCGTCGCGCACGATCGCAGCGAGGCCAAGGTGACCGTGGTGGCCCTGCCGGACGAGCCGGGCTACGCGGCCAAGGTTTTCCGGGCCATCGCCGACGCCGAGATCAACATCGACATGGTGTTGCAGAACATCTCCAAGGTCGAGACGGGCAAGACCGACATCACTTTCACCCTGCCCCGGTCCGACGGGCCGCGCGCGGTGGAGTTCCTGACCAAGCGTCAGGGCGAGCTGGGCTTCAGCCAGGTTCTCTACGACGACCACATCGGCAAGGTGTCGCTGGTCGGCGCGGGGATGAAGAGCCACCCCGGCGTCACCGCCACCTTCTGTGAGGCGCTGGCCAAGGCCGGAATCAACATCGACCTGATCTCCACCTCCGAGATCCGCATTTCCGTGCTGGTCAAGGACACCGAGCTGGACGGCGCCGTGCAGGTGTTGCACAAGGCGTTCGACCTCGGCGGCGACGAGGTCGCGGTCGTGCACGCGGGATCGGGGCGATAACTGTGGGCGTACGCGTAGGTGTGGTCGGCGCGACCGGGCAGGTCGGCGCCGTGATGCGAAAACTGCTGGAGGAGCGCGACTTTCCGGCCGACGAGGTGCGATTCTTCGCCTCCTCGCGTTCGGCGGGCAAGAAGCTGCCCTGGCGTGGCGGCGAGATCGTGGTCGAGGACACCGAGACCGCCGATCCGTCCGGACTGGATATCGCCCTGTTCTCGGCCGGCGCCACCATGTCGCGGGTGCAGGCGCCGCGGTTCGCGGCGGCGGGGGTGACCATCATCGACAACTCCTCGGCATGGCGCAAGGACCCCGAGGTGCCGCTGGTGGTCAGCGAGGTGAATCCCGAACAGACCCGCAACCTGGTCAAGGGCATCATCGCCAACCCCAACTGCACCACGATGGCCGCCATGCCGGTGCTCAAGCCCCTGCACGAGGAGGCGGGACTGCAGCGGCTGATCGTCTCCAGCTACCAGGCCGTCTCCGGCAGTGGACTGGCCGGTGTCGAGGAGCTGGCCGGCCAGGCCCGCGCGGTGATCGGGGATGCCGAGAAGCTCACCCACGACGGCGGTGCCGTGCGGTTCCCCGCGCCGAACAAATACGTCGCGCCGATCGCGTTCAATGTGCTGCCGCTGGCGGGTTCGCTCGTCGACGACGGTTCCGGTGAAACGGACGAGGATCAGAAGCTGCGCAACGAGAGTCGCAAGATTCTCGGCCTGCCGGAGCTGCTGGTCAGCGGCACCTGTGTGCGCGTGCCGGTCTTCACCGGGCATTCGTTGTCGATCAATGCCGAATTCGCGCGGCCGCTCTCGGTGGAGCGGGCGAAGGAACTGCTCGCCGATGCGCCCGGTGTGAAACTGGTCGACGTCCCGACGCCGCTGGAGGCCGCCGGTAAGGACGCGTCGCTGGTCGGCCGGATCCGCCAGGATCCGGGCGTGCCGGAGGGGCGCGGCCTGGCGCTGTTCGTCTCCGGTGACAACCTGCGAAAGGGCGCCGCGCTCAACACGATTCAGATCGCGGAAGTTCTGCTCGCGCAGCGCTGACACTGCGTTGTCGAGGTTCGCTTCGAACGGGCCGTCCGATTACGGGCGGCCCGTTTCGCTGCCGATCGCTCAGCCGGCCTGCGCGCAGCGGGCCCGGAGTCCGTCGAACACGACGGCGAAAGCGCGGGCTCGCTGCTCGCCGGTGGCCGTGTGCGTACCCGCGAAGGTGCCCTTCAGTACCCGCATCAGATCATCGAATTCGATATCGCCGCGGATCGCGCCGGCATCCTGCGCGCGGCGCAGCAACCGGGCGATGGCCGCCTGGAATTCCTTTGTGGGACCGGTGATCTCGATCGTCTCGTGACCGCCCAGCGCATCGGCGAGGTCCCGCTTGACGCCTCCTTCGGCGACCATGTGGTCCAGCAGGTCGAAGAAGGCGGCCCCCGGATCGTCGGCGGATTCGAGCCCGCGCGCGTAGTCGATCATGCGCTCGATGTTGTCGACGATGGCGGCGTGGAAGAGGGCTTCCTTGGTGGGGAAGTGGCGGTAGACGGTTCCGGGGCCCACCCCGGCGCGCCGTGCGATCTCGTCCAGCGGGACCGAAATACCTTCGGCGGCAAAGGCTTCCCGCGCGGCTGCGAGTACCCGCTCCCGGTTGCGGCGGGCGTCGGCGCGTAGGGCGCGGCGCGGTTCGGCCGCCGGGTCCGCTGACTGTTTCTCCGCCACAGCGCGAGTCTACCCGGTAACCGTTGACAAACGGGGCGTGCGTTCCGGATCATAAACGGGGCGTATGTTCCGCTTCTAACAGAGGGAGTTTGTCATGGTTTCCAGTTCGGTGCGCAGTGCCCGCCAGGTGGTCGAGGACCTGTTCGCGACATTGCCGGTGCGTGATGCCGACGCCTTCGTCGCGGCGCTCGCTCCCGATGCGGTATTCGAGATCCCGTTCCCGATCGCGGGAATGCCGGAGCGGCTCGAGGGCCGGGAGGCGATTCGTGAACACCTCGCGCAACGCTGGTCGGGTGTGTCGGGTATCGAGGTGCACGGTGTCTATCCCACGGTTTACGAAACCGCCGAGGACGGAGTGCTTTTCGTGGAGAACGAGGTGGATATGACGGTGCCCGGCGCACCACGTGCGCGAGTGCGCACCTCGGTCAACGTGGTGCACGTGCGGAACGGGGAAGTGACCCTGTTCCGGGACTACATGGATACCGCGCGGTTCGCGCGGATCGCCGGCTGACCCGCGCAGCCGGCGCGGTCCTCCTCAACGGATGCCGGGGGTTCGAGGGTCCGGGCCGAGACAGGCCAGCAGCGCACAGCCGGGCGGTGCGTCGGAGAAGGGCGGCGCCAGCGGGGTCTGCAGACAGGAGAGCACGGTGCACCCGGGATAGGCGTCGGGCCCGATGCCGAATACCGCGACGGTGATATCGGGATCGAAGAAGGCGCGGGGGTCCAACGTCACCGGCGGCTCGACATAGGGGCCGGGGTCCGCGATCGGCGGTTGTTCGAAGGCGCCGAGCAGTCGCCGGAAGAATTCCCAGGTCAGCTCGGTCAGGTTCTGAACGATCCCGGTCGGGCCACCGTTGCTTCGGTTGCCGAAGACGCCGGTCCACACGACGGTGAGGTCCAGGCTGGGGATGAAGAAGACGTCCTGCAGACCGAGTCCGGACATCGCGAAGACATCCGGGGGCAGGAACGACGGAATCTCGATACACCCGGGACGGGCCCAGAACAGATAGCCGTAACACTCGCGGCCCGGGCCCGTCTGCTGGGCGCGGTGCAGATAGTCGGCCGAGACCACTCGCACCCCGTTCCAGTCGCCGTGGCCGGCGACCAGCAGGGCGATCTTGGCGAGATCGTCCGGCGGGATCATCAGATGCGCGTAGCCGTAGGTGTGACCGGAACGGTCGCGGGCCCAGTAGTAGTCGCCGCGCTGAATGCCCAAGGGGGAAAACAGTTCCCGTTGCGCGAACTGTTGCAGTGGTTCGGCGACGGCCAGCTCGATCACATACGACAGCAGATCGACGTTGCGCTGACTGTAGGAGAACCGGGTGCCGGGCGGATTGTCGAGTGGGACCCCGAGCGCCTGCACGGCACTGTTCGGATCGATCGGCACCACCCCGGAGATGCCCTCGTTGATCACTCCGACACGCAGGCCGGAGCGCTCGGTGAGCAAATCCTCGACGGTGATCGCGCGGTGGGCGGCGTCGCCGAGTCCGGGCGGCAGATAGCGGTCGATCGGCGCATCGATATCGAGTTTGCCCTGATCCCAGGCGATTCCGGCGATCAGCGAGACCACGCTTTTGGTGACGCTCCAGATATTCCACGGCGTGGCGTCGGTGGCGTCGTTGTGCGCGCCGGATCCGATCAGGCAGTTGTGCCGGAAGATCTTGACGTTCAGCCGGTTCCGTTCGTCGGCGAACCGTAGGGCGGACGCCAGCCGCGCCGAATCCAGGCCCGCCGATTCCGGCGTGGCCCGTTCGAATTCGTGTCCGGACGAGACGGCGCAGGTCGGTGGATCCTCCGCACGTGCCGGTACCGCGGTGGCGCAGGCGCCACCGATCAGTACGACCACGAGAACCCCGATGACCCAGCCGTGTAGGCGTCCCATGCGTCGAGGTTAACGACGGGCATCTGGTCACGGTGCCCAACACGCAACCGCCGCAATCAAATCGGAATCGGCGTCGCGGCGTTCGGTCGAACGCCGAGCGAGCGGATGTGACGCCGGGAACATCCCTGGCGGTCTTTTCTTGACTTATTCCAGAAAACGGGCAGACTGGGCTCATGCACACCGAAGGTTTCGATCCACGCGAACGATTGCGTGCGGCCGGCCTGCGGGTTACCCGCCCACGGGTGGCGGTGCTGGAAGCGGTTGCCGCCCATCCGCATTCGGATGCCGACCGGGTGGCCGCCGCGGTCCGGCAGGAGCTGGGTTCGGTGTCGACACAGGCCGTCTACGACGTACTGCACGCCTGTGTCGGCGCGGGTCTGCTGCGCCGGATCGAACCGGCCGGTTCGGCGGCGCGGTACGAAACTCGCATCGCCGACAACCACCACCACCTGGTGTGCAGGAACTGCGGCACGGTCGTGGACGTCGACTGTGCCGTGGGCCGTGCCCCCTGCCTCGACCCGTCGGATGCGCACGGGTTCACGATCGACGAAGCCGAGGTCGTGTTCTGGGGACTCTGCCCGCAATGCCGTCGGTGACGACGCGCCATCACGATGGCCCGGACATCCCGGGCGACAGCTGAAACAGGAGGCTGCGATGACCAAGCCGATCAGTGGGCCGACCACTACCAACACCGGCACTCCGGTCCCCAGCGACAACGAATCGCTGACCGCCGGCACCGAGGGCCCGATTCTCCTGCACGACCACTACCTGATCGAGAAGCTCGCCCAGTTCAACCGGGAGCGGGTGCCGGAGCGGATCGTGCACGCCAAGGGTGCGGGCGCCTTCGGCGAGCTCGTCGTCACCAATGACGTCAGCCGCTACACCAAGGCGAAGCTGTTCCAGCCGGGTGCGCGGACCGAATCGCTGGCGCGATTCTCCACCGTCGCCGGTGAACAGGGCAGCCCCGACACCTGGCGCGATCCGCGCGGATTCGCGGTCAAGTTCTACACGCCCGACGGTAACTACGATCTGGTCGGCAACAACACCCCGGTGTTCTTCATCAAGGATCCGATCAAGTTCCCCGATTTCATTCGCTCACAGAAGCGCTTGCCGGGCAACGGCCTTCGCGATCACAACATGCAGTGGGACTTCTGGACCCTGCGCCCGGAATCGGCGCATCAGGTGACCTGGCTGATGGGTGACCGCGGCATTCCCAAGACCTACCGGCACATGAACGGCTACGGCTCGCACACCTACCAGTGGATCAACGCCGAGGGTGAACGGTTCTGGGTGAAGTACCACTTCAAGACCGATCAGGGCATCGAATTCCTGACCCAGGCGGAGGCCGACCGGCTGGCCGGGACCGACCCCGACTATCACCGCCAGGATCTGTGGGAAACCATCGAACGCGGTGAATTCCCGAGCTGGACACTGTATGTGCAGATCATGCCGGTGGGCGAGGCGGCGAACTACCGCTTCAACCCGTTCGATCTGACCAAGGTGTGGTCGCACAAGGACTACCCGCTGATCGAGGTCGGCACCTGGACGCTGAACCGCAACCCGCGCAACTATTTCGTCGAGATCGAACAGGCCGCGTTCGAGCCGTCGGCGATCGTGCCGGGTATCGGCTATTCGCCGGACAAGATGCTGCTGGGCCGGGTCTTCGCCTATGCCGACGCCCATCGCTACCGCATCGGCACCAACTACCACCAGCTGCCGCCGAACCGCGCGCGGGCGGCCGAGGTGAACTCCTACTCCAAGGAGGGTGCCATGCGCTACGACTTCAACGCGCCGGAAGTGCCTGTCTACGCGCCGAATTCGTTCGGTGGACCGCATGCCGACGCGGCCGCGGCCCCGGAGGAGGCGGCGTGGAGTTTCGAGCCCGAACAGGTGCGCGCCGGATACGTCCAGCACGCCGAGGACAGCGATTGGGCGCAGCCGGGCACGCTGGTGCGTGAGGTGTTCAACGACGAGCAGCGGGAGCGTTTGGTGGACAACGTGGTCGGGCATGTGCTCGGCGGCGTGCGCGAGCCGGTGCTGAGCCGGGTGTTCGACTACTGGAAGAACGTCGATCCGGAGATCGGCAAGCGCATCGAGGAAGGTGTGCGCGCCGGTCTGAACGGCAACGGCTGAACCTGACGAAAGCTGCGGGCCCGCACCGGACTTCGGTGCGGCCCGTCGTCTGTGATCAGTGCCGCGCGGCGCCGGCCGCTACTGGCACCAGGTGGGGCCCTGGTTCATCAGCATCAGGCGAACGATGGTGCACATGATCGACTGCGTGGACGAGCCGGTGCCGCCGTCGGCGACCGGCTGAGTCGCGGACACGGCGGCGGCCTGCGGCACCGTTTCGGCCTGGGCGGGGGCGAGGGGAAGCAGGACGGCGCCACACACCAGTGCGCCGGCGGTGAGTCGCGAAATCCGAGTCATCGTGAACAGGCCTTCCGTCAGGGGGTTTCGATCCGTGGGATCGGATCCGCTGACTCATCTCCGGGTGTGTGAGAAGTGTTAACCGCGGGCGGGAGCAGGATGTCGACGAGCCGTGCCGCCGTGGTGTGGTCGAGTGGGGCATGGCCGAGCAGGAAGCGGTACCAGAACAGGCCGTAGAGCAGATCCACCAGTAGGTCCGCATCCGTATCGCCGGGCAGTTCGCCCCGGGTGATCGCCCGCTCGAGGATATCGCGCGCGGCGGCGCGGCGGGCTCCGGTGAACTCCTGTAGTAGTTCGGCGAGGTGGGGGTCGCGGGCGGCCTCGCGCACCAGCGCGCGTAGCGCTGGAGCGGTCGAAACCTGTTGGGCCCCGGTGAAAGTGGAATCGGCGACCGCCAGCAGATCGGTGCGCACCGAGCCGGTATCGGGAGTCGGGACCGACCGGCGCGCGCGGTCGAGCAGCGCGTCGAGCAGCACCGCGCCCTTCGACGGCCACCAGCGGTAGATCGTCTGTTTGCCGACCCCGGCCGCGGCCGCGATGGAATCGACCGTGACCGATCCGCCGTCGGAGGCGGCGAGCTGAGCGAGGGCGGCGTCGAGAATCGCGCGACGGGTGGCCTCGTTCCGGCGCCGGCCGGTGTGCGCGCGTTCGGACGACTGCGAATCCGGTTGCCGCGGTGCTGTTCCCATGGACCTACCTCCCAGCGGTGGCGACGCGCGGGAATACCGCACCCGTTACGCTCGTTGTCGAGACTGTCAGTCTCGACAAACTGTACAGGACAGGAACAGTAGCAATGAGCGCTTCCAGCACCGGCATCCCGCGCGTCGTCGTCATGGGCGGTAGTTCCGGAATCGGCGCGGCCACCGCCGCGCTGTTCGCGAACGAGGGTGCCGAGGTCGTGGTCACCGGCCGCAGTCAGGACAAACTCGACGCGGCAGTGGCTCGGCTGGGTGGTAAGACCAGCGGCTACCGGATGGACGCGGCCGATGCCGAGCAGATCGCGGCCTTCTTCGCGCAGTCCGGCCCCATCGACCACCTCGTCGTCGCGGTCAGCGGTTCGGCGGGCAGTGGTCCGTTCGCCGAACTCGATCTCGACCACCTGGCGCAGGGGTTCGACGGCAAGTTCTGGCCGCAGGTGAGAATCGTCAAAGCCGCTCTGCCACATCTGGTTTCGAACGGGTCGATCACCCTGATCACCGCCGCGTCGGCGCATGCGGCCTTCCCCGGCACCGCCGGACTGGCCGCGATCAACGGGGCGCTGAACGCCATGGTGCCTCCGCTGGCGGTCGAACTCGCCCCGCTGCGGGTGAACGCCGTGGCCCCCGGCGTCATCGACACCGAATGGTGGGAGCGGGTGCCGGAGGAACAGCGCCGCACCCTCTTCGACGGCCTCGCCGCCACCACACCCGTCGGGCGCGTAGGGGATCCGGAGGAATTGGCGCGGGCCGTGCACATGATCGCCACCAACGGCTTCGTCAGCGGTGTGGTGCTCGACGTCACCGGCGGGGCGAACCTGCCCACCGGCCGCTGAGGTATCCGCTCGCCGGTGGTCGGTCCGGCGAGGTGCTGCCCGGTGGGGCGCCGTCGGTCAGATCAAGCCCCACCAGTAGATCAGGCAAGCCAGGACGAAGACGACCGCAGTTTCCATACCCCCATCATTCCTCGAGTCGGACACCCGCGCCGCTGCCGAATCGTGATCCGCTCGGCCTGTCACCCCTCGTCGACAGACCGAGCGGAACGCCTCGGTCGCAGCCGGTGGGTGATCCTGCCGCCCCCTCTCGCGGCAGGAGCACCCCCGGTGTCGACGACGACAATGCCGGGGTGCGCTTGCCGCGCCCTTAACGAGCGCTTGTGAAGGGGGCTGGGAAAAACGGGCGGCTCGATCAACCGACGATGACGACGACCAGCCGTCGCTCGGTCTCCTCGATGACTCCGCCGACCTTGCCGGAATCGGCCTCCGGATCGGTCATGGCGGTCGGGCCGCCGAACCAGGTGATGGACCGGCGCGGGTCCAGCTTGTCCAGGACCTGCGGTAGCGAGTAGTCGATCTGCTCGACGCGGACCACGCAGATGTGACAGTCGGCCAGGACGGCGGCATCGCGGCGGCACTGCCCCGGCCCGCCGTCGAGAATCAGGGTGCCGGCGTCGGCTACCGCGCCGGCACATCCGGTGACCACGGCATCGGTGCGTTCGCGATCGAGGATCGACAGCTGCGGCTGATCGTCGAGGACCCGATGCTCGCCCGTCAGTTCCCAGCGCCGCAGCCAATGCTCGGGCAGGCCGTCGGGGGCCAGCGCCGAGCGGGCGCCGTGGGCGCGCAGGGCCGAATCGATCGCACCGGGGATCTCGTCCGCGCCGACCCGATGGACCTGGGCGCCATAATGTTTGAGGCGATCGATGAACAGTTCGACGATCTCGGCCTGGTCCGCGGCCGAGTGCACCGGGGCGTTGCGCTGATAGTTGCGCGGCACCGGCACCATACGTTCGTCATTCGGTAGCGCCTCGAGGGCATCGCGCACGCGGCGCAGGAAATCCTCCCGCGAGGTCACCGTGAATCTCCCGTTCCATTCCTCCGGCTCCTCCCGCCGGATCGTACTTCGCGAACCAGGCTACCGTGCGGTAGGAGATCGCGAGCTCAGCCCACGAATTCCCGGGTTCGCCGGCGCCGGATCAGCGTAACCGCCAGATCGGCCGCGGTGGCCGCCCACACCGCCAGCGCCACCCATGCCTCACCGTGCCCGAAGTCGACCATCCACTGTTCGCCGGTGGCCTTGCCCAGTTCGGCGGTGCCCACGCCGTACATGCCCACGGGAAACACGATGCTCCACAGGCCCGGTTCGTAGCTCAGCCCGAAATGCCGGACCAGATGCCGCCAGATGCCGGCCGCCAGCAGCAGCGGCATCAGCCAGGTGCCGAACGCCCACAGCACCAGCGTCGCCCCCTCGAGCATGGGCCGCACCGTCGCGATCAACGCCACCGCCCGCTGATTCATGATCTGGGTGCCGGCCAGCACACTGATGGCGGTGGCGCCCATGAAGATCCAATACGTCGGCGCGAGACGCTCCGCGGTCAGCGAGGTACCGAACAGGGTGCCCAGCACCACCGTCGCCACGATGCCGTAGAGCACCACGCCGACCGACCAGCACAGCAGCGCCGGCACCGCGAAACGCTGACCCCACGGCTGCGGCAGTGCGGTGGCGGCCACCCCGAGTGATTGGGTACCGACCACCCAGAGGAACCAGGTGCCGTCGGCGCCCGTCACCGCGGTCGGTGCGCCGTGATGCAGCATGAGCAGCGCCGGGATCGCGTACACCAGAACCGCCCACACGACCGTCGCCACCAGCAACAGCGCGAGCGCCGCACCCACCCAGGCGTGCCGGGACAGCCCCGCCGACATCACCCCGGTGGCGGCGACGAAGGCCAGATAGGTGAAGCCGGTCGCGGGATTCACCGCATCGCCGATCACGCGGTCGCGGAAGAATGCGATGCGCAGCAGGGTCGCCACCACGAGCACGACGTAGGCGATCAGGCCGACGATCAGCAGGGCATTGCCACCCCACTCCCACCCCGCCGCGCCGACGGCCCGCGAGACGATGCCGGTCGCCATGACCGAGGCGAACCACCCCGGACCGAGATCCGCCACGAAACGCATTCGCCGCCCGAACGACTCGCTCACAGCGCGAGTGTTTCACGCAGACGCCGCCGAGCCCCGCATCCACACCGCGCCGTACCGCGATACGGATCGTCGTCCCGCGGTCTGTGGAGACGCGGCTCCGCCTCCATGGGAAGGAAGCTTGCCCGGCAGATCTACGGTGGTCCGGTCCATGACGATCTACTCCCTCAGGCGGCGGTGGCCTTGTGGGTGTTCTCGGTGAGGCGTTCCTCGCGTACCACCAGTAGCCGTTCGCGGTGGTGTTCCTCGTGCAGGTCGCGGCGGCGGGCGTGGAGCAGCTGTTCGAGGGTGATGATGCCGCACAAGCGGTTCGGATCGTCGCGCGCGACCACGGGTGCCGCCGTCACGTGCGCCATCGCGAGGGCGTTGGCCACCTCGCGCAGGGTGTTGTCGGGATGGACCGAGGTCCGGATGTCCAGGGTGGCCGCACCGACCGTGGTGCCGGGGCTGTGCTGCAGGACCTGGCGGGTGGTCACGCCGACCAGTGCTCCGGAACCGTCGACCACCGGATAGAGCCCGGCGTAGTGGGTCCGGGGGAGGATCGGGTCGATGAGGTCGTCGGTTCCGAGCACCAGCGGGTCGGCGGTCATCATCTCGTGGGTGAAGAACGTCTCCAGTGGGTCGGTGGTGTATTCGCGGGTGAGATGCAGGCGGCGGCGGGCGCGGCCACCGCGGCCGCGCCGCCGACCGGAATCGCAAGTGCGGCGATGAGCAGCAGTCTCGGGGTGACCTGGAAATCGCCCAGATGCGTTGCGCGCGAATGCCCGCCGCTCATAACGACCCCGGCCCGGTCGCGGTGACGAAGGGCGTGGTGGCGGCGGCCTGCACCAGATCCCGCGCCGCGACGATCACGCGGTCGCGTGCCTCGGGAGTGAGGCCGTCCAGCAAGGATCCGAAGGCGACCTTCCGCCGCTGCAACACCTGATCGACCACGGCCTGTCCGGCCGTGGTGACCTCGATGGTGACGACGCTGCGGTTGTGCGCATCGGTTCCCCGCGCCACGTATCCGCGGGCCTCGAGCCTGTCCGCCAGCCGCGTCACCGACGAAGCGTTGACGCCGAGCGCGGCCGCCAACCGCGACGACGACACCCGGCCCAGGGCCTGCAGGATCAGCAGAAAGCGCATTTGCGGGAAGGTGACGCCGGGTGGTGCGGCGTGAGCGCTGTCCCAGGCGATGGAAACCAGCATCCGGGTCAGCGCTTCGAGTGCCGCGATCTCGGCGGTGGTGCTGTGTTCGGGCGCGGCGTCGGCGGCCGCCGCGTCGGTCTCCTCATGGCCTTGCATTAGACAAGAGTTGCAATGTGCAAATGATGCGTCAAATCGATCGAAGTCGCCGCATCATGTCCGACCTTGAAGGCGATCAGTCGGCGAATCGAATTCCTCTGCGGCACAAGGAAACGTGAGCCTAGGGAGAGATCAAGCGTGGTCGAGGGTGCCGTTGCGGAGGTCGGTGGTGAAGGCGTCCCATTCGGCAGGGGTGAAGACGAGGGCGGGGCCGGTGGGGTTCTTGGAGTCGCGGACTCCGATGTGTCCGGTGGTGAGGAACGCTGTCTCCACGCACTCTTTGCCGCCACCGCTACGGCTGGATTTGAACCACTCGGCACCGGCTAGATCCAGGTTCACCGTTCGTGCTCCCTTGCTATCTGCCGCAGTCGGCGCTTGCTGTCCACAACGTCGAGCGCCGCCTCCCGAATGACGCTGTACGCCTGACGATACCTGGCTACGTCCTTCACTCGCTCGAGATATAGATCGCCTGCAAAGGATTCGATGTACACGACTGTCGGAGACAGTTCGCGTCCCTTCGAGTCGGTTCCGAAGTCCAGGATGGCAAACGGACCCGTCGGGAGACCGGCGGGAAATCCGGACTCGTAGGGCAGCACTCTCACGGTGACGTTAGCCGGAAGATTCGCCAGGTGATGGCATTGCGCCGCCATGATCTTTCCACTGCCCACAACGGTGTGCAGGACCGATTCATGGATGACGAATCCAACCATGACCGGTTTGACCTTCCGAGTCAGCAACATCTGGCGCTTGACCCGCAGCTGGATTCGTCGTTCCAACTCCTGCTCGCTGATGTCGGAGTAGTAGCCGCGTTCAACCGCGCGAGCGTAGGCCGGGGTTTGCAGGAGACCGGCGACGATATGGGGTTGGAAGATCGACAGCTTTTCCGATGACGACTCCAATCCGACGTACAAGTCGAAATTTCCTGTGATCACATCATCGAATGCCTGCCACCAGCTTTTCTCGGTGCTCTGTTTCGCTAGGCCTATCAGCCCCGCGCGCACCTCGGGATCGTCGATGTCGTAGATGCGGCACAGCGCCTCCACATCGAGCACACGGATGCTGGGCGACTTTCCGGCCTCGAAACGAGACAGTTTGCTCGCCGACCATTGCATAAGCGGCGCAACGTCTTCCAACCGCAGGCCCACGCCCAGGCGGGCCTCCTTGAGATACCTTCCCAATTGTCGCCGGGGCAGGGTGGTCGAACTGTCCTCGCCAATGTTCGTCACGGATTCCTCGTTTGCATCGTGAGCGGTCGCCGTTTGCACGAGGAAAGAAATCGGCTACCCCCGTGCGAACCGCTCTGGGCCGTCGCAGAACCTTCGTTGCATATGCATGGCGCTATTGTCCCGCCGGCTCAGTCGGTGGTCTTCTTGAGCCACCCCGATGGCCGGGAAACTCGAATCGGCAAGTCGCACAACCGTTGCCCCCGGATGCGACTACAACCGTGATGATACCGACGAGACATTACCGCGTAGCACCGACGCCGCAAGGTGGTGGCCGAAAATGGCCCCGGCCATCGGGAGTACCAGCAGCCGCGTGTCCGCTGGTGCCCCGACGATGTCCGGAGGTGTTCTCCCGTGCACGGTTTGCGACCGATCATCCACAGCGCCCTGCCGACCATGACCACCGCGCTCGCTCACCGCATCATGCAGGACCATCTCGATTGTCCGATCACGGTGTGCCCCCGCAAATTACAGGCCAAACTGTGGCTCGTCGCGACGGGCGCCCTGCACCCCGCCGACCGCCCGCACTTCGGAATCTGACCGGCCATGACCAATCCGATCTTCCACGGCCCGCTCGCCAACCCGATCTCCCCGGAGCGGATGCACCGCGAGATCCACGCCGACCGCCACGCGGCCTGCACCCCGCAAACCTGCGACATGCTCAGCAGCTGCCGCAACATCCTCACCACCCTCGGCCACGACCCCGACGCCGTGACCACCGCCCAATGCGCCGCCTGCCGCACCGGGCCCACCATGAAAACGCCTCGCTCGCAGGACGTTCCGACGCCACCGTCCACACTCCCCACCGAGTGCCGCGAGCGAGCCTGAGGTGCCTGCGGGGTCCCCTCCCGACCCCGCAGGCCACCGCAACTCCCCACCACCGCAACGCCTCGCGCGTCGTCTCGCCCGACAAGGAACGACGTATGACACCTTCTCTGCCGCAACGCATTCCACGAACACCATCCGCCCCGGCGATCCAAGGCGACCCACACTGGTACGCGGCAATCGCACAAGCCCTACGCGCCACCCCCGCCACCAGCTTCCCCTGCCTGAACGACCTGATACCCCGCCACACCCCAACGTCCGAACCAAACCGACCCCACCCATCCCCAGATGTGAACTAATCGTGCAAACCTCCACGAAAATGCGTGAAAACCGCAAATTCGAGCGAGGTTTGCACGATCAGTACACGCGCCGTCCCCTCGGGAACGCTCACCGTTCACCGTCGACACGATCTCGGCGACAGCCGACCCCGCGGACGACGACGGCCCCGGTTGCGATCGGTGATCACAACCGGGGCCGGTGGAGCGAGGCGAATTATGCGGAGGCGGTGATGAATTCGGCCGCCTTCTCGCCGATCATGTAGCACGGGGCGTTGGTGTTGCCGCCGGTGATGCTCGGCATGATCGAGGCGTCGGCCACGCGCAGGCCCTCGATGCCGCGCACCCGCAGCTGCGGGTCGACGACGGCGCGCTCGTCCACGCCCATCCGGCAGGTGCCGACCGGGTGGTAGACCGAGTGGATCCGCATCGGCAGCTCGCGACGCAGCGCCGTCTCGTCCTGGAACGCGGGGCCGGGGGAGAACTCTTCGGTGATGTCGCCCGCGATCGCCTTGTTCGCCGCGGCCTCGCGGATCATGCCGATGGCCTCGACCAGGAAGTCCATATCGGCCGGGTCAGAGAGGTAGCCCGGGTCGATCAGCGGCGAGGTCAGCGGATCGGTGGAGGCCAGGCGCAGTTCGCCGCGGCTCTTCGGGTAGATCAGCGTCGGGAAGATCGTCAGCGCTTCCCGCTTGTCCACCATGTGCAGCTTGTCCTCGTCCTGGTTGGGCGTCGGGTAGCTCCACGGCAGGGTGTGGATCTGCATATCCGGGATGTCCTTGGCGAACGAGGTCCGCACGAAGCCCACGGATTCGAAGACCGTACGCCCGAACCAGGAGCTGCCGGGGCTGCGCAGTTCCTTGAGGAAACCGGCCGCGAAATGCGACGGAATGCCACGGTGCAGCGCCTTCTTCGAGATGAAGGTCATCGGGACGAACAGGTGGTCGTGCAGGTTCTGGCCGACCGGCAGATCCGCGTTGACCTCGATGCCGAGGTCGCGCAGGTGCCCGGCGGGGCCGACTCCCGACAGCATCAGGATGTGCGCGGAACCCATCACGCCACCGGAGACCACGACCTCCTTCTCGGCGCGGATGATCCGGCGGCCCTTCTTCTCGATGACCTCGACGCCGATGGCGCGGCCCTTCTCGATCACCACGCGCGCCACGTGCACCTTGGTGACGACCTTCAGATTCGGATTGGGGCGGTTGGTGATGAAGCCGCGCGAGGAGCTGTAGCGCAGGCCGTCCTTCACGCTCTGCTGGAAGATGCTGATGCCCTCTTGGGACTCGCCGTTGTAGTCCTCGATGACCGGGACGCCGAAGGTCTCGGCCGCGGCCTCCATCCACTCCTTGGCGATCGGGGTGAGGTCCTTCTGCCGGGTCACCTCGATGGGGCCGCCGGAACCGCGCAGGTCGCTGGCGCCGTCCTCCCAGTTCTCCAGGCGCTTGTAGGCCGGCAGCACATCCTCGTAGCTCCAGCCCGCACAGCCCTCGGCGGCCCAGGAATCGAAATTGGCCTTGTTGCCGCGTACGAAGAGCATGCCGTTGACCGAACTCGAACCGCCCAGCACCTTGCCGCGCGTCATCGGCACCCGGCGCTCCGCGGCGTGCTTCTGCGGAATCGAGTACTGCGACCAGGTGACCTGGTGCTTGAGCTGCGGGACGGTGTGAACCGTGGTGATCATGCCCGGGACCGTGACCAACTTGGTGTTGTCCTTGCGGCCGGCCTCGAGCAGGATGACGCTGGCGCCCTGCTCGGCGAGCCGACTAGCGACAGTGGCACCGGAGCTGCCCGCGCCGATGACGATGTAATCGGCTGCGCTGGTGTCGGTCATGTTCGGTTACCTCATCTTCGAAGTGGTAGCGGCTGATCGCGGCAGCGCTCGGCGCGGGAGCGTGCCTCAGCTCACTGTAGAACAAGTTCTAATAATGGTGAAGACGCGCGGTGGGGAAAAATGATGCGCGGGACGCGGTCCGGGAGCGACTTCCTGGCTATGACCAGGGATGTTGTCCACGTCACACTATAGAACAGGTTGCAGTTAGTTCGTCCGTGCGAGGATGCGGCGACCCTAGGCACCCCGTCCGTGGACGGGTCCGGCGACGGAAGTCGCGCTCGCACCCGCCGAGATTCGACCTATCATTTCGACTGTGACCGATATTCGTGAAATTCCCGTCCAGACCCTCGCCGGCGAGCCCGCGACCCTGGCCGAACTCGCCGGTGACAAGGCCCTGCTCGTGGTCAACGTCGCCTCGAAATGCGGTCTGACACCGCAATACACCGGACTCGTTGCGCTGCAACAGGCATACGGCTCGCGCGGATTCAGCGTCGTCGGCGTGCCGTGCAACCAGTTCATGGGGCAGGAGCCCGGCACCGCGGAGGAGATCCAGCAGTTCTGCTCGACCACCTACGGCGTGGATTTCCCGTTGCTCGCCAAGGTCGACGTCAACGGTGACGACCGGCATCCGCTGTATCGCGAACTCGTGCAGACCGCCGATGCCGAAGGCGACGCCGGCGATATTCAGTGGAATTTCGAGAAATTCCTCGTCGATCGCGACGGTAAGGTCGTCGGCCGTTTCCGTCCGCGCACCGAACCGCAGGATCCGAATGTGGTCGCCGCCATCGAAGC
Source organism: Nocardia violaceofusca NBRC 14427 (assembly GCF_963869435.1). Taxonomy (NCBI): domain Bacteria; kingdom Bacillati; phylum Actinomycetota; class Actinomycetes; order Mycobacteriales; family Nocardiaceae; genus Nocardia; species Nocardia violaceofusca. The sequence goes on from NZ_CAWMPM010000041.1 coordinate 50,324, forward strand.
GGTATTGCCGTAATTTCCGGAATGCGCCGGGAATTACGCGATCAGTCCCGCAGCACCTGCAGGGCCGATTTTTCCAGTCGATCGGCGATTTCGGCGTACGAGGCGTAACCCACCCCGGCGCGCACCAGGGCGCCGGCGTAAAGCAATTCCAGCGTTTCCACCACATCGGGATCGGCATCCGGGCCCAAGGCGTCCAGCAGGCGCCGCCGGATCTCGGTCCCGATGCGGGTGCGCAGATGTGCGACGTCGGGGTCGGTGCCCAGCAGTGCGCTGGTCACCGCGCCGGCCAGTGCGGGTTCGTCGGCGACCAGCATGGCGATCTGCCGCAACACCGCGACCACCCGGGTGGTCCGGTCGGCGCCGGCCTCGGGCTCCGGCGGCGCGTCGGCCGCCAGTCGCCGCCAGAAGACCTCGGCGACCAGGTGTTCCTTGGAGGAGAAATAGGTGTAGGCGGTGGCCGTACCCACTCCGGCGGCCGCGGCCACCATGCGCACGGTGAGGCCGGCGAAGCCTTCGCGCGACAGCACCTCCAGCGCGGCCTTGGTCAGCCGGTCGACGGTATCGGCCTGCTTCTCGGTGAGGCGGCGGCGAGTTGCCTCCATATTCACCGGTGTAGGCTCGGTGGAAATGGGATCGGACACGTGTCTGGATGCTACTGTAGTGAAGCTTCGAAAGCAACTCGCATACCTGTTGCCGGAGTGGATACGGTCGCAAATCACACAATATCGCATCCGCTCGCAAAGTATCGAGAGATGATTTCCGAAAGGTGTTCTTCTGATGACTCGTGCCGATTCGATAATTCCCGCGGAATCCGATATTTCCGCGGATACTCGGCGATTGTTCGAGCTGGCCGAGCAGGCGACGGGCTTCATGCCGGTCGAGGAGGGACGGGCGCTCTACGAGGCCGCGCGGCGTTACGCGGGCGACGGAATAATCGTGGAAATCGGCACCTACTGCGGTAAGTCGGCGATATATCTCGGCGCGGCGGCCCGCGACACCGGCGCCACCGTCTACACCATCGACCATCACCACGGGTCCGAGGAACATCAGCCCGGCTGGGAATATCACGACACCTCGCTGGTCGACCCCGAAACCGGCCGCTTCGACACCTTGACCACGTTCCGCCGCACCATCGTGCGGGCGGAATTGACCGATACCGTGATCGGCGTGGTGGGCCCCTCCGCGACCGTGGCGAAGCACTGGCGCAGCCCGATCCGGCTGCTGTTCATCGACGGCGGACATACCGAGGCCGCGGCCCAGCGGGACTACGACGGCTGGGCGCACTGGGTGGCGGCCGGTGGCGTGCTGGCCATCCACGACGTCTTCCCGGACCCGGCCGACGGCGGGCAGGCCCCGTACCACATCTATCGAAAGGCATTGGACAGCGGCAATTTCCGCGAGGTCGCGGCCATCGGATCGCTGCGGCTGCTCGAGCGCGGCACGGGATGCGGCGGTAAGGGCTGAAGCGAGGAAGGCTGAGGTGGCCGGGCCGTGTCGCGGCCGCCTCAGCTGGGCGAGCGCACGCAGTCGCAGGTGAGGCCGGTCGCGATATCCGCACTGGGCGCCAGGTCACGGAAGACGCCGTTGCCGCCGGTGGTGCGGGTCAGCGCGTCGGCGGCCAGCACCGCCGCCGCCCCGGTCCAGGTGGTGCGCTCCTCCGGCCAGCGTTTACCGTCGGCGAAAACCAGTCCGGTCCAATAGGATCCGTCGTCCTCGCGCAGGTGCTGGATGCTCGCGAGCAGTCGCAGCGCGCGATCGCGGTCGCCGAGGGTGTCCAGTGCCAATGCCAGTTCACAGGTTTCGGCGCCGGTCACCCACGGGCGGTCGGAGACGCAGCGAATGCCGATCTCACCGACCACGAAATCGCTCCAGCGCGAGGCGATCCGGGCATGTCCGGCCTCGCCGCGCAGCGCACCGCCCAACACCGGGTAGTACCAGTCCATCGAATACCGGTCCTTCTCGGCGAAGGATTCCGGATGATGCCGCAGCGCGTGGCCGAGGCGCAGCGCCGCGACCTCCCATTCCGGCTGGGCCAGGCCGAGCAGTTCCGCGATCGCCAGCCCGCAGCCGATGCTGTGGAACATACTCGAGCAGCCGGTGAGCAGCGCCTCGGGCAGGATGCCCTTTTCGGTCCGCAGCCAATAGATCTCGCCGTTGCGGCCCTGCTGCAACGAGATGACGTAATCGATGGCCGCGCGCACGGTCGGCCACATCGTGTCCACGAAGCGCCGATCACCGGTGCAGCGGTAGTGGTGCCAGACACCGGTGGCGATGTAGGCGCAGAAATTGGTGTCGGTGTCGGCGGTCTCGACGACGTCGCCGCGGAACTGCGACGGCCAGGAGCCGTCCGCGCGCTGGGTGTCCGCCGACCAGGCATAGGCGGCGCGCGCGGCATCGTGCAGACCCGCCACCGTCAGCGCCATCGCCGACTCGACGTGGTCCCAGGGGTCGGTGTGCCCGCCCCGGAACCACGGGATCGCGCCGTCGCTGTGCTGTTGTGCGGCAATGGATTCCGCGGTGGCCCGGCACTGCCGGGCGGTGAGGACGCCGGGAATCGAGGGCAGCTCAGCGGCGCGCACCGGACACCGCCGGCTTGGTGAAGTACAGGGCGACGCTCTTGCCGATCACCGGGTCCAGGGCCGATTCGGCGACACGGGTCAGCCACGGCCGTTTCATCATGTCCCACACCAGCATCCGGTGATACAGCTGCACCGGCCGGGCGTCGGGCTTGTCCACCCCGACCAGGCATTTCAGCCACCAGTACGGAGCGTGCAGGGCGTGCGCGTGTTCGCTGTGGATGAATCGCATCCCGCGCGCGGTGACCTTGCCGCGCAGTTCGTCGGCGCGGTAGATGCGCACATGCCCGCCCTCGTTGGCGTGGTATTCGTCCGAGAGCAGCCAGCAGATCCGCTCGGGCAGCCAGCGCGGCACCGTGATCGCCAGGGCCCCACCGGGTTTGAGGATGCGTACCAGTTCGGCGATGGCGCCGTCGTCGGCCGGAATGTGCTCGAGGATCTCGGAGGCGATGACGACGTCGAATTCGCCGTCCTCGAAGGGCAGGGCCAGCGCGTCGCCCTGGACCGTCTCGGCCTGCGCGTAGTCGGGAGCCTCGTCGGCCTCGGCGAGTGCACCGAACATGACCTTCACATCGGCGAGGTCGTCGGCGTTCTGATCGAAGGCGACGATATCGGCGCCGCGCCGGTACGCCTCGAAGGAATGGCGACCCTGGCCGCATCCCACATCGATGACCCGGACGCCCGGCCCGATCCCCAAGCGGTCGAAATCGACGGTCAGCATACGGTCGCCTCCTGTGTATCGGCGGTCAGATCGGTGCCCTGGCGGCGGGCGATGGCGCGTTCGTACACCGAAACCGTCTGGGCTGCCACGGCTTCCCAGCTGAAGACGGTGAGTGCGCGGTGGCGCCCGGCGGCGCCGAGGTCGTCGATGCGACGCGGATTGTCGAGCAGTTTTCCGAGGACGCCGGTCAGTTCGTCCACATTGCCCGGCTCGACCAGTTCGGCACAGTCGGCCGCCACCTCCGGCAGCGCGCCGGCCCGGCTGGCGACCAGGGCGGTGCCACTGGCCAGCGCCTCCACGGCAGGCAGCGAAAAGCCCTCGTACATGGACGGAATGCAGGAGATCTGCGCCGAGGCCAGCAGTTCGGCCAATGCCTCGTCGGACAGTCCGCTCGACACCGTGACGATATCGGAGATGCCCAGTTCGGCGATCAGCTTCTCGGTGGGGCCGTTCGGTTCCAGCTTGGCCACCAACTGCAATTCGACGTCGTGGGTGAGCCGCAACCGCGCGAGCGCCTGCAGCAGGTGGGAGATGCCCTTGAGCGGTTTGTCGGCGCTGGCCACGGCCACGATCCGGCCGGGTACGCGGCGCTCGCGGGGCCGGAACAGTTCGGTGTCGACGCCGAGCGGGACCACCCGTAACTGGGAGGCGTCGACGCCGAAGTCGTCGGCGATATCGGCGGCCGAGGTAGAGGAGACGGTGATCAGATCCGGAATCAGCCGGGCGACGCGCTGCTGCATGCCGAGGAATCCGTACCAGCGGTGGACGAACGCCTTGCGCCGCCACGGGGCGGCCGCCAGATCGACGGCCCGGTCGCGGGTGATCGGGTGGTGGATCGTGGCCACCAGCGGCACCCGCCGGGCGATGTCGAGCAGTCCGGAACCGAGGCACTGGTTGTCGTGCACCACATCGAAATCCGCGGCGCGCGAACGCAACAGCCGGGCCGCGCGCAGGCTGAACGTGCGCGGCTCCGGGAAGCCCGCGGTCCACATCGTGCCCAGTTCCAGCAGGTCGATGCGGTCGCGGATCTCTCCGGGCCGCGGCGTGCGGAACGGGTCGGAATCGCGGTACAGATCCAGGCTCGGCACCTCGGTCAGCCGCACTCGGGGATCGAGCAGTTCCGGGTACGGCTGACCGGAGAAGACCTCGACCTCATGGCCGAGTTCGGCCAGGCCGTGACTCAACTTCCGGACATACACCCCCTGCCCGCCACAGTGGGTCTTGCTGCGGTAGGACAGCAGGGCGATACGCACGTCTTCGGCTCACTTCCTGTTCGGGCGCCAGGTCGCGTAGTGGTTCAGGCGCTCGCGCGCGGTTGTCGATCAGGCGCTCGCGCGCAGGGGCGCGAGCTTGCCGGCCAGGCGGTCGAGATAGGCCAGCACCTCGGCTTCGGACTTGTCCGGCAGTCCGTACAGTACGTCGGTCACCCCGGCGGCGTGCCATTCGGTCAGCCGCTGCGTGTCGGGTTTGCCGTCGAGGGCGACCACCCGCGGGGTGTCCTCGCGACCGGCCTCCTGCCACACCTTGCCCAGCAGTTGCAGGCGTTCCAGCAGCGTGTGGGTCTCGTACGGGGTGGTGATCCAGCCGTCGGCCGAGCGCGCGATCCAGCGGAAACCCTGTTCGGTACCCGCGGTGCCGATCAGCACCGGCACCTTGGACTGCACCGGCTTCGGCCACGCCCAGCTGGGGCCGAACTTCACGAAGTCGCCGTCGTAGCTCGCCTCCTCCTCGGTCCACAGCGCTCGCATGGCCTCGAGGTATTCGCGCAGCACCGTGCGGCGCTTGTTGCCCGGCACGCCGTGGTCGGCGAGTTCGTCGGTGTTCCAGCCGAATCCGGCGCCGACACTGACCCGGCCGCCGGACAGATGGTCCAGGGTGGCGATCGTCTTGGCCAGCGTGATGGGGTCGTGTTCGGTGGGAAGTGCCACCGCCGTGGACAATTCGATGCGTTCGGTGACCGCCGCCGCGGTGGCCAGCGCGACCCACGGGTCGAGGGTGCGCATGTAGCGGTCGTCGGGCAGGCTCTCGTCGCCGGTCAGCGGATGCGCCGCCTCCCGTTTGATCGGGATGTGGGTGTGCTCGGGCACGAAGAACGACTCGAAGCCGCGCTCCTCGGCGGCCGCGGCCGCGACCGCGGGCCGGATGCCGCGGTCGCTGGTGAACAGGACGATGCCGAAACGCATGGGGTTCCTTTCGATTCGGTCGGGCATCAGTTCGATGCCGGACCGTCGTTGGCGGCGGCGCGGCCCGCGCGGCGACCGTAGAAGCTGCCGTCGCCGAGGGAGGTGCCGCTGGCATAGCCGCCCGCGCAGACGCCGGAGGTGCAGCGGCCCGCGGCGTACAGGCCGGGGATCGGTTCGCCCGTGACGTGGATGACCCGGGAATCCAGATCGGTGCGCAGGCCGCCGAGGGTGAAGCCGGCGGTGAAGTTGCGCATGTCGAATCCGGCCACCGGCGTGCCGATCGGCTTCACCCACTCCGGCTTCTTGCCGAGCAGCGGGTCCGAGCCGGATTCGGCGTGTCGGTTGTAGACCTCGACGGTGGCCTGCAGCGAACCCGCGGGCAGGCCCATATCGCTTTCGAGTTCCTCGACCGTCTCCGCCGCCCAGGTGGGGGGCTGGCGGAAGAAGGGGCTGCTGGTCTCGGTCTTCAGCGCTTCCTCGAGCGCGGCCTCGTCGATGATCAGGTAGGCCTGGTTGTCCTGCTGGATCAGCGTGGCCTGGCCGATCCGGCCCGGATAGGTGTCCTCGGCGATGTAGCGCTGTCCCCGGCCGTTGACCAGGATGCCGCGAACCATCATCTGCGGATCGCCGAAGAAGGCGACCTCGGTGGCGTCCATATGCGCCAGTTCGGCGCCGAGCGCCTGGGCGACTCGGATGCCGATGCCGTCGTGTTCCTCGATCGCGGCGGCGGGCCGGCCGATGAGTCGCGGCGCGTAGCCCTCGATCATCCGCTGCTCGTAGGCGAAGCTGCCGGTGGCGAGCACCACGCCGCGACGGGCGCGGACGGTGATCTCCTTGCCGTAGCGCTTGGCCACCACGCCGACGACGCGATTGTCGTCCGCGACCACGAGCCGCTGGATCCGGATGTCGTATTCGGCTCGCACACCGAGGGATTCGGCGGTGTCGGTGAGCGGCTTCATCAGCATGTAGCCGCCACCCTGCTCGCCGATGCGCTTGTTCTGCATCTGCGGCAGATGCCCGCGCGGGGCGGGGGTGGCGATGTCCTTGAACGGCGCGGCGTTCTCACCGCCGGAATACATCAGGCCCTCGTCGTGCGGGGGTTCCCAGCCCGGCTCGCCCCAGAATTCCTCCTTGAACGGAACCCCTTGGGCGACAAGCCAGTTGAAGTGTTCGACGCTGCCCTGGCAGTAATCGTGGATCTTGGCCTCGTCCACGCCGGGCCCGAGGGCGGCCAGCATGAACTTCTCCATGTTCTCCGGGGTGTCGTCGAAACCGAGCGCCTTCTGCAGCGGCGTGCCGCCACCCAGATAGATGAATCCGCCCGACAGGGAGGCCGCACCGCCCCAGCCGCCGGTGCGCTCGAGCACCAGCACGTCGGCGCCGGCCCGGGCGGCCTCGATCGCCGCGGCGACGCCGGCGATGCCGTATCCCGCGATGACCACATCGGCCTCGTAGTCCCAGTCGGTGATATCGGCGGCGGGCTGTGGTCGCACACCCAGGGTGTCGGACATGGTGGGTTCGTTCCTCACTTCTCGGCGGACTTCTTTTCGGCAGCCTTCTTTTCGGCGGCCACGACTTTGCCGACGACGCTGTCGAGCTTGGTCCCGGCGGCCCAGCCGGTGTAGTGGCAGAGGAAGATCGCGATCTCGCGCAGCTGTTCCTCGGTGAGTTCACCGTTGCGCAGGGCCGCGCTGACCTGGATCTCGGTGACGTCCAGATGTCCCTGCGCGGTCAGCGCGCCGAGCAGCAGCAGGCGGCGATCACGCACGGACAGTTCCGGGCGGCTCCAGATATCGGCGAACAGGTGATCCGCCGTCACGGCGAAATGGGCGCCGGGTCCGTCGGATATCTCCCAGCCGTAGACCTCGCTCATCTTGGCCACTCCGCGCGCGCGACGCTGCTCGGGCGTGAGGCCGTCGGTGTCAGCGCTCATTGCTCTCCTCCGAAGTGTCGGTGCGCGCGGCCCGGGAAACTTCGCCGGGCCCGACGCCGAGGCCGTCGCCGAGCCCGCTCAAAGCCATTCGGGCGAAGGGCAATTCGACGCCGAGCCGCTCGCCCAGGGCCAGGGCCAGCGACAGATCCTTCTCGCCGAGGTCGCGGGTGTGGGTGAAGATCGAATGCCAGAAGTCGTCCGCGGCGATCGGCGCGGTGGTGTCGCGCAGCATGATCGCGCCCGCACCGCCGGTGATGGCATCCGAATGCCGGACCACCTTGCCCAGGTCGACGATGTTCAGCCCGGCCGCCTCGGCCAGTCGCTGGGCTTCCGCGGTGGCCGTGAACGAGACGAAATGCAGCAGGTTGCGGGCCAGTTTCATCCGGGTGCCGGCGCCGACCTCGCCCGCGTGCACCACCAGTTCGGCCCAGTAGCCGAACGGTTCGCGCACCTTCTCGAAGGCGGCGGCGCTGCCGCCCACCATGACCGCGAGCGACCCCTTCTTCGCCCCCGCGCCGCCACCACTGACCGGGGCGTCGACGAAGTCCACCTCGTGTCCGGCGCAGATGCCGGCGAGTTCGACCGCGGTCCGGTCGCTGATGGTCGAATGCACGGCGATCACCGTGCCGGGGCGCGCGGTGCTCAGCAGTCCGTCCGGACCGGTGACCACGGATCGGACCTGCTCGTCGTTCAGGACGACCACCGAGATCACCCCGGCCCGTTCGGCGACCTCGGCCGCCGTCTTCGCCGGTTCGGCGCCGCCGTCGACGAACGGCTGTACGGCCTCCGCCCGGGTGTCGCAGACGATGAGGCCACCGGGGCGGTTCAGCAGCCGCTCGGCCATCGGCGCACCCATATTGCCGAGGCCGATGAAGCCGGCGGCGCTGGTGCTGTCGTTCGTGGACCCGCTCATGGGTACCTTTCGGAGCTGTCTGGACACGTGTACGGAACTATAGGTTCGACTCTGATCTTGGCGCAAGAACTTGTTTCAATTCCGCGGCTGTGCCGAGGGTGTGGAATCGGCGCCGACCACGGCGTGGACGGCCCGCGGCACACTGGTCGAACGACCGCTTCCCGGTGGCAAAAATAGTCGATCCATTGTCGGCCCCCGCTTGCGGTGGTACCGTCCAGACACATGTCCAGCGATGTGTCTTTCGCGCCTGTCCGCGAGGGATATCCCGGCCTGAACTCGTTCTCGAAAACGGGCTGACGGACCACGACGTTCGCGGTCGCCGCAGCCCGGTGACCGCCCGGATCAGGCCACGCCGGAGATCGGCGCCGGCCCTCGACACAGAATGTGAAGGAAGCTGCGATGTCCGGTTTTTCCCGGGACGAACTCGACGAGATGGTCCGCCGCTGGGTGGTCGAGAACGAACGCTGCGAGGCGGCGGGCGACTGGCGGCCGCTGGCCGACATGTACACCGAGGACGCCACCTACGGCTGGAACTACGGCCCGACCCAGGAGTTCATGGCGGTGGGCCGCGAGGAGATCCGCGAACTCGCGCTGGGGCAGGAGATGGACGGCCTCGAGGGCTGGACCTACCCGTACCAGGAATTCGTCGTCGACGAGCGCAGCGGCAACGTGATCGGACTGTGGAAACAGGTCAACGAGAACACCCGCCCCGACGGGAGCCACTACAGCCCGGAGGGCATCGGCGGCAGCTGGTTCCGCTACGGTGGCGACTTCCAATGGTCTTGGCAGCGTGACTTTTTCGACTTCGGCAACGTCTCCGCGCTGTTCGTGGAGATGATCACCGCGAACGCGCTCTCGGAGGGTATGCAGAAGCGGATCGAGCGTTCGGGCGCCGGGCCGCTGCCGGGCTGGTACAAGATCGGCGAGTCGCCGGTCCCGCTGTGGTGAGCTCCATGAGCGCGAGTCGCTTCGCCACACTGAGCCGGGAGCAGCTGGCGGCCCTGGTGCCCGAACTGCTGCTGTGCGGGCATCTCATCGATCGCTCGGGGATGGCGCATTCGATCGGGGCCTTCGGCCGCGACGGGATGGCCGAGGTCGCGATCGAGGAATGGCAACTGGCCAGCCCGATCTACACCCGCCGGATGCGCGCGGCCCTCGACATCCCCGGCGACGGCGTCGTCACCATATTCAAAGGGCTGCAACTGGATATCGGCGCGCCGCCGCAGTTCATGGACTTCCGGTTCCGCGTCGACGACGACCACAACGGCGAGTTCTGGCTCGACCACTGCGGCGCGCTCGCCGACGTCGAGCCGATGGGTGAGGACTACGTGGTGGCCATGTGCCACACCATCGAGGACCCCACCTTCGACGCGACCGCACTGGCCACCAATCCGCACGCGCAGGTGCGCCCGATCCACCGGCCGCCCCGGCAGCCGGCCGATCGAGTGCCGGTGTGCGCGTGGACGGTTCGCATCGATCCCGCCAACGAACCGCCCGCGGTTCCGCGCAATGCGGCGCGCATGGCCGAATTCGCCGCTGTCGATATCGAATTGGCGCCGATCGAAGCCGGCGGCCCGGGGCGGTCGGACTACCGCGGGCCGCTGCTGAGCGATATCGACTTCGCGGATTTCTCGCAGTCGGCGCTGGTCCGGATGGCCGACGAGGTATGCCTGCAGCAGCATCTGCTGAACCTCGGATTCCTGATCGCGGTCGGCGAGCGCGCGGATGCGGAGACCACCGCCGCGATCGCGCGCAAACAGTTCACCGGGATCGCCGGGCTCACCTCCGAACGCCTGCGGGCGCTCCTCGGCCTCGGTACCGGCTTCGAAGACCTCGCTCAGGTCCTGCGCCTGCATCCGGCGTGGAATCCACTGCCCTACGTCGACATGCAGGTCGACGCCTATCACGATTCCGCGATCCTGCGCATCGCGCGCGACAGCCCGGGCGTACGCGACGGCGGCTGGCCGGCCGCGGTCGACGCCGAACATCTGGAGCCGCTGGCCGCCATGGTGCGCGGGGTGAACCCGCGGTTCGACGTGCATGCCCGCGAGGGTGACGAGCGTGAACTCGTCGTCGAGATCACCGCCGCCGCAACGCCTTTCCGGGAGTCGCCGGAGGTCGCGATCACTCGGTTCAGCACCGGGGCGGACTTCCACTTCAGCCCCCGGCAGTCGCTGCCGCTGACGGTCGTCTGACCGCCCTCAGTCCCGAACCGCCGCAATCGACGAGAGATCTCAGATATGCCGAACAATTTCGCCGACCTGTTCGAGCACGCCGTGGACGCCATGCCGGATCGGGTGGCGCTGATTCAGGGCGAGCGCCGGGTCACCTATCAGGACCTGGAACGCCGCGCCAATCAGCTCGCCCACCACTTCGCCGCGGTGGGGCTGGGGGAGGGCAGCCACATCGGCTTCCAGATGCACAACAGCATCGAGACGATGGAAACGCTGATCGCCGCCTTCAAGATCCGGGCGGTCCCGATCAACATCAACTACCGCTACGGCGCGGACGAACTGCGCTACGTCTACGACAACGCCGACCTCGAGGCGGTGGTGCACCACCGGTGCTACGCGCAGGTCGTGGATCAGGTCCGTCCGCAGGTGACCACGCTGCGCCATGCCTTCGTCGTCGACGACGATCAGGGCGGTGAGGGCCTTCCCAGCGAATCGACCCCGTACGCCGACGCCTTCGAAAGCACCTCCACCGCACGCGATTTCGGTGAGCGCAGCGCCGACGACCTGTTCATGATGTACACCGGCGGCACCACCGGCATGCCCAAGGGCGTGATGTGGCGCCAGGAGGACATGTGGCGGGTGCTCGGCGGCGGCATCGACTTCTACACGAATGTGCCGGTGGCCGACGAGTTCGAACAGTCCCGGGTCGGATCGCAGAACGACCCGCTGCGCTGGCTACTGCTGCCGCCCCTGATCCACGCCGCGGCGCTGATGCCCACCTTCACCGCGCTGTGGTCGGGCAATACCGTCGTGTACGAGCCGCGCTTCGACGCCGACCGGGTCTGGCAGGTGGTGGCGTCCCAGCGGGTCAACATCGTGGTCATCACCGGTGACGCCATGGCGCGGCCGCTGCTCAACTCTTATCGGCAGGCACCGGTGGACGCCTCCTCGGTGGTCGCGCTGGCCTCCGGTGCGGCGCTGCTGTCGCAGCCGGTGAAGAACGAGATGCTGGAGCTGTTCCCGCATGCGGTGATCACCGATTCGATCGGGTCCTCCGAAACCGGATTCGGTGGCATCGGCGTGGCACAGAAGGACGACGACCCGTCCCGCGGGCCGCGTGTCCAGACCGGACGCGGCGCGGTCGTGGTGAACGAGGAGGGCCGGGAGGTGGCGCCCGGCGAAGAGGGCTGGATGGCCAAGAAGGGCTCGGTGCCCCTCGGCTACTACAAGGACCAGGCCAAGTCCGACAAGCTGTTCAAGACCGTCGACGGCGTCCGCATGGTCATCACCGACGACCGCGCGCGGGTGGAGGCCGACGGCACCATCACCCTGATCGGCCGCGGCAACATGGTGATCAACACCGGCGGCGAGAAGGTGTTCGTCGAAGAGGTGGAGGCCGTCGTCAAGGCCCACGACGGCGTCTACGACGTGGTGGTCATCGGAGTTCCACACGAGCGCTGGGGCCATCAGGTCGCGGCGGTGGTGTCGATCGCCGGCGCCGATCCGCTCGATTTCGCCGACCTCGAGGCGCACGTCCGCAAACACCTCGCCGGATACAAACTGCCGCGCAGCATCTGGGTGGTCGACGCGGTGGGGCGCACACCCAGCGGCAAACCGGACTACCGGTGGGCGAAAGGCCATGCCGAATCCCACCCGCCGACCTACACCGTCGGCTCCTGAATCCTGTCGGGCCCCCGCGCCGGACGTCGCTGTCGCGGCGTTCGGCGCAGCCGTGTCCGGGCGATCTCGGTGAGTGGGATTTCCGGGGCGAGAGGGCCTGCCGAATCAGACTGGAACGTGTTCTACTTGGAGGATGACAGCGGTGCATTCCGTACTCGGTGAAAAAGTCAGGATGCCGGTCGAGATCCGCGACGCCGACGCCTGCGCGGCGACATTTCTCGTCGACGCGGCAGCGGCCCGGGAGATCGTGGCGCCGACCGGACTCGAGCCACTCACGGTCGCCGGACGCGGGGTGTGCTCGCTGGTCTTCGTGCGCTACGTGGACGGCGACCTGGGCCCCTATCACGAATTCGGCCTCACCCTCATGGTGCGCGGCCGGGATCGGGACCTCGGTGTCTACATCCCGTGGCTGCCGGTGAACCAGACCTTCACCTGCGCGGCGGGCCGCGAGATCTGGGGCTTCCCCAAGGAGATCGCCGATATCCGGATCACGCCGGTGCGTCGCGGCAAGCGCTGCGAGGTCCGCATCGACGATCGCCTGGTGGTGGCGATGGAGGTCGGTGGCGGGGTGCCGTCCCCCGGCGGCATGGGCGGCGCGTCGATCGCGGCCTACACCCATATGGACGGCATCCTGCGCCGCACGCCATGGGTGATGAACCCGTCGCAGGTGCGAATGGGGCTGGGCGGCACCAGGATCGAGCTCGGTGATCATCCCGTCGCCGAACAGATGCGCGCCCTGGGGTTGCCCAAGCGCGCACTCTTCAGCAGCCGGATCGGACTGCTGCGCATGACTTTCGAAGACGCGGTGGAGGTTCGATGAGCAAGACGGCAGTGGTGACCGGTGCGGCCAGCGGCATGGGGCGCATGGCGGCCCAGCGGCTGGCGGCCGGGGGCTATCGGGTGGCCGCACTCGACATCAACGAGACCGGCCTGGCCGAGACGGCGCGGCGCTCACCGAATATGAGCACCTACGCCTGCGATGTCGCCGACGAGCAGGCGGTGCGGGCGGTGGTCGACAAGGTGCGCTCCGACCTCGGCCCGATCGAGCACGTCGTGCACGCGGCCGCCCTCTGCCGGGTGGGTTCCGCTCTGACGCACGATGTTTCGGATATGCGCCGGGTGATGGACATCAACTACGGCGGGACGATCAACATCTGCCAGGCCGTCGTGCCGGAGATGAAGCAGGCGGGCCGCGGGACCCTGGTGCTGTTCGCCTCGGTGGCGGGCTGGCTGCCCTCGCCGGGCCTGGCCGCCTACTCGGCCTCCAAATTCGCCGTCGTCTGCTATCACGAAGCATTGGCGCAGGAGTTGAACGGGACCGGGGTACGGGTGATCTCGATCTGCCCCCCGATCGTGGAAACCCCCCTGCTGGAAGGCATTCGGGCCGCCAACGAGGCGGTGGTCGCCGGTCAGAAGGGCATCACGCCCGACCGGGTGCTGGATGCCGCCGAACGCGCCGTCGCGGACCCGAAGGCGCCGCTGTTCATCTTCCCCGGTCCGGCCAAGCCGCTGTGGCTGGCACGACGTTTCGCCCCGAACTTCCTGCGCAAGCAGGTCACTCGGATGGTGAAGCCCGAACTGTGATGGTGCTGAACTGATCGTGCAAACCTCGGCGAGAAATCGAGTTTTCTCGCAATCTCGCCGAGGTTTGCACGATATGTTCACCCGCCACGCATCCGGTGGACAGCCGGATGCGGTGTCAGCGGCCCTTGAACTCCGGCTTGCGGCGCTCGGCGAAGGCGCGCGGGCCTTCCTTGGCGTCGTCACTGCGGAAGACGGTGAGGCCGAGCTGCGCGTCGATCTTGAATGCCTCGTTCTCGTGCATGCCCTCGGTGTCGCGCATGGTCTTCAGGATCGCCTGCACCGCCAGCGGGCCGTTGGCGTTGATCTTCTCGGCGAGTTCGAGCGCCTTGTCCAGCGCGGTCCCGTCCGGCACCACATGTCCGATCAGGCCGTACTCCTTGGCCTCCGCGGCGGTGATGTGGCGGCCGGTGAGCAGGATGTCGGCGGCGACGGTGTAGGGGATCTGCCGGGGCAGACGTACCGCCGAGCCGCCCATCGGGAACAGGCTCCAGCGTGCTTCGGACACACCGAATTTCGCGCTCTCGCCGGCGACCCGGATGTCGGTGCCCTGCAGAATCTCGGTTCCGCCGGCGATGGCCGCGCCCTCGACGGCGGCGATCAGCGGCTTGGTCAGGCGGCGGCCCTTGAGCAGACCCGGAATGTTGGTCGGGTCGAACGCGCCGCCCGCGCTCATGTTCTTGGCCGGATCCTGTTTGGTCATCGCCTTGAGGTCGGCGCCCGCGCAGAACGCGCCGCCCGCGCCGGTGAGGATGCAGGAGCGGATCTCCGGGTCGTTGTCGACGGTGTCCCAGGCCTGCACCATCAGGTCGAGCATCTCGGCCGACAGCGCATTACGGACGGCCGGGCGGTTCATGGTGACGATCAGGGTCGCGCCGCGTCGCTCCAGCAGCGCGTGCGGTTCCGTGTTGCTACCTGTTTCAGTTGCTGCCGTCGTCATCGCCGACCCACTTTCCTCATGGTATTACTCGCGTTTTGCGGACGAAGTTACCCCGCAACGTTGTACAGAACAATAACGTGTTCTAGTTTGGATGATGGTGACCGCCGTCACGGGCGGCAAGTTATGGAGATCGCTGATGGAGACAACCACGCACAGCGGCGCTGAGGCGACGTCGCACAGCTTCGCCGCGAGCACGCTGCCGCCGCGGATCACGAAGACGCTGATCGACCGCCTCACCGGGCTGATCACCGCGGGCACCGCGGGGGAGAAGCGCGAACCCTACGACATGATCGAGGTGTACACCGGCGCGGTCGTCGGTGAGCTGCCGCAGTCCTCGCCCGAGGACGTCGCCGCGGCGGCCGACAAGGCGCGGGCGGCGCAGCGGGAATGGGCGAACTGGCCGGTCAAGCGCCGGCTGCAGGTCTTCGAGAAGGCCCATGAGCTGATTCTCTCCGAACTCGACACCATCGCGGATCTGATTCAGATCGGCTGCGGCAAGACCCGCCGGATGGCCATCGAGGAATCGTGCGATCCGGTGATGGTGATCAGCCACTACCTCAAACACGCCGAGCGGATCCTCAAACCGATCCGGCGTGGCGGCGCGATGCCCATCATCTCCACCTCCACCGAACAGCATCGGCCCAAGGGCGTCGTCGCGGTGATCGCGCCGTGGAACTTCCCCTTCGCGATCTCGATCTCCGATTCGATCCCGGCCCTGATCGCCGGCAACGGCGTGGTGATCAAACCGGACAACAAGACCGCGCTGTGCACGCTCTACGGCGTCGAACTGCTGCGCAAGGCGGGGCTGCCGCGCGATCTGATCCAGGTCGTCTGCGGTACCGGACCCGACGTCGGCCCGACCCTGATCGACCACAGCGATTTCGTGATGTTCACCGGCTCCACCGCCACCGGCCGCACCATCGGCGAGCGCGCGGGCCGCAACCTGATCAGCTGCAGCCTCGAACTCGGCGGCAAGAATCCGATGATCGTGCTCGAGGACGCCAACCTCGACGAGGTCATCCCGGGCGCGATCTTCGCCGTGTACGGCAACTCCGGTCAGGCGTGTATGCATATCGAGCGCATCTACGTGCACGACCGCGTCCATGACGAGTTCGTGCGCCGATTCGTCGCCGCGGCAGAGGAATTGGGGTCGAAGGCGGGTGCGTCGTACACCGCCGATCCGGAATTCGGTTCACTGGTCTCGGTCGATCACATGCGGCGGGTTGCCGCCCACGTCGACGACGCCGTCGCGAAGGGCGCGACCGTGCTGACCGGCGGCAAGGCCCGCCCGGATATCGGCCCGGCGTTCTACGAGCCCACCGTGTTGACCGGTGTGACCCCCGAGATGGAGCACGCGACCGTCGAAACCTTCGGCCCGGTCGTCACCGTCTACCGCTACACCGACGAGAACGAGGCCGTCCGGCAGGCCAATGCCACCACCTACGGCCTCAACGCCAGCATCTGGAGTACGGATTTCGCTCGGGCCGAGAAGCTCGCCGACCGGCTCGAGGCGGGCAATGTCAACGTCAACGACGGGTTCGTCGCGACCTATTCGGCGAAGATGACGCCCTCGGGTGGCGTGAAGCAGTCCGGCGTCGGCACCCGGCACGGCGATGCGGGTCTGCTCAAATACACCGATACGGTCAATGTCGGCGTGCAGAAGAAGCAGGTGCTCTCGGCGCGGGCGGGTATGCCGTTCGAGAAGCAGCTCAAGAGCACCCTGCTGACACTGCGTCTGAGCCGGCGGCTGCGCATTCGCTGACCGGCGCACCGGTACTCGAAGGGCCCGTTCGCCCCCCCACGTCGAACGGGCCCTTCGCCTCCCCGCACCTCGCTGTGCCGGGCGTCCTGCGCCGATCGCTCCGGTTTACTTCACGCCGATCGGCTTGCCGAAGAACGACGCGAAGGTCTCACCGAAGGTCGAGGCCAGCATCTGGAAACCGTTGGGGTCCAGCAACAACCATCCGGCATCGGCGGTGTGGCACCCGGGCTGGGCCGGCACGCCGTCGAGCCGGTCGCGCAACCACAGCATCGCTGCCCCGCCGCCGGAGATCTCGGTGGCCACGTGTTCGGCGAAGTGTTCCCTGGTGTATTGCACTGTGGCGGAGGGGTTTCGGCAGTAGCTGTCGACGAGGGTGTTCACCTGGCCGACCGGGATGATCTCGTCCGGATTGCCCTGCCAGATGTACATCGGCATATCCGGCACCGATCGACCCATCCGGGTCTCGTCGAGCACGGCGGCCACCGCGGGCTGCTGCATCGGATCACCCGGAACCCGCAGCATCCCTTTCAGATTCAGGAACGGCAGCAGCGCGCTGACATACTGCACGCACAATCCGCTCTGCAGCGTGGTCAGGCCCTTGCCCAGCGGGTCCATATGCTCGTCGACGAAGCGGGCGAACTCCGGATACTCGCGCGTCAGGCCCATCACCGCGGCAAGAACCAGGCCCGACGTCGCTTGTCCGTTGGCCACGTTCAGTGTCATGCCGAGATCCGCGGGCACACCGCCCTCGGCCGCGCCGACGATATTCAGATCCGGGGCGTAGCCGCTTTTCAGTTCGGCGGCGTGGCCGGTCGCGATCGCGCCGCCGGAGTAGCCGTAGAGACCGATTCTGGTCTGCGGGCTCAACCGCATCGGCTCGAAGTCGCGGGCCGCGCGAATGCCGTCGAGGGTGATCCGGCCGGCGAGCGGACCCGCGGCGTAGGCGTTGTTCGGTCCCTCGTGATCGGGAATCACCACCGCCCAGCCCTGCTGCAACGCCCCCTGGGCGATGACGAACTCGGCCGGGGCGACGATCTGGCCCAGGAACGGACCGGCCGAGAAGTGCTGGATCGCGTAGGAGGGTGCGCAGTAGCCGGCCAGGGAGTCCTCGGCGATCTGCATGGAGACAAGTTTGTCCGGCGCCGAACCACGTGGTTTCAGAACTGTCGCCACCGCCGGAATCGGTTGGTCCCGGCTGTCGTTCGACCGGTAGGAGATCTGCCACGCGTCGACGTTGACCGGTATCAGCCCCAGATTGGCCACCCGCACCTGCCGCGCGGCGATGATCTCGCCGGGCTGTTTCGCCGCGACGATCTCCGCCGCGGGGTGATAGAAGCCCGGATCCAGCTCGGGCGGCAGGGGGATCGGGGCCGCGGGTGCGACCGGCGCGGGTTCGGCGGTGGCGCTGGGCGGATGGGCCACCACCGCGGCCGGCACGGTCAGCGCCGTCGCCGCGGCGAGTACGCAAATCGTCCGGCGGATGCGGCGCGTCCAGGGTTCGGTCACACTCGGCTCCTTCGCTAATGCGAGACTGCTCCGTCTCACATATGCAGCGAACTATGGCACAGGTGTGATCGCCGTCGCAAGAATTTCGGTCGTCGGCCGCCGATTGTGTGCGGCTCGACGAGATGCGGTTCGAACGGTCAGGCCGATTCTTCGGTCGGCGTGGGCGCCCAGCGCTCGTCCACCTTCGCCAGCCGCCAGTAGGCGACCGCGACAATCCAGGCGAGGACGAACAATCCGACGATCGCGAATCCCGCGTTGTTGAGGTCGATGCCGGCGATCCACTCCGCCACCGGACCGCCGAATCCGGTGTCGTCGTGCAGCACCTTGATCAGCTCGATCGAGCCGATGAACAGGGCCACCGCGATCGACAGACCGGTGATGGCCAGGTTGTAGAAGATCTTGCGCACCGGATCGGAGAACGCCCAGTCGTAAGCGACGTTCATGAACAGGCCGTCGATCGTGTCCATCACGCTCATCCCGGCGGCGAACAGCAGCGGCAGCACCACGATCGCGTACCAGGGCAGTCCGGCCGCCGCGCCGGACCCGGCGAGTGCGAGCAGCGCCACCTCGGTCGCGGTGTCGAACCCCAGGCCGAACAGCACACCGACCGGATAGACGTGCACCGGCCGCCCCACCATCCGCATCACCGGCGCCAGCAGGCGGGCCAGGAATCCGCGCGAATCGAGCGCCGCCTCCAGCTCCGCGCGATCGTAGTGCCCGCTGTCGCGCAGCCGGCGGAACACGCGCCAGATACCGATCAGCGCAACCACATTGAGCAAACCGATCAGATACAGGAACGAGCCGGAGGCCACGGTCGAGATGGTGCCGAGTGTCTTGCGGGTCGAGGAGTCCTCGTCGACCAGTGTGCCCACCACGTGCGCACCGGCCACCACCAGCGCGGCGAGGACGAACACGATCGTGGAATGTCCCATCGCGAACCAGAATCCGACCGACTTGGGGCGTTTGCCGTCGCTCATCAGCTTGCGCGTGGTGTTGTCGATGGCGGCGATGTGGTCGGCGTCGAAGGCGTGACGCAGCCCGAAGGTGTAGGCGGTGATGCCCAGCCCGATGCCGAAGACCTCGGTGCCGATGCGATAACCGTGCGGGGCGATCGCACCGAACAGCAGGCCGAATCCGATCAGATGCATCAGCGCGACCACGCCGAGCAGCACCCCGGCCTCCAGCCAGTCGCGCCGGGACCAGTCCCGCAGGACATCGCGAAGTAGACGGCGACGAGAGGACATGGGCCCCAACCCTTCTGGGGAACCCGCGTCCCCGTCCGTGCGCAGCGACGAAAGGGGTCTGGCTGACAGCATGGGCTGAACACAGTGGCGCGACCGCACCGGATTGACACCGGTTTCCCGTTCCCATCGCGAGAACTCTGCGGACTATACCAACGACCGGCGCCCGTGCGACCACGGTCATCGCAGGTCGCGACGACGGGGCGAGCGGATCTCCGCGCGATGAAATGTCGGGTATGCGCCCGTAAGCCCAGGAAATAGGGGAGACTCGGCGTAACACAGTCTGTAGTGCGACGGCTGTGTGCCGGGTACCAGTTCCACAGGGTCAGCGTTTCAGCAATGCCGTTTCAGCAATGCCAGGGGAGCCTTCATGTCGCAGTCTTCTGCCGCGTACCCGAGTGTGGTGCCGGTCGGGGTGGATACCGCTCGTGCCAGTATCGCGCGCGTCTACGATGCCGCCCTGAACGGCAAGGACAACTTCGAAGTCGACCGTGAAGTGCTCGCCCAGGTGCGTGCCGTGGCCCCGCAGGTGAACGATCTGGCCTGGGCCAACCGCGACTTCCTGATCAGAGCGTGCCGCTTCCTGGCCGCGCAGGCCGGGATCGACCAGTACCTCGACCTGGGGTCGGGGCTGCCGACGGCGGAGAACACCCATCAGGTGGTGCAGCGGATCCGGCCGGAGGCCCGGGTGGTCTACGTCGACAACGATCCGATGGTGCTGGCGCACGCACGGGCGCTGCTCGAGTCGAATTCGCAGACCAGCATCGTCGCCTGCGACATCTTCCGCCCGCACGAGGTGCTCACCGACCCGACGGTGCGCGACGACCTCGACTTCTCCCGGCCGCTGGCGCTGTTTCAGATCGGGACCCTGCAGCACTATCTCGATGACGACGCCTCGGCCCTGATGCGGACCTATATCGACGCGCTGCCCTCCGGTTCGTACGTGGCGATCGCGCACTTCTACGATCCGGAGGACTCCGGGCCGAGCGAACTGGCCCGCAAGATGGAGGACAGGTTCGTCCACAGTCCGATGGGCAGCGGGCGATTCCGCACCCGGGAGGAGATTCAGGCCCTGTTCGGCGGCTTGAAGATGGTCGAACCGGGGCTCGTACTGTGCGACGACTGGTGGCCGGACGGACCGCGGCTCACACCGCTGTCGGACGTGCGCCGGTGCATCCTGGGCGGCGTCGGCCGCAAGCCGTGAGTCAATACGCCCGCGCGGGTGCGCTCGGGGTGATGCCGTGATGGAGTTCGGCGACGTCCGGATGCGCCCGGATGCGTGATTTCCAGGCGTTCTGCCCGTACGTGTCGAAAATCGGATTGTCCGGGTCGGCGGTGACTCCGCGTGCGTCCGCGGCGAGGTTCGGTGGCAGTGGTAGCAGCGGTATGCGGGCGTTCAGCGCCGGATTCAGGAAATACGGGACGGAGATGCGGTCGGTGCCCGGTTCCGGGGCGAGTACGCGGTGCCGGGTGGCACGCAGATAGCCGCCGCTGGCCACCTCGAGCAATTCGCCGATATTCACGATGAAGGCGCCCGGTAGCGGCGGCGCGTCCACCCAATCCCCGGACGACAGCTCCACCTGCAGACCGTGCGAATCCGGTTCCACCAGCAGGAGTGTGAGCACACCGGAATCCTTGTGCGCGCCGACGCCCTGGGGATTGTCCGGGTTACCGGGATAGCGGACCACCTTGATCAGGGTGGCCGGGCGGTCCGCGAACGCGGGATCGAAGAAGTTCTCCGGCGCACCGAGTGCCGCGGCCCAGTGCCGCAGCAGGGCACGCCCGACCCGAGCGAGAGATTCGTCCCAATCACGCAGTGCGGGACGTAGTTCCGGAAGTGCCGTCGGCCAGAGATTGGGGCCCTGCAATCGCCAGTACCCCTCCGCCCCGGCGATCGCCTCGGCCTCCGGCCCGATATCGATCTGCTCGCGCCAGTCGACCCGGCCGTTGGTCAGCTCGCCGCCGAGTCGCGAATAGCCGCGGAACTGCGGGCTGCGCAACTGACTGATCTCCTGCTTGGCCGCCTCCGGCAGCGCGAAGAACCGCCGCGCCAAGGCGAGCAGTTCGGCGCCGCGCTCGGGTGCGACGCCGTGACCGACCAGATAGAAGAACCCGAATTCGTGTGTGGCCTCGCGTAATTCGTTGCGGAACCGCAGTGGATCGGAATCCGCGGTCGTCAGATCGAGTACCGGGAGTACGCGGTCGGTCATCGCACATCCTCATCCTCGTTCGCGGGCGGTAATCCCCAGATCTACCGCATTCGCGCAGGTGTCCGAAAGGGTTGGACTCGCCCGGAATGCAATCGCTCCAACCGAATCGTCGTGATTCAAAGGGGAGGCTTCGTAATTCGCACCACCTAGGCTCGGCCGGGCCGACGCGCACCACCGTGCCGTCGTGCGCAGTGTCGAGAGGAATTACCTGATGTCCGGACGTATCCGCACCGCATTATCCATTTTCGCAGCCGGTACGGCTGCCGCTGTGCTGCTCACCGCGTGCGGCAGCGGAGGGTCCGCCCACACCGAGAACGGGGTGACCTCGCTGCGGTATCTGGGCTGGACCGATCAGGTCACGCTTCCGGAGGTCGCGGAGAACCTCGGATTCTTCGACGGCAAGATCAAACTCGACTACGTCGGCAACACCATCAGCGGTCCGCAGGAAATCCAGACCGCCGCGACCGGGCAGATCGACTTCGGCGGGGCATTCGCCGGTGCGGTCGCCAAGCTGGCCGGCGCCGGGGCGCCCATCACCGCGGTGGTCAACTACTACGGGTCGGACGAAAAGTCCTTCCAGGGTTATTACACGCTCGACAACAGCCCGATTCGTACGGCCGCCGATCTGGTCGGCAAGAAGGTCGGCGTGAATACGCTCGGTGGCCAGAACGAGGCCGATATCCACGATGCGTTGAAAAAGGCCGGGCTGAGCGTCGACCAGATCAAATCGGTGCAATTGGTGGCGCTGCCGCCGCCGAATATCGAACAGGCGCTGCGGCAGGGACAGATCGACGCCGCGGCCTTGAACGGCCAGTTCCAGCAGCGTGCGGTGGCCAACGGCGGGGTGCGGCCGATCTTCACCGAACTCGACGAATACGGCGGTCCGATCAACGGCGGGCCCTACGTCTTCCGCAACGACTTCATCGCGAAGAATCCCGACGTGGTCCGCGCCTTCACCACCGGCGTCGCGAAGGCGATCGAGTGGGAGCGCAGTACGCCGCGCGAGCAGGTGATCGCGAAGTTCACCGAGATCATCAACGCCCGCCACCGCGCCGGTGAGGACACCTCGACGCTGAAATACTGGCTGTCCGTGGGTGTTCCGGCCCGCTACGGCAAGCTGTCGGATGAGGACTTCACCCGCTGGCAGAGCTGGCTCGAGGACACCGGGGCCATCGATCACAAGCTGGATCCGAGCAAGTTCTACACGAACAAGTTCAACTCGCTGCTGCAGTCCTCGGACGCGTCCGGGAAGTAGCGCAGCACGTCGTGCCCCGGCGGGTCGGTAGCGGCGAGCCGACCCGCCGGTACGGCATCATCGGTGCCCATGAGCGACTCCGTGACCACCGGCGGCGCCCGCGGACCGGCGCACCGCCGCATCCCGATGACCGGCCGCGATCCCGACGAACCCGGACGCGTGTCCTCACCGCTGGAGCTGCTGTTCGATCTGACCTTCGTGGTCGCGGTCGGCACCTCGGCGTCGTATTTCGCCGAGATGGTGGCCGACGGGCATGCGGGCAAGGCGGTGGTCGCCTTCGTGCTGGCGATGTTCGCGATCGTCAACGCCTGGATCAATTTCAGCTGGTTCGCCTCGGCGTTCGACACCGACGACTGGCTGTACCGCGTGCTCACCATGGTGGTGATGATCGGCGTCGTGGTCTTCGCCCTCGGCCTGCCCGCGATGTTCCACTCGGTCGACGTGGGCCATCACCTCGACGTGCGGTTGATGGTCGTCGGCTACATCGTGATGCGGATCGCGATGGTGCTGCAGTGGTGGCGCGCCGGGCGGGAGTCGCCCTCCTTCCGGCACGTCGGCTACGGGAGTATCCGCTGGACGATCATCGCCCAAATCGGTTGGGTGATCATCGCATTCGTCCCCATGCCGCTGCTCGTCGCCGGTGTGGGATGCGTGCTGCTCGGCGTGCTGGAACTGCTCGTACCGGTGCTGACCCAGGGCCGCGCGAGCGGCACCCCGTGGCATCCGCACCACGTCGCCGAACGCTACAGCCTGTTCGCCATCATCGCCCTCGGTGAGGGCGTGGTCGGCACGGTCGCCTCCTCGGGCGGGCTGCTCGGCGGCAGCGACGGTGCGGACTGGAGTGCCGACGCGATCGCGATCGTGGTCGCCGGCGTGGGCCTGACCTTCGGCATGTGGTGGGTGTACTTCACCACCCCGTTCGGCGAGATCCTCGTGCACCGCCGCAACCGCGGCTACCTGTTCGGATACGGCCACATCCCGCTCTACATGGGTATCGCCGGCGCCGGCGCGGGCCTGCACGTCGCGGGCCTGTCACTCGAGCACCACTCCCATATCGGCTCGGTCGCGGTCGTCCTGGCCCTGGCGCTGCCGGTCGGCGTCTACCTGCTGATGGTCTATCTACTGCACACGCTGCTGCTGTCGGCGCCCGACCCATTCCACATCCTGCTGCTGACCCTCACGGCCCTGGTGCTGGCCCTCGCGGTGATCCTCGCCGCGTTCGGCGTCTCGATCTCCGTCTGCCTGCTGGTGGTGATGCTCTCCCCGTTCATCACCGTGGTCGGCTACGAAACCATCGGCTACCGGCACCAGCGCGAGATGCTGGCGCATCTGGAGTGAACACGGTCTCGGATGCCGGACAGACGCGTGAGCGAGCCCGTGCCTACCGCGGTCCGGGCGACCAGTACGGCGTCTGAGCCGGCGGTTGCTGCGTGGAATGCTGCTGCGGAGGGCTCCACAGCGGCACGTCCTGGTTCTGCGGGGGACTCCACAGGGGAACATCCTGATTCTGCGGGGGGCTCCACAACGGGACGTCTTGATTCTGCGGCGGAGTCCACATCGGCAGGTCTTGGTGCTGCGACGCCTCCGGGGCGGAAGCTGCTTGCCGCCGCCCCGGCGCTTTCGCCAGACTGACGATCAACAGAATCGCTCCCGCGATGAGAATGATGATCCCCAGGATCACCACCAAGCCGATGAGTGCCACCACGAACAAAGTTGTAGCACAAGGTTTTCCGGTGGTCCCGGAAATGGGAAGGGAGCTCGCCCAGAGGATCGGGCTGTGGACGGTGAAGTCTCCCGAACCCGGCACCGCGATACGCATCCGGCAAAGCAAGAGGCCCTGACCAGTGGATTGGTCAGGGCCTCTGCCGTGTCTCCACACACGAGTCGGGGTGACAGGATTTGAACCTGCGACCTCTTCGTCCCGAACGAAGCGCGCTACCAAGCTGCGCCACACCCCGTGAGTTGAGCCTGTCGTAGCTTACAGCAGGGGGGAGCGGATCATTAAATCCGCAGGTCAGCGGGCAGGCAGGGGGCGGATGGTGGAGAGGATGCGCTTGGCGGTTTCCTTGTCCACGGACTTGTCGACGCCGGTGTCGGCGGCGACGGTCATGACGAAGTTCCCGTTCTCGCTGGGGAAGGCGAAGGTATAGACCGCGAAGGTCGTGGCGCAGCCGGGGGCCGGCGGGGGCGCGCTGCCGGTGGTCTCCACGAAGGCGCCGTGCAGCTGCCCGTCCAGCGAAACCATCGGCTGGGCGGGGGCCGGGGCGGCGACGGTGGCGTTCGACCAGCCGAACTTGGCCATCCGGGCCCCGATATCCGCGGCGGCCGCGGCCGGGTCCGCCTGCGGAGACATGGTGAGGAAGGCGTTGGTCCGGGTGTAGTTCGGGCAGTAGTTCTTGCCGTCCTGTGCCAAGCCGGCGATCTCCAGCGGGTTCGATCCCGAACCCCAGGCGGCGGTACCGATCGGATCGACCTTCCACTCCGCGGGGGCGTCGTAGGCCGCACCGCGATCCAGGATCTGAACGACCTGGTAGCCCGGAACCATCGGCGGGGGCGCGGGGCCGGGCTGCGGTTTCGGCGCAGACTGCTGCGGTGCGGTCTGCTGCGGCCGCGACGGCGGTGGGGGAGGCTGGTTTTCGCTACTGAGCGCACTGACCATGGAGGGCTTGCCGGGACCCGCGGCGGTCGGCGAGTCGGAATGCCGGCTCGCGACCACCGCCACCGTCGCGCCGATCGCCACGACGACCAGCACTCCGATTCCGCTGAGCAGCAGAGCCTTTCGTCGCCGGGGCTGTTGCTCGGGGGCCTGTAGCAGCGCGGTGTGCGGATGCTGGGCCGTCGGCGGTCCCCAGGACGCCTGCTGCGGAGCGGGATGTGATCCGACCCCCAATTGCCAATCCGGCTCGGGGCGCCCGTTACCGTGCGGTGCCGAGAACTGTTGCTGGGAAGCGCTATTCGTGCCCGGTATCGCGCTGCCCGGCCATTGCGGCGTCCCGGGTCGGGCCCCGAAGGCGGTGGTGGGCGCATCGGATCCGCCCGGCCCCGACCGTGCGCCCGGCGCACCGGAATTCCACTGCCCGCCGAAGGGATTCGGGTTGTGCGGCGTACCGGGCCCGCCCGGGGCGGCGAAACCGTGCGGCGACGGAGCGAAGCCCAGCGGCATGCCCTGCGATGTCGGAGGAGCGTCGGGATGGTGGGGTCCCGGGCCCGCATTCGTGCCGCGAGAGGCGTCTCCGCTCGCGCCGCCGTGTGGGGACCACGGATGGGCCGGCCCGGATTGTCCTCCGGCAGTGTCGTTCCCGTCCAACAGCGATCCGGGGGACCGGCCGGCGTCCGGCGCCGCGGGCTCGGCCGGGGAGCCGGATCGTGCGGGTTCGGACGCGCCGCCGGGAGCGGTAGGGATCGACCCCGGCCGAGCCCACGGAGATCCTTGTGACACAGGGAAAGTCGCGCCCGGCACCCGCCGGATCGCCAGTGTCGGCGGGGTCTCGTTCGAGTCGGGAGTGGGTTCTCGTCGCGCGGTCGGGTCGTCGTTCCGCTCGAACCCACTGTTCACCGTGTACCCCTGCCTGATGTCGTGCCTCGGCACGCCACCCTAGCGCGCCACGGCCTCCGATTCCGAGACGCCATGGCCACTGTCGGCGATGGGGCCTTTCGGCGGGGCGGCCACCAGCGTCAGCAGGGTCGCCTCGGGGCGGCAGCAGAAGCGGTACGGCGCCCACGGCGAGGTGCCCAGACCCGCGGACACGTGCAGCCGCGTGTGCGCACCCCAGCGCGACGGCCCCTTCACCCGGGACCGATCGATACCGCAGTTGGTGACCAGCGCGCCGAATCCCGGCAGGCACAGCTGCCCGCCGTGGGTGTGACCGGCCAGCACCAGGTCGTACCCGTCACCGGCGAACCGATCGAGCACCCGCGGTTCGGGCGAATGGGTGAGTCCGATGCTCAGATCGGCCAGGGGGTTCGGCGAGCCGGCGACCGTGTCGTAGCGATCGCGAGCCAGATGCGGGTCGTCGACGCCGGCCGTGGAGATCTTGATTCCGGCGACCTCGAGATCGCGCCGCACATGCGTCAGATCCAGCCAGCCGCGTTCGGTGAACGCCGCGCGCAGATCCTGCCAGGGCAGCGGATCGCCGTGCACGCGCTTGTGGTTCTTGTCGAAGTATTTGAGCGGGTTCTTCGGCACGGGCGCGAAGTAGTCGTTACTGCCGAACACGAAGATGCCCGGACGGGAGAGCAACGCCGTCAGCGACTGCACCACCGCGGGCACAGCCTTCGGATGCGCGAGATTGTCGCCGGTGTTGACGATCAGGTCCGGTTCCAGGGCGGCGAGTTCGCGAACCCAGGCTTGTTTGAGTTTCTGGCCGGGCGTCATGTGCAGGTCGCTGATGTGCAGCACACGCAGGCTCGACGAGCCCGGCTGCAGCACCGGCATCGTGGCCTCGCGCAGGACGAAGGCATTGCGTTCGATCAGCGAGGCATAGCCGATTCCGGCCACTGCGGTACCGGCGGCCGCGGCGGCGACCTTAGCTCCGGAGCCCAGCGCTGCTCGTCGAAGTGCGGGGGACGAGAATACGGGCATCAGCCCAGAATAGGCGACCACTGTGACGAATACCGAGTGTGATTCCGCACAGGCATCCGGTTTGTGGGGCGTCCGCGTGCCCGTCCACCCGGCTCGACACGCGGAAATGCGGTGGGAGGGTCCGCGTGCAACGGCTAGCGTGTGGCGCATGTCGGAACTCAAATCGAAGTTGCGCGCCGATCTGACCGCGGCGATGAAGGCCAAGGACACGTTGCGCCTCAGCACGCTGCGCATGCTGCTGGCAGCCGTGCAGAACGCCGAGGTCGCCGGTACCGAGGCGAAGGAGCTCTCCGATGCCGAGGTGATCGCGGTCCTCGGCAAGGAGGCCAAGAAGCGCAATGAGGCGGCCGTCGTCTACGAACAGAACGGTCGCGGCGAGCTGGCCGCCAACGAGCGCGCCGAGCAGGAGATCATCGACGAATATCTGCCGACCCCGCTCACCGAAGCCGAGGTCGCCGACATCGCCGACACCGCCATCGCCGATGTGGCCGAGCAGCTCGGCGAGCGCCCGGGCATGAAGCAGATGGGCCAGGTCATGAAGGTCGCGACGGCGCTGGCCGCGGGCCGGGCCGATGGTTCGCGGATCTCGGCCGCGGTCAAAGCCCGGTTGTAGGGCCGCTACCCGGACAAAGCAGGAGGCCGGCGAATGTGTCGCACATTCGCCGGCCTCTCGCGGATCGCTACCGGGGGATCGGAATCGGGATCGGTGGCAGCCTCGGTATCGGCGGCAGACCCGGGAGCATCGGCGGGGCGGGCGCCGGTCCGGGGCGCGGAATCTCCCGCTGGGTGCCGTCGCTGACGAGCACCGTGATCACCGATCCGGGAATGGCCGAGCCGTTCGGCGTGGTCGCGGTGACCGTGCCCTTCGCCGCCGACCCGGGCGTGGTGACCGTCGACACCTGGAAGCCGGCGCCGATGAGCACCGAGCGGGCCTCGGACTCCGACATCCCGTTCACATCCGGAATCTGCGCGTTGTTCGAGCCGCGCACGTATTTGTCGTCCAGCGGCGGCAATCCGGGCGGCGGGAATTTGTCGAGTACCGGTTTGATACCGCCGAACCAGCTGCGAGCCGGTTCGTTACCGCCGTACAGGTTGCCGTCACCGCAGGTACGCAGCGGGAACGAGCAGATCTCGCCCGGCGTCGGGGAGTCGCCGTAGATGTAGGCGGCGCCGGCCATCGCATTGGTGAAGCCGAGGAATGCCGAGGACCGGTGGGTTTCGGTGGTTCCCGTCTTGGCCGAGACCGGGGCGTTCCAGCCCACCGCATGCGCGGAACCGGCCGCGGTACCGCCCACGGCGTCCTGGCTCAGCGCATTGGCCAGCGTATTCGCCAGCCCGGGCTCGACGACCTGTTCACAGGCCTGCTGGGTGAGTGGCACCTGCTTACCGTCGCGGTCGATCACCTCGGCGATCGGCGAGGGCGGGCACCACTTTCCGCCGGAGGCCAGCGTCGCTGCGACATTGGACAATTCCAGCGGATTGATCGCGACCGGGCCCAGGGTGAACGAGCCCAGATTCTGCTGTTTGATCATGTCCGCCAGGCTCTGATTGCCGTGGCCGGAGGTGCCCGCTTCCGTGTAGGAGCGCATCCCGAGCCGTACCGCCATATCGACCGTCGGTGTCACGCCGACATCCTGAATGAGCTTGACGAACGCGGTATTCGGTGACTGCGCCAACGCCTCGGTCACCGACTCCGGCGATCGGTAATTGCCGACGTTCTTCACGCAATAAGTGGCGGGCGGACAGCCCGGAGCGCCACCGTTACCCATCCCCTTCGCGGCGAAGAACGAGGGCACGTCCAACTGAGCGCTGGTGCCCAGGCCCTTCTCCATCGCGGCGGCCGTGGTGAAGATCTTGAAAATCGATCCGGCGCCGTCACCGACCATCGAATACGGCTGCGGTTGGACCGTTTGATGTGCGCCCTGATCCAGACCGTAGGTACGGCTCGAGGTCATCGCCAGGATGTGGTGGGAGTCCTGGCCGGGAGCGATGATGCTCATGACCTCGGCGATATTCTCCAGATTCGGATCGGTGTTCGCCGTGACGGCGGCCTTGACCGAATTCTGCACCGCCGGATCCAAGGTGGTGCGGATCAGATATCCGCCCTTGTCCATCTGATCCTTGCTGATACCGGCATTGGCCAGATACTGCAGCGCGTAATCACAGAAATAACCCCGGTCACCTGCGGCGATGCATCCGCGCGGCAGGCCCTTGGGCTCCGGCAGCACACCCAGCGGCTGTTCCTTCGCGGCCCGGAATTCGTCGGCCCGGCTCGGAATGTTCTGGATCAGGGTGTCCAGCACGGTATTACGCCGCTCCAGCACGCCCTTGGGGTTGGTGTAGGGGTTGAGTTTGGAGCTGGACTGGACCATACCGGCGAGCATGGCGGCCTGCGCGACCTTCAAATCCTTGGCATCGACGCCGAAATAGGTCTGCGCGGCGTCCTGAATGCCGTAGGAGCCGTTGCCGAACGGTACGAGATTCAGATAGCGGGTGAGGATCTCGTCCTTGGTGAGTTCTTTCTCCAAGGTCAGCGCCATTCGGATTTCGCGCAGTTTACGGGCCGGCGTGGTTTCGATGGCGGCACGGCGTTCGGCGTCCGTTTTCGCGACCACCAGCAGCTGGAAGTTCTTCACGTACTGCTGGTCGATGGTCGAGGCGCCCTGCTGGACTTCACCGCTCGAGGTGTTGGTCAGGAATGCGCGCAGCGTGCCCTGCCAGTCGACGCCGCCGTGTTCGGCGAAGCGTTTGTCCTCGATGGAGACGATCGCCAACTTCATATCGTTGGCGATCTTGTCGCTCGGGACCTCGAAACGTCTCTGTTCGTACAGCCACGCGATGGGGGCTCCGGTCGCATCGACCATCGTCGACACCGCCGGCGCGGTGCCCGCCACCAATTCCGAGGAAACGTTGTCCACGGCATCGGCTGCGCGGTTCGACATGTACCCGAAGCCGCCGGCGAGCGGGAACAGCAATCCGGCGACGAGTACGGCCGCTAGGACGCAGGCGCCGGCGAGCCTCGCGAGCGTATGTGAGATCGGCACGCGCCCCAGCCTAATTGGCCCGCCGTCACACGCGCGGTGCGCGGTCGGCGGCGCGCCATGACACCTGGTCGCGCGGCCTCCGCAGGGACGGGCGTACCAGAAATTACGGGCACGGTCTTGCGCTGGGCCCATACCTTTACCTAGATTGAGAACCCAGTGTGATAGAGCTAACACTCAAAGTGGAATGTGGTGCGGAGCGCAGCGGGGTTGGGTTGCTGTGGGCTGCACGCGATTCCGGAGCGCCGTTGACCCGGTGTTCGGACTGCAAAGGGGCACACCAAATGCACATGACTACCCCCATCGCTCGATTGGACGTGGAGCAGGCCGAAGCGAGAATCGCCTGGGTGTCCCAGGCCCGATGCAAGGAAGTGGATCCCGACCAGTTGTTCGTGCGTGGTGCCGCCCAGCGCAAGGCGGCCACCATCTGTCGGCACTGCCCGGTGCTCATGGAGTGCGGTGCCGACGCTCTCGACAATCGAGTGGAATTCGGTGTGTGGGGTGGGATGACCGAGCGGCAGCGGCGTGCGCTGCTCAAGCAGCATCCCGAGGTGACCTCCTGGGCGGACTTCTTCCGCGCCCAGCGTCAGCAGAAGGTCGCGATGTAGTCGAGTAGTCGTACGGTCCGAGTCCGCGTGTGCGGGCTCGGATCGTTTTTCGCCCGGTGACGTGCGGAATCGGGGCCGCACGTCATCACCATTGGAGAATTCAGGCCGCGTCGGATCCGGCGAGCTGTTCGCCGACCGCACGCAACGCGTCCAGATCGGACACTTCGAACGGCAGCGCGGTCACCGTCACGATCGGCACCCGCGGATGGGCGCCGGTGAAGCGGTGCAGCAGATGCTGTTCGCGTTTGGCGGTGACCGCGCGATGGGCGTGGATGCGCAGTATGTCGGCGGTCAGCGTCGCGGGATCGGTGGCGGCGTCCGCGGCGGCCACGGCCTCCTTCGAGGTGCCGTCGGAGGCACTGCCCGGGCCCGGGCTGAGCCGGTCCGCGGCGGCGGTCGCCTGAGCCGACGAGAGGGTGCACAGCACCGGATGAGTGCGATTGAGAACCAGCCCGGCCAGCGGCATTCCGTCGGTGGAGAGCCGATCCACGAAGAACGACGCCTCGCGCAGCGCGTCCGGCTCGGCCGCGGCGACCACCACGAAATGGGTTCCGGGCCGCGAGAGCATGGCGTAGGTGCGTTCGGCGCGGTCCTGGAAGCCACCGAACATCGATTCCAGCGACTGCAGGAACAGCGACGCGTCCTTGAGCATCTGCCCGCCCACGACCGTGGACACCCCGCGCACGGCGAGGCTCATCGCGCCGGTGACGAAGCGGCCCACGCCGCGGCCGGGCGCCATGATGACGCGGATCATCCGGCCGTTGAGGAAATTGCCGAGCCGCTTGGGCGCGTCGAGGAAGTCCAGGGCATTGCGCGAGGGCGGGGTGTCGACGACGACCAGATCCCACTCGCGTTTGGCGACCAGCTGGCCCAGCTTCTCCATCGCCATGTACTCCTGCGTTCCGCCGAAGGAGGAGGCGACGGTCTGATAGAAGGGGTTGGCGAAGATCTGCTCGGCCTTGTCCGGACTGGTGTGCTCGAGCACCATGTCGTCGAAGGTGCGGCGCATGTTGAGCATCATCGCGTACAGCTCACCCTTGGCCGTCTCGGGCAGTTGGACGCGCTGGGGAGCGTTGCCGAGGTCGCTGACGCCCAGGGACTGGGCCAGCCGTCGTGCCGGGTCGATGGTCAGCACCACGACCTTGCGGCCCTGTTCGGCCGCGCGCAGGGCGATCGCCGCGGCGGTGGTGGTCTTGCCGACCCCGCCGGAGCCGCAGCACACCACCACCCGGGCGGTCGGGTCGGCGATGACGGCCCCGACATCCAGCAGCGGAGTCGCCGGCGGGATCAGCGGGCTTGGATGGCTCATCAGCGGACTCCCTGCGCGCTCAGATGTTCGGCCAGTTCGTACAGTCCGCCCAGGTCCATGCCGTCGGGCAACGCCGGCAGATACAGGCGGCTGATATCCACCTTCGCCAGTTCGGCGGAGCTGTCGTCCTGGGCCTGCAGGGTGGCCGAATGTTCCACGGCCTCCTGGATCAGGCCCTGGAAGTCGTTGTCGTCCACCGTGATTCCGGCCTCGGCCAGCCCCGCGCGGACGGCGTCCAGATCGAGGTCACCGGTCGCGACGCGGGCACGCACCGGGGCGGGGAGAAAGCCCTCGGTGGCGCGATTGACGATGACCGTGCCGATCCGGAAATCCGATTCGGTCAACTCGGCGATCGCGTCCGCGGTCTCCTGCACCGGCAGCGCCTCGAGCAGGGTGACCAGGTGGACGACGGTCTGCTCGGAATGCAGCAGCGCCGCCACGCCCTCGGCCTGCCCGGCGATCGGCCCGCCCTTGGCGACCTCGGCCATGGCCTTGGTGACGTCGAGGAATCCGGCGATGCGACCGGTCGGCGGGGCGTCGACCACGATCTCGTCGTAGACGCGCTTACCGGATTTGTCGGTGCGGACCGCGCATTCCTTGATCTTGCCGGTCAGTATCACGTCGCGCAGCCCCGGAGCGATGGTCGTGACGAATTCGATGGCGCCCATCCGGCGCATCGCCCGGCCCGCGAAGCCGAGGTTGTAGAACATGTCGAGATATTCCAGGAAGGCGTGTTCGATATCGAGGGCCAGCGCCATCACCTCGCCGCCACCGTCGGCGGTGGCGATCTTGGTTTCGGTGGGCGGCAGCGGCGGCAGATCGAACAATTGGGCAATCGACTGGCGGCCCTCCACCTCGACCAGCAGCACCCGGCGCCCGCCGGCGGCCAATGCGAGCGCCAAAGCGCCTGCGACCGTAGATTTTCCGGTCCCGCCCTTGCCGGACACGTAATGCAGCCGCGCTTTGTCGGCTCGGTCCGGCCACCCTAATTTCAGTCCCGGCTCTTGCGAAACGGGTACTGCTGTCGGTACTCCCACGCTCGCGAGCCTATAACCCGTTACGAAACAGCGACCAGAGGATCGCCCTACTGTCTGGTAGGACACAGCGCACTTCCGTGCGAGCCGGAAATGTGCTGATCGGTCCGTGACGAGTCGCTCGGCCGCACAATTCACCGCCGGTTCACCCAGTACGCTTCTGCGACATGAGTGATGTGACGGTCTGGGAATACGCGACGGTGCCGCTGTTGACGCATGCGACCAAACAGATTCTGGATCAGTGGGGCGCCGACGGCTGGGAACTGGTCACGGTGCTGCCGGGGCCGACCGGGGAGCAGCACGTGGCCTACCTGAAGCGGCCCAAGCAGTGACGGCCGGCACCGACTGGCGGGCCAACCTCGAACGGCTGGGTCTCGCCCTGCCGCCGGTCGCGGCTCCGGCGGGCGCCTACATTCCGGCCGTGCGCAGCGGTTCGCTGGTCTACACCGCCGGCCAGCTGCCGTTCGTCGACGGCGCGCTGTCGGCGACCGGCAAGGTCGGCGCCGACGTGAGCGTCGAGGACGCCGCGCGTGCGGCCGGGCTGTGCGCGTTGAACGCGCTGGCCGCGGTCCACGATCTGGTCGGTCTGGACGCGGTCGTGCGAATCGTGAAGGTGGTGGGATTCGTCGCCTCGGCGCCGGGTTTCACCGATCAGCCGCTGGTGATCAACGGCGCGTCCGAGCTGCTGGGCGAGGTCTTCGGCGCGGCGGGAGTGCACGCCCGGTCCGCGGTCGGCGTTTTCGAGTTGCCCAAGAACACTCCGGTTGAGGTGGAGCTGATCGCCGAAGTGCGGTAGGCAAGGGAGATGACCCTCACTCATCCCGCGTACGGACAACTGCGGCCGGTCACCGGGACCGCTTCGGTGTTGTTGGCCGACAATCCGAACCAGATGACCCTGGAGGGTACGAACACCTGGATTCTGCGGGCGCCGGATCGATCCGACTGTGTGGTGATCGATCCGGGGCCCAAGGACAAGGCGCACAGCGAGGCGATCGCCCGCGCCACCGACGGCAATATCGCGCTGACGCTGATCACCCATCACCATCACGACCACACCGGCGGCATCGATCGGCTGGTGAAGCTGACCGGAACGCCGGTACGGGCGATGGATCCGAAATATCTGTCCGGCTCCTCGGCGCCGCTCACCGACGGCGAAGTGGTCGAGGCGGCCGGGCTGCGCCTGACGGTGCTGGGCACCCCGGGGCACACCCAGGATTCGGTCAGCTTGCTGCTCGACGACGCGCTGATCACCGGCGATACCGTGCTCGGCAGCGGTACGACGGTGCTGGAATCGAG
Source organism: Nocardia violaceofusca NBRC 14427 (assembly GCF_963869435.1). Taxonomy (NCBI): domain Bacteria; kingdom Bacillati; phylum Actinomycetota; class Actinomycetes; order Mycobacteriales; family Nocardiaceae; genus Nocardia; species Nocardia violaceofusca. Next base: position 84,869 of record NZ_CAWMPM010000041.1, read on the forward strand.
GGACGGCGCACTCGGCGACTATCTCGACTCGCTCGCGCTGCTCGCCCGGCACGCCCCCGGCCGTGCGCTGCTCCCGGCGCACGGCCCCGACCACCCGCGGGCCGAGCCGGTGATCGGTTACTACATCGAGCATCGGCATCAGCGCCTGGACCAGGTGCGGGCGGCCTTGCGCGAACTGGGTGAGAACGCGACACCGCTGCAGATCGTGGCGAAGGTCTACGCCGATGTGGACAAACGGCTGTGGCCGGCCGCGCGCAGCTCGGTCAAGGCCCAGCTCGCCTATCTGCGCGGCCGGAACTGAGCCGGATGCGCCGGAGCGCGGTGGGAAATCCCTACCGCGCCCGGCGAGCCAGCCGCTCCGAATCGGAGATCAGCACGCTCTTACCCTCGAGCCGCAGCCACCCGCGGTGGGCGAAATCGGCCAGGGCCTTGTTCACCGTCTCGCGCGAGGCGCCGACCAGCTGGGCGATCTCTTCCTGGGTGAGGTCGTGGGTGACCCGCAGGGCACCGGCCTCCTGAGTGCCGAACCGCTGCGCGAGTTGCAGCAGCGCCTTGGCGACTCGACCCGGGACATCGGTGAAGATCAGGTCGGCCAGGTTGTTGTTGGTACGCCGGAGGCGACGGGCGAGCACCCGCAGCAACTGTTCGGCGATCTCCGGCCGCTGGTCGATCCACGCCTTGAGCGCATCGCGATCCATGGTCACCGCACGCACCTCGGTCACCGTGGTGGCCGTGGAGGTACGCGGGCCCGGGTCGAAGATCGACAGCTCGCCGAACATGTCCGACGGGCCCATGATGGTCAGCAGGTTCTCGCGCCCGTCCGGGGAACGGCGGCCGATCTTCACCTTGCCCGACGTGATGATGTACAGCCGATCGCCGGGCTCGCCCTCGTTGAAAATGACATGGCCACGTGGAAAATCCACAGGCTGAAGCTGTTTGGCGAGAGCAGCCACCGCGGTGGGCTCGACGCCTTGGAAGATGCCTGCTCTGGCGAGGGCCTCGTCCACGAATGTGCTCCTTATGGGAATTGACGGTGCTTACTGCGGCGTCAGCGGGTCCCTACGTGGTACGCAGGCTGCCGCCTGGCTCGGCGTCGCTCGCCACAGTGCTGGACCGAAGCGTTCGGCCGACAGTGCAGTCTACTTGCCATCCACGCAGCGTAGTGACAGACACCACGTAACGTGCGGTTTGTGAACGGGCGCGGCGCCGCGGAAAGTTCCCGGGCTCGGGTATTCGCGGGTCGGGGCGGCGGTATCGCCGGGCGGCGGAATCGGGTCAGCTGGCCTGGGCGACGTCCAATTCGTCGCGATTACGGCGGCGGCCGCCGGAGCCGGCGTGCGCGGGCACGCCCAACTTGGCCAGCTCGTTGACCTCGGCATTGCTAGCCCTGTCCAGATATTGCTGGACCTCTTCACCCGGTTCGAGCAGCTTGCGCAGGCGGTTTTCGACACGTTCCATGAACAGTGCGAAAAGCATCAACACCACCGGGAAGAGCACCACAGCGAGTCCTTGCATACGGGTGAGTAAACACGGAGAAGGTCTCAGATGGAACACGGGGATTGTTCGCGATCGCGCTCACGTCGGTGCGGTTCCGTATGGTGGACGAGTGCGTGAACCCAGATCCACCGCCGTGAACGGGCACGAGACGGCCGCGACGGCCACCGATGCGGCGTCGGTCACATCGACCGAATCGAGTTCAGTGGCTCGAAAAAAATCTCCGCAGAAATCCGCGAGTGCGAACTCGAAACCGGCCGCCCGATTCGCCGACGAAACCCGGCTGGGTCTGGTACGCCGCGCCCGGCGGATGAATCGCACGCTGGCGCTGGCATTTCCCGACGCGCACTGCGAACTGGATTTCACCACCCCGCTCGAATTGGCCGTTGCCACAATCCTTTCCGCGCAATGCACCGACGTCCGGGTGAATCAGACGACCCCGGCATTGTTCGCCCGGTACCGCGACGCCGAGGCCTATGCCGCGGCCGACCGCACGGAACTCGAGGAATACATCCGGCCCACCGGCTTCTACCGCAACAAGACGAGTTCGCTGATCGGGCTGGGACAGGCGTTGGTGGAACAGCACGAGGGCGTGCTGCCGCACACGATGTCCGAATTGGTGAAATTGCCGGGCATCGGGCGCAAGACCGCCAATGTCATCCTCGGCAATGCCTTCGATGTGCCGGGAATCACTGTCGATACCCATTTCTCGCGGCTGGTGCAGCGATGGAAATGGACCACCGAGGACGATCCGGTCAAGATCGAACACGCCGTCGGCGAACTGATCGAGCGCAAGGAATGGACGATGCTCTCGCATCGGGTGATCTTCCACGGCCGCCGCGTCTGCCATTCCCGTAAACCGGCGTGCGGCGCCTGCCTGCTGGCCAAGGATTGCCCCTCGTTCGGAATCGGCCCGACCGACCCCGTGACGGCCGCCGCACTGGTGAAGGGACCCGAGGCCGAGCATCTGCTCGAATTGGTGGGCCGGTGAAATCGGTTCCGACGGCGTGGCGATGGGCGTTCGTCATTCTCATAGCGGTGGTGGCGCTCGCGGTCGCGGTCTGGCCGCGCGGCGACGACCGCGGCCCGTCCGTCACCACCACCGCGGTCCAGGGTGGGCCGGCTGCGGTGTCCGACGGGCAGCGTGCCGCGGCCGCACTGGCCGATTGCCCGCGGCCGGGTGATCCGACGGGGCGGCCACCTACGCCTGCCGCCGGTCCGCTGGCCGGAATCACGCTCGAATGTCTGGCCGACGGGCGTCCGGTCGACCTCGGCGAGGCGTTGGCCGGCCGTCCGGCCCTGGTGAATCTGTGGGCCTACTGGTGTGAGCCGTGCGCGCGGGAACTGCCCGCGCTGCAGCAATTCTCGGCCCGCGCCGGTAGCGCGCTGACCGTGCTGACCGTGCACAGCGATCCCGACGAGGCCAAGGCGATGGCCCGGTTGCGCGACCTCGACGTGCATCTGCCGGGTACGCAGGACGGCGCCGGAAAGGTGCGGACGGCGGTGCGGGCGCCGGCGGTCCTGCCGGTCTCGGTCCTGGTCCGCGCCGACGGTTCGATCGCGAAGGTGGTGGTCCGGCCGTTCGATACCGCCGACGACGTCGCCGCCACGGTCGCGCAGGAATTGGGGGTGCGGGTGTGAACGGGCGGGACGCGAGGACAGGCGAGGGATTGATCCGGCACGACCGGTACGGACCGGACGCGGAGGCAGTGCGCACAACCGTGGAGGACCTCGTCCGTGCTCGATAGATCCGATATGAACGACAATTCGACAGCAGAACACCGGCCGCACCTGCTCGCCACCGACATCCCGGACTGGTTGCGCGGAGTCGCCGAACACGAACCGGCCGATCCGACGGGCGTGAATCAGGTGCTCAATCGCACCGCGGGCAAGCTGGTATCGGCCGCGTTGCGACCCCGGGAGGCCGCGGTACTCGTGTTGTTCGGCGGTTCGCCGGACGCCGATCCGGGAGCTCGTGGCGGCCTGCCCGCCGACGCGGACGTATTGCTGACTCAGCGTGCGGCCACCCTGCGCCAACATCGCGGGCAGGTCGCGTTCCCCGGCGGAGGCGTGGAGCCGGGTGACGACGGTCCCGTCGGCACCGCACTGCGCGAGGCGCGCGAGGAGACCGGTCTCGACCCCGTGGGTGTCGAACCGTTCGCCGTCCTGCCCAAGATCTTCGTCCCACCGTCCCGGTTCGACGTCACGCCCGTGGTCGCGTATTGGCGCACGCCCGGGGAGGTGGGGGTGGTCAGCGAAACCGAAGCCGCCCGCGTGGTGCGGGTGCCGCTGGCGGATCTGATCGACCCGGCGAACCGGTTCGTCGTTCGCCATCCCCTGGGGTACATGGGGCCGGCCTTCGCCGTCGATGGCATGCTCGTCTGGGGTTTCACCGCCGGTGTGCTCGCCGGTCTGCTTGCGGTATCGGGATGGGAGCGGGACTGGGATCACCACGACGTGCGTGATCTGCAGGCTTCGCTCGCGGCAGTGGGGATGACGTTATGAGTAGTTCCGGGTGGCTCGACCTCGCGGTCGTCATCATCGCGCTGCTGGCCGCCACCTCGGGGTGGAGACAGGGTGCGGTGGCCTCGGCGCTCGGATTTCTCGGTGTGGTGCTCGGCGCGGTGGCCGGCATCCTGATCGCGCCGCACATCCTGCAGCACATCAGCGAGGGCCGTAAGCGCGTCCTGGTGGGCGTCGTGCTCATCGTCGCGCTGGTGATCGTCGGCGAGGTGGCGGGCATGGTGCTCGGCCGCGCGGCGCGCAGCGGTATGCGGCATCCGTTCACCCGCAGTATCGACAGCGTGGTGGGTGCGGCGCTGCAGTGCGTGGCCGTGCTGGTCACCGCCTGGCTGCTGGCGTTGCCGCTGGCATCGTCGTCGCAACCGGGTATCGCGGCCGCGGTCAACGGTTCCCGGGTGCTCGCCGACGTGAACGGGGTCGCGCCGAATTGGCTGCGCCGGGTGCCGAACGAATTCTCCAAACTGCTCAACACGTCGGGCCTGCCGGAGGTGATCGGCCCGTTCGGCCGCGCGCCGATCGCCGCGGTCGAGCCGCCGGACCCGAGCGTTCTCGACACGCCCGTCGCGCTGAATCTTCAGCACAGCGTGTTGCGTGTGAACGGGGTCGCGCCGAGTTGCCAGCGCGCGCTGGAGGGCTCCGGATTCGTCGTGGCGCCCGAGCGCATCATGACAAATGCGCACGTGGTCGCGGGCACCTCCACCGTGCAGGTCGACACCGCGCGCGGCCGCCTGGACGCGACGGTCGTGCTGTTCGATCCGTCCAAGGACGTCGCCATCCTGGCCGTTCCCGGACTCAACGCGCCGGTGATCCCGCTCGCGCCGTCGCCCGGAAAGTCCGGCCAGAGTTCGATCGTCCTCGGCTATCCCGGCGGTGGCCCCTACACCGCCAGCGCGGCCCGGGTCCGCGAGACGCTCGAGCTGACCGGTCCCGACATCTACAAGAGCAACACCGTCGAACGGCAGGTCTACACCGTGCGTGGCCGGGTCCGCGCCGGCAATTCCGGTGGCCCCCTGGTCGACACCGACGGTGAGGTGCTGGGCGTGGTCTTCGGCGCGGCGGTCACCGACGACGACACCGGCTATGTCCTCACCTTGAAGGAGGTCGAATCCGATCTGGAGGCCGCGTCGAATTCGACCGCGCCCGTCGGCACCGGTGACTGCGTCCTGAGCTGAGGATCCGCTCGCGTCAGGCGTATTGCGCGGTGGCCGGGTCGCCCAGCAGTTTCGACAGTTCCGTCGTGACGGCGTCCGGATTCTCCTGGTGGGCGAAGTGCCCCGCCGCCGGAATCGTGACCACGCGGCGGCCGGGCGCGAGTTTGCCGGCGCCGCGCACGGTGGATTCGAGCATGTAGTGGTCGGCGTCGCCGCGCAGGATCAGCGTCGGCACACGGACGGGTTCGCGCATCGCCGCCAGGAAGCGGCGGCCGTCCGGACGCCACTGACTGCGGAAGGCCCAGCGCTGATACTCCAGGGCGCAGTGCGCCGCGCCGGGTATCCGGATCGCCGAGCGCATGCGCTGGGCGGTGTCGACGAACTCCGTGGTGCCCGCCCACCGCGGCGCGACCCGCTCGCGCACGAGACGTTCGATTTCGAATCCGTCCTGGCGGGTCAGCCGGCGCTCGCCGTACCGCGGCAGCTGATACCGCAGGAAATTCGGCAGATAGGCCGCGCGCTGGCGACGATCGCGCAGCACGGCCCGCTTCAACGCCACCGGATGCGGTGACGCGATCAGCGCGATCGACCGCACCACCCGCGGATGCAGCACCGCGGTCGCCCAGCACACCAGCCCGCCCTCGGCATGGCCGACCAGGGTGGCGTCGGTATGCCCGAGCGCCCGCACCAGGCCGGCGATATCACCGGCCAGCGTCCAGCCGTCGTAGCCGCGCGGAGGCTTGTCGGAATCGCCGTACCCGCGCAGATCGACCGCGACCGCGCGATAGCCGGCCTGGGTGAGGCCGGTCAGCTGATGCCGCCAAGACCACCAGAAATCGCCGAAGCCGTGCAGCAGGACGACCAGCGGCCGCGCGGGATCGCCCACCGCATCGTCGGCGCCGCCCTCGGCGATGTGGAAGCGGATGCCGTTGGCGTGCACGTCGCGATGCGTCCACGGGCCGTCGAAGCGGACGCTGGACGGATCGGGAAGCGGATTCGACGACACGCCGAAAGCGTAATCGCCGGACTATGCCGTCGGCTTGCCGGCCGGGCCGTCGGCGTGTGAGCCGAAGCCGTGCGGCAGCACCGTCCGGGTTTCCTTGAGCGATTCGATCGTCTTCTCCGGCGCGCGCAGTTTGCGGACCTTCCGGTAGCCGAGCAGCCCCAGCACCGCCACCACGACGATCATCAGCACGAAGACGATCAGGAACGCCGCCCACCGGTACAGCCACACATCCAGCAGCTCGGCGAGGAAGAAGAAAAAGAAGAACGACGAGAACAGCAGCACCGTCAGCGCGCCGATGAAGAAGACGCTGCCCTGCAGGCCCTTCTTGATCTCGCCGGTCACCTCGGCCTTGGCCAGCTCCACCTCGGCGCGGACCAGCGTCGACATCTGCTCGGCGGCGTCGCGCACCAGATCCCCGACGCTGGCATTCGCGGTGGTATCGACCTCGGACAGCGGAATCGAGGTGATGGTCCGGTTTCGGCCCGCGTCGTTACCGCCGTTTGTGAAGCTCAATTGCTCGACCCTTCTCCATGTCCCGGTGCTGTCCGGCCTTCACTCGTATTCGGTGGCCGCACTCGCGTCTCGCCGCGCCTGATGCGCCCGCCCACGCCGCAACAGTAGCGCCGAACCGAGCAGAGAGGCCGCCAAGGACGTCATCAACACGGCGGCTTTCGCCAGTTCGGTCGCGGCCCGGTCGGGCAACGCGAGTTCTGCCACCAAGAGGCTAACGGTGAAACCGATCCCGCCCAGTACCGACAGGGCCGACATATCCCGATTGCCGAGACCGGCGGGCCGCCTGGCGATTCCGAACCGTATCGCCAGCCAGCTCGAGCCGAAGATGCCCACGGTTTTGCCGATGAGCAGTCCGGCGATGATCGCCAGGGACAGCCGGGAGGTGAACATTTCGCCGAAAACCTTGGTGGACAACGGAACTCCGGAGGCGAACAGAGCGAACAACGGGACGCACACGCCCGCGGAAATCGGCTGGAACAGATGCTCCAGCCGGGCCGCCGGCGCCTCGTCCTCCTCCGGATCCGGGCGTACCCGGGTCAGCAGCCCGCAGATCACACCCGCCAGCGTGGGATGAATCCCGGCCTCGTGCAGGGCGTACCACGACAGCAGCGCCAGCGGCACATACACCAGCGGGGTACGAATACGCAGTCGTTGCGCCACGGCCCAGCCCGCGAAGCAGGCGGCCGCGCCGGCCAGCCAGCCGACGGCCACCGTGGTCGTGAACAGCACCGCGATCAAGACGATCGCCATCAGATCGTCGACGACGGCCAGGCTGAGCAGAAACACCCTCGCCCCGGACGGAATTCGCGAGCCGGTCATGGCCAGGACGGCCAGCGCGAAGGCGATATCGGTCGCCACCGGAATCGCCCAGCCGCGATCCATCCCCGGCACACCCCAGCCGATGGTGAAGGCGATCACCGCGGGGGTGATCACCCCGCCCACCGCGGCCACCACCGGGAGCGTGGCCCGTTTGCGATCGGCCAGCTCGCCGACGACGAGTTCGCGTTTGAGCTCGAGCCCGGCGACGAAGAAGAACACCGCGAGCAGACCGTCCTCGGTCCAATCGCCCAGAGTGAGGTCCAGATGCAGCGGCGGGATCGCGAGGGGCGTGTCCACCATCGCGAAATAGCTGTCGCGCCACGGAGAGTTGGCCCACAGCAGCGCCACCGCCGCGGCGACGAGCAGTAATGCGCCGCCGACGGTTTCGGTGCGGAGATAACGAGCGAGCTCGGAGCGCAGCGCGACGATCACGGAGATCCTTTCGGGAGCGGACGGCGACTGCGGCGGGCACTCCCGCAACGGGCTCACCAACCACACGCCGACCAGACTTCCCGGCACTCCTCGACGAATTTTACCGGTTCCGATGTGGCCGGCTACCGCCGCCTTCGCGTTCCAGCGGCGCGAACGGGCGAGCCCACGCCCGGTGCGGCACCGGACGTGGGCTCGACAAGCGCGGTCGATCAGGCGTTGGAGGCGCGGATGGCTTCGAACACGTTGGGGTCGACCAGGGTGGAGGTGTCGCCGAGTTCGCGGCCCTCGGCGACGTCGCGCAGCAGGCGGCGCATGATCTTGCCGGAGCGGGTCTTGGGTAGTTCGGGCACGATGTGGATCTCGCGGGGGCGTGCGATGGGGCTGATCTCGCGGGAGACCTCGGCCTTGAGCTCGTCCACCAGTTGTTGTCCGGAGTTGTTCGAGCCGCCGGTGAGGATGACGAAGGCGACGATGCCCTGTCCGGTGGTGGCGTCGCTGGCGCCGACGACCGCGGCCTCGGCGACGCTGTGGTGGCCGACGAGCGCGGATTCGACTTCGGCGGTGGAGATGCGGTGGCCGGAGACGTTCATGACGTCGTCGACGCGGCCCAGGACCCACAGCGCGCCGTCGGCGTCGATCTTGGCGCCGTCGCCGGCGAAGTACCAGCCCTGGGCGGCGAAGCGTTCCCAGTAGGTGGCCTTGTAGCGTTCGTCGTCGCCCCAGATGCCGCGCAGCATCGACGGCCACGGCTGGTCCAGCACGAGGTATCCGACGACCGCGGAGCTTGCGGAGCGGTCCGAAGATTCGGCTTCGGTTCGATTGTTTTCGACCGAATTGCCTTCCTCGTCCACGACTTTCGCGGTGATGCCGGGCAGCGGGGCCATGGCGGCGCCGGGTTTGGCGGGGGTGATGCCGGGCAGCGGGGAGATCATGATGGCGCCGGTTTCGGTCTGCCACCAGGTGTCCACGATGGGTGCGCTGCCCGCGCCGATGACTTCCCGGTACCAGCGCCACGCTTCGGGGTTGATCGGTTCGCCGACCGAGCCGAGCACGCGCAGTGAGGACAGATCGTGGGCGTCGGGGATCTCGCGGCCCCACTTCATGAAGGTGCGGATCAGCGTGGGTGCGGTGTAATAGATTGTGACACCGTACTTTTCGATGATCTGCCAGTGCCGGTGCTCGTCGGGGAAGTTGGGGGTGCCCTCGTAGACGACCTGGGTGGCGCGGTTGGCCAGCGGGCCGTACACGATGTAGGAGTGCCCGGTGACCCAGCCGATGTCGGCGGTGCACCAGTACACGTCGGCGCCGGGTTTGTGGTCGAAGACGTAGTGGTGGGTGTAGGCGACCTGGGTCAGGTAGCCGCCGGAGGTGTGCAGGATGCCCTTGGGTTTTCCGGTGGTGCCGGAGGTGTAGAGGATGTAGAGCGGGTGCTCGGCATCGAAAGGCTGGGCCTCGTGCTCGGGACTGGCCTGGGCGACGGTTTCGTGCCACCACAGGTCGCGGCCCTCGGTCCACGGGATCTCGATATTCGTGCGGCGCACCACCAGTACGTGTTCCACGCTGTGCGGCACGTCGCCGTGGGCGTAGAGCGCCTCGTCGACGGCTTCCTTCAGCGGTGCGGCCTTACCGCGGCGCCACTGTCCGTCGGTGGTGATCACCAGGCGGGCCTCGGCGTCGTCGACGCGCTGGCGCAGGGCGCTGGGGGAGAAGCCGGCGAAGACCACCGAATGGGTCAGGCCCAGCCGCGCGCAGGCCAGCATCGAGACGATGGCCTCGGGAACCATCGGCATGTAGATCGCGACCCGATCGCCGGCGACGAGGCCGAGTTCGGTGAAGTAGTTGGCGGCCTGGCTCACCTCGGCCTGCAGTTGGGCGTAGGTGATCGAGCGGGAATCGCCGGGCTCACCTTCCCAGTGGATGGCGACCTGGTCGCCGTAGCCGTCGGCGACGTGGCGGTCCACGCAGTTGTAGGCGACGTTGAGCTTGCCGCCGGTGAACCAGCGCGCGAACGGCGCGTCGTCCCAGTCCAGCACCCGATCCCACGGTTGATGCCAGTGCAGCCGCTGCGCCTGCTCGGCCCAGAACCCGTCGCGATCCGCCGTCGCCCGCTCGTAGATGGACGCATCGGCATTGGCCGCCGCGGCGAATTCGGCGGTAGGCGGGTACACGTCTCGGTGCTCAGCGGTGGTGTCGGTCATCTCGCCTCCATCGGGCCTGTCCATCGGATACGCGTCGGCCGCAGCGTGACCGCGGCCACGATGTGACCCTAACGGACTGTGACCTGCGCCGCGTACCGGTCCCGAACGGTGGGCCCGGGACGCGGACCCCGGTCGGCCCCGTGATGCGCTCGGCTAGCGTGTGGGTCGTGACCGATGTGCTGCAACCCCTGGTCGAGCTGCCCGGTGTCCGCGATGCGGCCGACCGCGCCCGCGACGCGCTCGCCGAAGTCCACCGGCACAAGGCGAACCGGCGGGGCTGGCCGACC